>JBJTWN010000123.1:0-17092 GCA_046081785.1 Cyanobium sp.
CCAAAGTTTTGCCACGCGCGTGGACGCCGAGGATTTGCAGACGACCGGCGTAATCAGGTCGGTCCACCCCCACCTGACGATCAAATCGGCCTGGCCGCATCAAGGCTGCGTCCAACACGTCGGGGCGGTTGGTGGCCGCCACGATGATGATGCCGGTGTTGCCCTCGAAGCCATCCATTTCGGTGAGCAGCTGGTTGAGGGTCTGCTCGCGCTCATCGTTCCCACCGCCCAGGCCAGCGCCTCGCTGGCGACCTACGGCGTCAATCTCATCGATGAAGACGATGCAAGGGGCATTTTTCTTGGCCTGCTCGAAGAGATCGCGAACGCGGCTGGCCCCAACTCCGACAAACATCTCCACAAATTCGGAACCGGAGATGGAGAAAAAGGGAACGCCCGCTTCACCAGCCACCGCTTTGGCAAGAAGAGTTTTTCCAGTACCTGGAGGGCCAACCAGCAGCACACCCTTGGGGATCTTGGCGCCCACTGCTGTAAATCGATCAGGATTTTTAAGGAAGTCTACAACCTCGGTGAGTTCGAGCTTGGCCCCCTCAATCCCCGCCACATCGCCAAAAGTGACTTGGGTTTGGGGTTCCATCTGCACCCTGGCCTTGCTTTTCCCAAAGTTCATGGCTGGATTTCCACCACCAGCTTGGGCACGGCGAAGCAGGAAAAACAATCCTCCGAGCAGCAGGAGAGGGAAGAGCAGACTGCCCACCGCCTGTTGCCATGGAGCTGGCTCGCTGCTGGGCTGCACAGCGATGTCGACGTTGTGATCGGTGAGGAGCTTGAGCAGATCTTTGTCGGGAGCCAGGTTCACCACGGCACGCTGACCGTCGTTTTGAACGACTTGAGCCGTGCCCCGATCTGGGGAGATCAGCACCCTTGAAACTTCGTTGTCCTGCACGGCTTCAACGAAGTCGCTGTAGCGGAGGGTGCGCGGCGCCCGAGCGGGGTCAGGCCGGTCAAGGAAAGCCGTGCCAAGGGCAATGAACACGATCACCAAGAGGACGTAAAGCCCTGCGTTCCGCCATCGTTTCTTCAAGGATCCGCCTCCGGACGAGTGAATTGAGAAGTTAAAGAATCTTAACCATCCCAGGTGGGAAGGTTGGGCCGCCCCAAGCGCCCCGGATGCTCAGACCGCCGCCCGAAGCACCTCCACCACGCTACGGAAGGCAAACCACTCAGGTATCTCCTCCCCCCCCCGCAGCATGCGACGGAACTGGGTGCCGCTGAGATTCTTCACATGCAACCCCCTTGCCTGGGCATGCTCCGCTGTGACGTAGCCCTCCTCCTCGGTGTAGACCAGATTCAGGGAGGGCACCGTTTCCATGCCGAGTTCGGTGGCGTGGTCGCGGGCAAAATCCTGGGCTTGGTAGGGGCCATAAAAATCCTTGCCACTCAGAGAGGATTTGCAGCCCGCCATATCTCGGCCGATGATGAAGTGGGTGCAGCCGTAGTTCTTGCGGATGATCATGTGCTGCAAAGCTTCGCGGGGCCCGGCCATGTGCATTGAATAGGGCAGGTAAGCCCAGCGAATGCGTGGATTGGCCACTTCTTCCGCCAAACGCTCGTAGGTGTGGAAGCGCACCTCACCAGCGATGTCATCATCCTGGGTAGGGCCACAGGTGGGGTGCACCAACACAACGGCGCCTGTGCTCACATTGGGAGCCTGCAAGGCCCTTGTGAAGAGCTCATAGTGAGCGCGATGGATGGGATTGCGGCACTGAAACGCCACCACATCTTCTCCGCGGGGCAGTGTCTCCCGCACCTCCACGGGCGTGCGGCAGGGAAACACGCGGGTGGGCAGCTCCAGACCCTGAAGTCGACCACCGAGATAAAAACGTCCTCGTTCACAGGCGATCATCCGGACCGCGGGGTGCTCCAGTGACGTGGTGCCATAACAACCCAAGGCTTCCTTCACCTTGTCGGGCTCCCAGCGACTCTCGACGGTGAAGACAGCCAGCTCCTGACCCTTGTAGGTGAGCAGAAGGCGCTCCCCCACCTCGATCAATGGATCATCGGTATCCAAAACGATTGGCAAACCAAACAACAGTCCACTGCTGGTGCGGTAGCCACTCACAACTGCGTCGTAATCCTCCTGGTGCATGAAGCCCCGCAAAGGCGAAAAGCCACCCACCACCAGCAACTCCACATCACAGGCATTGCGGTCGCTGCACTCCAGACGACGGGTTGCGGAGGCTTTGGCTTGGCCATGCTCTTCAGGTCCAAGCATCAAATTCACGAGGGATCCCCCATGGGGAGCAATCAAGGAGGCTCGGGTGGCGGCACCGCTGGGAGCAACAGACATGGACACCGTCAATGCAAAGGGGATTCTCCCAGATGGTCTGAACGACACAAAACACAACAAAGGGGGCCTGATGACCCCCTTGAA
Source organism: Cyanobium sp. (assembly GCA_046081785.1). Taxonomy (GTDB): domain Bacteria; phylum Cyanobacteriota; class Cyanobacteriia; order PCC-6307; family Cyanobiaceae; genus Cyanobium. The sequence goes on from JBJTWN010000123.1 coordinate 2,393, forward strand.
GTTGGTTCAGCCAGGTGGGGTTGACCCCTCACTCACTAGGCCTTCTCCAGCCGCCCATACAGCTCTCCGGTGATCTTCACATCGACCGCCGCCTTCGTCCCCATATCGGTATCGGAAGGTTGGATGGCTGTGAACACACCAGCAAACTCACCGGTGTCAGCATCCACCTTGGTGATGGAGAAATTCATGGTGCCTGTGCCATCGACATACCGCTTGATGGTTTCACCACTGAACTCATCGCCAGCTGGCACCAAGCCCACAGCACTGCTGTATCCGGTGGTGAGGCCCCGACCCTTGGGATCGAGGAAATTGCTGGTGCGGTAGCTAGGAGCCCGATAGGAGCCGCTCAGATCGGTGCTGGTGGAGAGGGCATCGCCACTTCCTGTGGCCACAAACTCCTTGCTGGAGAAGGTGAATGGCACCTCTTCGCCCCCAGGGAGGAGGACGGTGATGGGCTGAAAATCAATCCCGCCGAGCTCGGTGAAGGTGAGCGTGTTGCCCTCCACTTTCAGATCTCCATACACCTGATCCAGGCTGGAGGTGTAGCGAGTCAGGATTTTTCCAGCCACAAACTGGGCCTCCTGGCGCTTGTTGACCGGCTCACCCTTGACGAAAACTTCAGAGGGATGCAAGCAGATTTCCTTGAGGCGATAGGTGGAGGAAGCATCCAGGGGGATGGTGCCCCGAGCCGTATCGGGAAGGGTGGGGCAGTCGTTGGCCCGACCGGTGTTGACAATCTGGTCATAGGTGAGGCTGTTCCGATCAACAGCCCTGGCGCCACCGCTGCAGGCGGTTACCAGAGTGAGGCAGAACGCCAGCACAACGGCCAGCAAGGGACGAAAACGCATGGAGAGTGGCCGCAGGAACGGTTCGGAACTGGGCTTATCGCGGATCCTACCGGTCACCTCCCCAATGACTGATAGATTGCGTTCCTCTCTCAACAACCTGTAGGAGCCCTTCCTTTAAGGATGACCGCCGCCAGGCCCGACCCTTCCACCACGCCTCCTCTCGGCCATCCAACGATTGAAGCGGAGATTAACCCGCTCATGGACGCCTTGGAGGAGATCGCTGCCAGCCATGACGGCGATCCCGAGGCATTGCTTGCTTTGCTTCGCCGTTTGGAGCGGCTCCATCGCTCCATCCAAGACGGCCCATTTCGCTCCAGCCTCCCCTCAGAACGAAGCTCTCTTTTTCGTCTGCTTCAAGACATGGAGCTCAACGGAGGTTGGCCCTACATCCCGAGGTTGCAGCTTCGCACCTTTCTGGATCTCCTTCAGCAGGGAACTCCAGCCGCCCATGAGGTCGACTCGACCACTGAGGTGGCTGAAGCGGCCTGAGGAGATCGCCTGGCTGACGATCCCCCAGCCTGCGATCCCCGCTGTTAATCCTCGTCAAAGGCCTCCTGATCCACCAGATGCACATAGGGTTGGGCCAGATCGGGTCGATGGATGGCGAGCGCCCGCAGCAGGTGCCAATCGTTGAGGCTGGCGAAGGGATTCGGGTAATCGTCCTCGTCTAGACGGCGGGCCAGCTCGGCAATTGCCGCTTCATCAAAGCCGTCGAGGGTTTCCTGGGAGATCGGGGCAAGAGACTCTTGAAGGGGTTGGGTCACGGGAGGGGATAATTGGAAGGAAGGGGAATTAGCTCAGCTGGTAGAGCGCTGCGATCGCACCGCAGAGGTCAGGGGTTCGAGTCCCCTATTCTCCATCAACTCCCCATCAACCTTGCTGGAATCCTTGCAGACAAGCGATCTGCATCGAGCCATCCACACAGCGTATGGTGGAAAGCCCAACCTCATCTGGGCAGTCGATGGGGTAAATAAGGGGCTGTAACCCGACACAAGCGATGTCGCAGTCCAAACGCGAGCAGGTGGTGAGTCACCTCCGCTACATCCGCCAGGAGCTTCGGGAGATGCACCAGGGGGTGATCGAAGACGGACTGCTGCCAGAAGCGGGCGAACTGCGCGGGGTGATGGCACAAATGGAAGCCTTGCTTGAGTTGCTCGAAGGGAAAACCCCTCGCAAGAAAGAGGGCGAACTCTGAGGGATGGGGGTCGAGGTACCGTCCTCCAGTGCCAAGGGGACGGTCCCTTTGGCGGCTCACCCCCCTTGCCTTGATGGGTTTTCACCGGTTTCCTTGCAGCGTCCCCATCACCCGCCCGGGCTCTTTGGCCTCGGGCTTTTTTATTGGGATCCCCTATGGGTGGGGTGAAAGGGCTGCCACACCACCAGAAATGGTGTAGATATAGGGAGCAGGGTTCCGGGCCGGGTGATGGGGATCACCGCCGGCGCTTCCGGCCCACTGACATGTCAGTGGGTTCCATGGAATCGGCCATTAGCGGCCCTGCCTCTCTTCCCTCCAGCTGAAAGCGGCCTAAGCTGCAAACCTGGTTGCATCATTGGGCGAACCTGTTGCGCTATCAGCAAACCCGGTTCCAAGCCAGCATCGCAGAAGCCAATGCGCGCTTACAGGACTGGGCGATCAATCCCTGGCGCAGGCTGTCCCTCCTGCTGCTGACATTGCTGATCAGCTTTGTGGTTGGCGTTGGGTTGGGCACGATCTCCGGTGCTCTCAACCTGATGGACCTCATAGGCGCCGTGATCTGCGTGGCGGTGTTGGAGTTCAGCATCCGCAACCGTAGAAATCTGCGTCAGGGCGATCGCCATCAGCTGCTGCTCAACCTAGTGGACATGGCTCGGGTGGGATTGCTTTACGGGTTGCTGCTCGAAGGTTTCAAGCTTCTTTGAGCGCGAACTCCTCAGGTAGGGCCGCTGCCAAGAGGTAGAGCAGAGCCATGCGGATGGGCACGCCATTGCGCACCTGTTCATCCACCAGGCTGTAGCGGGGATCATCCAGCAGCTCGCCAGCCATTTCCACCCCCCGATTCACCGGACCAGGATGGAGCACTGGGACACACCTGCCGCACAGAGCCAACATCCGATGGTTCAGGCCATAGCGACGGTGATAACTCTCGAGGCTGGTGAGCAGATGCTGATGCATCCGTTCCTTTTGCAGCCTCAGAGTCATCACCGCATCCGCGGCTGGCAGAGCCTCCTCCAACTGATGCACCACGCTCACCTTGCCGCGGCTGATGATGGGATCCTCCTGCTGACCGGGGGGAGGGGCCTCGGTGAATTGAGCGAAGCTTGTGGGCAGCAAGGTTGGCGGACCGCAGAGCACCACCGATGCGCCACAGGCGGTGAGAGCCCAGAGGTTCGAGCGGGCCACCCGCGAGTGGAGCACATCCCCCACGATCACAATGCGTCGGCCCCTCAAAGCCTCTGGCGACGGTTTGTCAGGCTCGAAATGGCGGGCCAGGGTAAACAGGTCGAGCAGGGCCTGGCTGGGATGGCTGTGAAGGCCATCTCCTGCATTGAGCACTGCCACACCGGCACCAAGGGTCTCCAGGTCGCGAGCGAGCTTCTGCGGGACGCCTGCGCAGCGATGGCGCACCACGAGCACATTGCTCCCCATGGCCACGTAGGTGCGCGCCGTATCCAGCAGGCTTTCCCCCTTGCCAAGGGAACTGGAGGCGGGGGCAAACGATTGAACATCGGCTGAGAGGCGACGTGCCGCCAGCTCAAAACTGCTGCGCGTGCGGGTGCTCGGCTCAAAAAACAGGGTGGTCACCATGCGGCCCTGCAATGCCGGGAGCTTGCGGGCGCCCGCCACAGGGAGCGCCCGAAAGCGCTGAGCCAGCTCCAACACGGTGGCGAAATCCTCCAAGGAGAAGGAGGCCAGATCCAACAGGTGGGAATGGCGCCAGGGCTTCATGCCAACCATCCTGCTTCAGCCACCCACGCCAGCGACCGGCGCGGGGCCGCATCGCCACGGGCCCGGCGGCTGACGCTGCGACTGGGCCAGAGATACCAACGCCATGGCAGATCCTGGCCCTCTCGGATCCCGATGCGGGTGGTCGCGATCACCACCTGGCGATCCTCCTTCTGCCAAAGGTCCATCCGATCCTGGAGCTTTGCAGGTCGGGGCGCCAACCAGAGGCCGTAATCGGGCAGCGCCGGAAGGCCGTCCTGGCGGCGGTCGAGCCCAAATCGCCTGGCAAGGAGCGCCGGCCCTGCCGCCACCCTCTCCGATTCCTGTGGCAGGACGACAGCCCGCATCAACACGCCGTTGGCCCAATCGGAGCGATCGGTCACCACATTCACGCAGTGGTGGATGCCATAGCTCACATACACATAAAACCGCCCTGGCTCGCCAAAGAGCGTTTCGTTGCTGGGGCTGCGGCGCCGGTACCCATGGCAGGCAGGCTCCGCTTGTGAATACGCCTCCGTTTCCACCACCACGCCCCACAGCAACTCGCCATCCTCTTGGCGTTTGACCAGCAGGCAGCCAATGAGATCAGGGGCAACCTGCTCGGCGGGGCGGCTGAAGAAGGCTTTTGGGAGGTGCTTGGAGCGCAGGGTAGAGATGGGAGTAGCTGAATCAATCAGATCAACTTATTCTGATAAAGATGCCAAATGTCAAGCCTCAATGCAATAGAAATGCCTGGAAGGGAAAGGTAAAACCGCTGTCCAGCAAAGCGCCTTACTCGTTAACTCGCACCTTGCCAAAGCGCCATCAAGAGCTGGCGTGGGAGTTGGACCAACCAAGGAGGGCAGGAAGCGTGCCAAGGGCGACTTCCGAGCGGTGCGCCAGCAACAGGACCCACCGCTCGGGAAACGATCCCAACGCCAAGGCGGCCTGAGTCAGGAAAAGCGGCGTGGCCAGACCAGTTAGTTGACCAGGCAGCCTTTGATTTGGAGCCAAACACATGTGGTGAGCAAGACACAGTTGCGGCAGGAACCCTGCGATTCCCTCACAATGAATGGATGTGAGACGAATCCTGATGAACGACGGCTTCACCCTGGCTTCGGTTTTACTGGTCAGCAGTGGTTTGTTCTGTCTGAGCACCTTGTTTTTTGGAACCAAAGGTGGCTTTTACGACAGCGATGACTACGACGGGAACGGAACTGCACACTAATTGTAAGACTGGCTCTCCGAGCATCTTTGAGCTTCTGAGCCAGGGAGTGCCCTTTGCGGCGAGCTGAAGGGACAAGCCCTCAGCGAGTGTCAAGGGAGCCCGAGACGCTCAGCTTCCGGACATTCGCCTGTGGTGGCAAGGTCCTCGACTGCAACCAGACGGTTGACGGAGGCCAACCTCGTGCTGACTGCCCCGATGGAATCCAATCGCACACACACCTCCCAGCTCTGGCGCTCATCTGCATCGTCGTCCTCCTCCTCGTAGCGGAAGGTGACCAGATCAACGTCGACATCCACAACGGTGGCGTCTTCCAACCAACATTGTTGATCTTTGAGAAACACCCAGACAGGCCGCTGCTCGACGCAGTACTGAGCAAGCTTGCGGTGCAACATTTCGCTGCCGCGGGTTGCACAATTCTAGGCAGCTCGCGGTTCCAGTCCGTGTCCGTCATGACATCCGCCCCCACCTCCCTGCCCACCACGGCTGAGGCCATCCGTCTGGCGCTGCGCAGCTGGCCCGAAGTAGAGGACTACCTCACCCATTGCAAAGGCATCATCCTGCCCCTGGGCTCCACAGAGCAGCATGGCCCCACTGGGGCGATCGGCACCGATGCCCTCACCGCCGAGGCGGTCGCCCTGGAAGTGGGTCGCCGCACCGGCGTGCTGGTGGCCCCAACCCAGGCCTATGGGATGGCCGAACATCACCTGGGCTTTCCTGGCACTGTGAGCCTCCAACCCACCACCCTGCTGGCGGTACTCCATGACGTGGTGCTCTCCCTTGCCCGCCATGGCTTCGAGCGGATCTTCGTGATCAATGGCCATGGCGGCAACATCGCCACCACCCGGAGTGCCTTTGCCCAGGCTCACACCAGTGCCACAGTCCAGGGGCTTCCTGTGGCTGCCCGGCTGCGCTGTCAACTCGCCAACTGGTTCATGGCGGGCCCTGTGCTGCAGGAGGCGCGCAAGCTCTACGGAGACCGGGAGGGTCATCACGCGACCCCCAGCGAAATCGCCCTCACCCTCCTGCTTGAGCCCAGTTTGCAAGCCAAGCAGCGCGCCCTGCCAGAGCCAGCCCCTGCCGGGCCCATCCACGGTCCGGCGGATTTTCGCCAACGGCATCCCGACGGCCGCATGGGGTCGGATCCCTTCCTGGCCCGAGCCGCTCACGGCGAGCGTTTTCTCGATCTGGCGGCCACGGCCCTGAGCGAAGATTTGAAAGCTTTTCTCCACTGATCTGGTGTCCATGGGCCAAATCACTTCCGACGACGTCCGCAAAGTTGCCGAGCTGGCCAGACTCGAACTCCCCGAGGACAAGATCGCCACTTACACAACCCAACTCGAGCGCATCCTTGATTACGTGGCCCATCTGCAGCAGGTGGATACCGAAGGCGTGCCCGCCACCACCAGGGCTGTGGAAGTGCCTAACGTGACACGAGACGACGTGGTGGAGCCGACAGCCGTCAGAGAGGATCTGCTGAATCTGGCACCACAACGGGAAGGGGAGTTTTTTCGGGTGCCAAGAATTTTGGGTGAAAACTCTTAAGCGCTCGCTAGCGCAGTGGCGAAACAGCTGTGCGATGCAGCAGCTCCAACACCCTTCTGCGCGCGTGGCGCGTTGGCATCAGAGCCGCAAGCGGCCGAAGACGGCTGCGCCGCCGCTTGTGGCTGCGAACGCCCAGCAATATGTCATAGAGGAAATTGAGGGCGTCACTGCGCGTTTCAAACAACCCCAGCCTCTGCGGCGAGCCTTTTGCATCCAAAAGATGGCGCGTGGCGTGATAGGCAGGTCGATATTCAAACCAGGGAATGGAAGGCCACAGGTGATGCACAAGGTGATAGTTCTGTCCCATAATTAGCCAGTTCATCAAACGACTGGGATAGACGCGCGCATTGTGCCAGCGGCTTCTGGATTGAAATGGGCGATGGGGAAGGTAATCAAAGAAAAGCCCCAGGGTGACGCCCACCATCAAGGCAGGAGCAAACCAGCAATTAAAAATGAAAGGCAAGAAATCAAAACGAATTCCAGCCAAAATAATCAGCAAGAACACCGACCGCTCCAAGCCCCAAGCAAACAGCTCCTTATCGCGCCAAAGGGCGCGCTTAAAGAAAAACACCTCGTGATAGAAGAAACGAGGAGCGATCAACCAGAGCGGCCCAAAGGTGCTCACGATATGGTCGGGATCATTTTTAGGGTCATTCACATGGGCGTGATGCTGCAGGTGCACCCGCGTAAACACCGGAAAGCTGAATCCCAATAAAAGAGCAGCACCATGGCCCATGGCCGCATTGAAAAAGCGGTGGGGGTGCGCTGCGTTATGGCATGCATCGTGGATCACGGTGCCCTCCAGGTGAAGGGCAAGAAAACCCAAGGCCAACAGCAGAGGCAACGGCCAGTCACCCACAAACCATCCCCAAATCGATAGCCCTGCCAGGGCATAGCCACCAAGAAAAAGGGCCACCGTCGGATTCCAGGGCGCCGGCGGGTCTAGAAACTCCCTGGGCACCGTGCGGACAGAGGGCGCCACAGTGGATCGGAGTCTGCTCTCGGGAGGAACCATCGGGGGCGACGGACGATCCTGGGTTGGGGAGATCACCTGGAGCAGGGAAAGACACCGCTAAGCCGGATGCACCTTAATCAAGCGCGTCAGCAAGTGAGGGGAGAGCCATTCAGCTGGCGAGGGGACCTGGGGCTCAGCTGCCTCCACAAAAACCAGCTGGCACTCGGCAAGTCATAGGGTGCAGGGTCAGGGTCAGTAAAATTATGCCGAGCTTATGTGGATCGGAATTAGGGAATGGCATTTGAACGCTCCCATATCAATCCTCCTGAGCTGTTTCGCCATCCGGCTTACACACGGGTGATCTCGGTTGCCGCCCCAGGCCGCTTGGTGTTCATCGCCGGCCAGACCCCATCTGACGCCGATTACGGGCCGGTAGCGGTGGGGGACCTGCGTGGCCAATATGTGCACGTGATGGAGGCTCTCAGCCTTCAGTTGGAAGCGGCTGGGGCCACATGGGCCGATGTGGTGTTTCGCCGCATCTATGTGCTCGATATGGATGGTTTTTTGGCCATGCAGCGCGATCAAAGCCTTCCCCAGCCCTGGCCGAAAGACCTTCCCCCTCCCAGCACTCTGATTGGAGTGACCCGGCTTTCCCATCCGGATTTTGGGCTTGAAATTGATTTGCTGGCTGTAACCCAGGCCTAGAACTCAGAGTTTGGTTGGTTGGAAGCTTTCCGGCGCCATCAGAAACAGGTTTTCAAAGTCTCTGCGGAAACGTTTTGGATCGTGATAGCCGCACTGCAATGCCAGGGCTTGGGGCGAGAGCGATGGCGTGTCTTCCAACCGGAGGCGAGCCCAACACAGGCGTTGATGGCGCAACCACTCCATTGGCCCGCAACCAAAAGCTGATTGGAACAGCTGCTGCAACTCAAGATGGCTCAAGGCGGCCTGGCGTTCCATGCGGGTCAAGGTCCAATCGCCCAGAAGATCGCTCCGCATCTGCTCCAACAGGGCCTCGAAGGCGTCGGTCTGGTGCTTTTCCAGGCAGACCTGCCCTGAAACTGGGTGGATGGAGAGCTGGGGGTAAATCAGCAGCGCCATCAACCGCTGCAGCTTGTCATCCAAGCCAAGTTGCTTGGGCACGCAGGGACCATTGAGAATGGCCAGATCAATCAGCTGCAGGCTGCGCCGCATCAAGGCGAGCATCTTTCCCTGCTGCGGATGGTTCTCCAAGAGCTCGATCGGGCGGTTGATCGGTGCAAAACTCTGGCCACTCTCCGGACCAGCCATCGTGCTCGCCACGGCGGCCAATTCCTTTGGGCAAAGGCTGAACATGACCCCGCTGCAGACGGTGGTTTCCAGGGAATAAGCCTCGCCTGGCAAGAAAAGGGCGCAGTAGCCAGCACGAGCCCGGTGGATTTGACCATCGATCAGGAAGCGCTTCTCTCCCGCTATGGGCAAGGTGAACACCGCCTTGCTGCCGGAGAAGTTGGCGCCATGGAGAGGGGAATGGGCGGCGGCCGTGATCCCCAGCGTGGCGGCCTGCACATGAAAGGCGCGGTGCACAAAGGGCTTGGAGGGGTGGCGAGGGGAGAGGTCGCGCAGGGGGACGGCCCGGCTCACCATGTCCGCCAGTTGATCAGGGTCGTGATCCACCCTGGCGCGTTGATTGCCAAAGGCCAGCGGCAGCTGCAATGGGGGCTGGGGGGGGTGGGTCATGGCAACACCTTCAGCCTATCGAGGCGGGGGTGTTGGCTCTGAAGCTGCTGCAGGCGGGCTTTCATCAGGCAGTGCAGGTCTTGAACTCTGGCGTGCTCCGCCACATCCGCCCGGCAGACCAGGGCGAGCCGATTGCTGAAGAGCGGTGCCATATCCAAAGGCACCAAACCCTTGAACACGAGGCTGTGCATGGGGGTGTCGTAGGTGAGGGTGAAGGCATTGGCCGTCATGCCCTGCCAAGACTCGGCGTCGTACCGACACATGGCCACGTCCTTGAAACCCAACCCCAAGCGCTCGCAGATGGCGTGGCTGCGGGGAAAGCCATTGGCCGAGATCGTGGGGACGGGGAAGCGCACCACATCTGAGAGCGGCACGTTGGTTTCACCAGCCAACGGATGGCGCGGATCAGCACTGAGCCCGACGGACTGGCGAGCCAGGAGCCACACCTCCACGGGAAAATCCAGGGATTCGCTGAGATCGTCGGCCGCATCGGTGAGCCAAACATCGATGATGCGCTCGCGCAGGAGGGTGAGGGGGCGCTCCGTGCTCATGGAATCGTGTGGACCAAGGATCCAGCCTGGCGGTGGCGGCTTGAGCAGAGGGGCTGAGTAGCCAGGAAAGCCTTCCAAACGCAGGGGATGCTGGCCAAGCAAGCGAGCGAGCTGGTGGATCTCCCGCTCCATTTGCAGGAGCAAAGAGGGGCCCAGAATGGTCCATTCACCTTGAAGGCGCTTGATGCGCACACCAAACGTGCTCAGGCAGCGCTGCACCCGCCTGGAGATGGTGCTCTGGTTGCAATGAAGCTGCTTGGCAGCCTTCGGACCGTTGCCGTGCCACAAAAGAAGATCTAACCCTTCCAGATCCTCCTTCGTTACCATGAATACACTTCAGAATTCACTTCAATCTCTGAAAATACATAAAAAAGTTTGTTCTGCCTGGAGGCTGGCAGCCAGTAGACGAGCCGAATGAGGCGCTTGGGGGACGCGCTGCTGCGTTCAGCGGCCTAGTTGCTCCTCAGCACATGATTGATGCCCACCGGGGGACTTGAACCCCCACGACCGAAGCCACTGGAACCTAAACCCAGCGCGTCTACCAATTCCGCCAGATGGGCCTTGCCACCAGTTGGAGACAACCAACCAGCCCAGCAACTGTAACCAAGCCAGTCCGCTTTTTGATCCTCACAATGCAGAGCAGCACAATGAAGGCTCGTCGCCACGGCCGCCGATGGTTGCCACCTTTGCGGGCTTAGGGGCCCTGGTGTTGGGTTTGGGCCTCCTGCTGCTCCCTCTCCTGGCCACCGAACTCAGCCGCCCCGGCGACTCGGCCTGGGGGGCCCTGGTGTTGCTCCTGGCTCTGGTGCTCGTGACCAGTTCAGATCGACTCACGGGCTCACCCATGCTGGCGGTGATCAGCGGGGTGCTGCTCATCGGCCGGTTGATGGTGGAGGTGGGAGCAGGCCGCTGGCGTCAGCTCACGCCAGAGGAACAGGGACGGTTGGGGTCTTGGGAGCGGTGGCGCACCAGCCTCAGCCAGGTGGGCGCCTCCCTGCAGGGGGTGGTGGAGGCCTCGGGCCAAAAGGGGGCGGCCCTTTTGGCCTGGTGGCAGGAGCGGCGCCAACCCAAACCCAGCGGCAAGCGCTGGGTGCGCCCGGAGGAGGGGGAACCTGAATCGGCCAGCGCTGAGGGCACCATCTCCAGATCAACTGAAGCCGCTTCCGCCGCTGCTGAGAGCAGCCCGGCGCCCGGAGTGCTGGAGGTGAGCGACTTCGAGGAGATCGATGCGCTGCTGCAAGCAGCCCCGGAAGAGCCCACGGGCGAGAGCCAAGCAGGCGGGGCGGGATAATCCCCACCTGCCGCCCGAGGCGTCGTGTCCACCCCACCGGCTTCCACCAGCTCGTCCTACAAGGACACCCTGAATCTGTTGGACACGCCGTTCGCGATGCGGGCCAACGCCCGCAAGCGTGAACCAGAGCTGCAGGCCTTCTGGAAGGAGCTCGGGCTCTATGAGCGCTTGAGCCGCCACAACGCCGGCGAGCTCTTCACGCTGCATGACGGACCGCCCTATGCCAACGGGGCCCTTCATGTGGGCCATGCGCTGAACAAGATCCTCAAGGACATCATCAACAAGCACGCCCTGCTCCAGGGCCGCCGGGCTCGCTTCGTGCCGGGGTGGGACTGCCATGGCCTGCCTATCGAGCTGAAGGTGTTGCAAACCCTGAGCCAGGAAGAACGCCAGGCCCTCACCCCGCTCGAGCTGCGCCGCCGCGCCCGCGCCTACGCCTTGGAGCAGGTGGCGCTGCAACGTCAGGGCTTTGAGCGCTGGGGCATCTGGGGCGACTGGGAGCAGCCCTACCTCACCCTCGACAAAGCCTATGAAGCTGCCCAAATCGGGGTGTTTGGGCGCATGGCCCTGGCCGGCCACATCTATCGCGGCCTCAAACCCGTGCACTGGAGTCCCAGCTCCCGCACGGCCCTGGCGGAGGCGGAATTGGAATACCCCGAGGGCCACACCTCGCCCAGCGTTTACGTGGCCTTCCCCGTGGTGGGGCTCCCGGCCAGCCTGCAAACCCCCCTCCGCTTGGCCGGCATTGAGGGGCCCACCGACCACGACCATCGCGAGCAGCTGTTTGTGGCCATCTGGACCACCACCCCCTGGACCCTCCCGGCCAACCTGGCCGTCTCGGTGAACGGGGAACTCGACTACGCGATTTGCCGTGACGGGGCCGCCGCGGCCCCCCGTTATCTGGTGGTGGCCGCCGCCCTGGTGGAGCGGCTGAGCGCGGAGCTGGAACGGCCGCTCGAACCCCTCGTGACCTTGAAAGGCGCCGAGCTGGAGGGGTTGCTCTACCGCCATCCCTTGCTGGATCGCACCGGTCCAGTGGTGGTGGGGGGGGACTACGTCACCACCGAATCGGGCACCGGACTGGTGCACACGGCCCCGGGCCATGGGGTGGATGACTTCCACACCGGCCATGCCCACGGCCTGGGGGTGCTCTGTCCAGTGGATGAGGGGGGCACCCTCACGGATGAGGCCGGCCCCTTCGCCGGGCTCAACGTGCTCAAGGACGCCAATCCGGCCATCATTCAAGCCCTGCGGGATTCCGGGGCCCTGCTGGGGGAGCGGGCCTACGCCCACCGCTACCCCTACGACTGGCGCACCAAGAAACCCGTGATCTTCCGGGCGACCGAGCAGTGGTTCGCCTCGGTGGAGGGCTTTCGCCAGCGGGCCCTCGACGCCATCGCCGCCGTGGAGTGGCTGCCCGGCAGCGGCCGCAACCGGATCGAGGCGATGGTGCGGGAACGGGGCGACTGGTGCATCTCCCGCCAGCGCACCTGGGGGGTGCCAATTCCCGTCTTTTATCGCCGCGACAACGGCGAGGTGTTGCTCAACGCCGAGAGCCTGGCCCACATCCAGGGGCTGATCGCCACCCACGGCTCAGACGTGTGGTGGGAGCGCACGGAAGCCGAGCTGTTGCCCCCCTCCCACGCCGCCGAGGCGGAACGGTGGCGCAAGGGCACCGACACCATGGACGTGTGGTTTGACTCCGGCTCCTCCTGGGCCGGGGTGCTGGGGGGCCTGGAGGTCGCCGGGGGGGCCGTTGGCCAGGAGACCCCCACCCCTCTCAACTATCCCGCCGACCTCTACCTGGAGGGATCCGACCAACACCGCGGTTGGTTTCAAAGCAGCCTGCTCACCTCCGTCGCCGTGAATGGCCACGCGCCGTACAACAGGGTGCTCACCCATGGCTTCGTGCTGGATGAAAAGGGCCGCAAAATGAGCAAGTCGCTCGGCAACGTGGTGGATCCCACGGTGCTGGTGGAGGGGGGGGAAAACGAGAAGCGGGATCCGGCCTACGGCGCCGACGTGTTGCGCCTTTGGGTGAGCTCGGTGGACTACTCCGCCGATGTGCCCCTGGGACCGGGCATCGTGAGGCAGTTGGCGGATGTGTATCGCAAAGTGCGCAACACCGCCCGCTACCTGATCGGCAACCTGCACGACTTCCTGCCGGATCGGGATGCGCTGCCCATTGACGATTTGCCGCTTCTGGATCGTTGGATGCTGGCCCGCACAGCCGCCCTGATCGATACGGTCAGCGCGGATTTTGAGCGGTTTGAGTTTTACCGCTTCTTCCAGGCCCTGCAGAACTTCTGCGTGGTGGATCTCTCCAACGTCTATCTCGACATCGCCAAAGATCGCCTCTATGTGAGTGGCGCCACCGACTTCCGCCGCCGCGCCTGCCAGACCGTGCTCCATCTGGTGGTGGAGCGGCTGGCCGGCCTGATCGCCCCGGTGCTCTGCCACATGGCGGAAGACATCTGGCAGAACTTGCCCTATCCCGTGGCGGAACGGTCGGTGTTTGAAAGGGGCTGGCCCACCGTGCCGCCGGAATGGCGGCCCGCCGCCGATTCCTCCCACACGCTGGTGACCGATTCCCAGGTGAAAGAGTTGCTGCTGGTCTTGCGCCCTCTGGTGAATCGGGGGCTGGAGGCCTGTCGCCAGCGGGGGGACAGCGCCTCGCCCCAACGCCAGGGGATCGGCGCTTCGCTGGAAGCGCAAGTGCACCTGGAGATCAGCGACCAGGGGGGGTCCCATCCCCTCCGCGACGCCCTGGCCACCCTGGGGAACAGCTCCCATCCCGAGGTGGACAACCTCACCGACTGGCTGCAGGTGTCCGCTCTCCACATCGGCGGCACGCCTCCCAACGATGTGCTGGCCGAAGCGGAAGACGGTGGGGTGACCGTGCGGATCGCCCGGGCTTCAGGGAGCAAATGCGAGCGCTGCTGGCACTACAGCGAGGACATCGGCACCCATCCGACGCACCCCACCCTGTGCGGGCGTTGCGTCGATGTGCTGGCGCGATCCGTTCCACGGGGTGGCACTGAATCCTTGGCTCCCTCCTGACCACCCCGGCCAACGGCACGGTCTCCCATGACAGCAACCCTCCCCACCGCCGATCCACGGCGGATCCTGCGCCAGGTGTTTGGCTACGCCGAGTTCCGCGGGCCCCAAGAAGCCGTGGTCACCCACGTGCTGGCGGGAGGATCGGCCCTGGTGCTGATGCCCACCGGCGGAGGCAAGTCGCTCTGCTATCAGGTGCCGGCCCTCTGCCTGGAGGGCCTCACCGTGGTGATCTCTCCCCTGATCGCCCTGATGGACGACCAGGTGGAAACCCTGCGCCAGCAAGGGGTGGCCGCCGCGGCCCTCCACTCGGGCCTGGCGCCGGAGGACACCACCGCCACCTGGGCCGCCCTGGAGAGGGGCCAGCTCAAACTCCTCTATGTCTCTCCGGAGCGGCTCTTCAGCGGGGAAGGGCTGAGTCGACTCGCGGGCGTGCCTTTGGCCCTGTTCGCCATCGACGAGGCGCACTGCCTCTCGCAGTGGGGCCACGACTTCCGGCCGGATTACCGGCAACTCGACCAGCTGGCCACACGCTTTCCAGCGGTGCCCCGACTGGCGCTCACCGCCACGGCCGATCCCCGCACCCGGGACGACATCGTGCGGCACC
>JBJTWN010000124.1:0-5541 GCA_046081785.1 Cyanobium sp.
CCACTAAGCTCATGAAATCACATACCCTGAACAAGGTCTCTCAATGGGTTGATAGCCAACTCCCAAATACGGATAGAAATCGGGGCGGGAGAGCAAACCAATAAGCACGGATGGTTCACGTTGGATCGCAATTTCTCGTGCGATCTATATTGGGATCTCATTGATGGCATGCCTTTTCCTGACTCTACAGTTACCTCTATCTATGCTTCCCATGTCCTAGAGCACATTCCAGTACAGGGCCTGACGGCACTTCTGCGGGAATGCTACAGGTCTCTTAAGCCAGGAGGAAGCATATCCATATGTGTCCCAAACGCAAGGCTTTACATTGAAGCTTATCTGAATGGCCGGTGTTTCCTCGACAGGACATCTTCAAAATGTTGGCAGCAAGGATGGCATGAGACCGGAAGCCTGATTGATCAAGTCAACTATATTGCATTCATGGGAGGCCACCATAAGTTTATGTTTGACGAAGAAAACCTGCCAAGCCTGCTTAGGCAAGCTGGTTTTGAAGGGGCTTCGCTTAGGAGTTTCGATCAGGAACTTGACCTGCTTGGTCGTGATTTTGAGTCAATCTATGCAATTGGATTCAAACCCGTCTGATATTGCTATGCCCAACATCGCCATACACCAGAGCCGCCATCAATAATTGTCGATTTACTGCAATCGCCCACTGCGGCCTGGTGATGGCAAGCGTTGGGCCGAGAAATGACGACCAAGAGTAGCTTTATCCAAGGACTCTATGTGTAGTCTCAAACCTGCGGTGTGATCGGGTACCGAAAGGCGGAGGTGACATCCAATGCCCCTTCTCCACGGCTGATGGCAGCGCTGAAGAGATCGTCCATTGCTGGCAGCATGGCCATGCTGATCGACTGCTGCTCAGTTTCTGAGACCATCAAGCGCAGGTCTTTGCGCATCATGGCCACGGTGGCCGATGGCGGCGTATAAGGACCTACAGCCACCTTCATGGCGCGCTCCGGCAGGACATCGCCGGGATTGAACACCTGAAACAGGCCCGCTGCCTCCGCTGCTGGAATGCCGCAGGCTGCGGCAAACCGCATCACCTCACCGGCCACCGCCGACATGCTGAGCAGACCCAGATTTCCCATCAGCTTGAACGCTGCAGCCCGGCCAGGATCCGGCCCTAGATTCACCACCTTGGAGGCCATCGCTTCGAGAGCCGGTATCACCTGTGCGCAGTGCTCCGGATTTCCCGAGAGCAGCATGAACCCAGTCCCCGCCTCCGCGTTGCCAGGCGCCATGAACACGGGAGCATGCAGATAGATGTGGCCACGTGCGGCCCAGCGAGCCGATCGCTCTGCCGTTGGTCCGGGTCCGGTGGTGCTGTGATCGATGATCGGCGCGAGGGCTGGAGCTGCGGACGCAATGGACTCGAGAACGTCGTCAACGGCCCCATCGTCGGCAAGCGAGAGGTGAATTCGATCCACGCCGGAAACGGCCTGATCCGCCTGCTCAAAGGCCACGGCCCCGGCCGACTCCAGAGCCTGGGCCTTCTCGGCACGGCGATTCCATACATGTACCTTCTGGCCGCTCGCAAGCAGATGTAGCGCGAAGCTTCGGCCCATCAGGCCGGTTCCGAGGACAGCAACGGTCATGGCACCTGAGCCGGATAAAGAGATCGATCCCATTTTCCCCCTGCTGGGCGCCGCTGGCATGAGACCTGCCTGGTCTCATGTCGTTCGATGAAGGCTGGTGGTGCCACTACCGCTGTCTTCATACGCTTCGCAGGATCTGACATTCATTGTTCGTGCAACGCCAACGGCTCATCTTTCTGCTGACGACCGTTCTGCTTCTTGTGCTCTGTGGTGAGCTTCTTCTTCCCACCCATGCCAGCGCTGCTGATCTCGGTTCGATGGCAGAGGCTCAGGCACGCTTAGTTCCCAAGATCCGTGCTTTCTACGGCAACGAAGGAACCTATCGTGGTCTTGTGCCGATCTTTTTTCTCACCATTGGGCCCCTGAAGATCATTCCAGCGTTTTTGAAACTCACGCGCAATGCCACGGCTTCCCTGCGCCGTCAGCTGGCCTGGCGCAGCTTCCTCATCTCCACCGGTACATCTGTGGCGCTGGCCCTGGTCGGCTACAAGTTGCTGATCAAATACAACATCCCACTCACCGCGATCGTTGCCTCTGCTGGCGTGGTTCTGTTCCTAATCGCACTACGGATCGTGCTGTCGCAGTATGGGGATGACGACACATCGCCGGTGCCGCCACCGGAGCAGCCCGCGTTGGATCTGGCGTTGCAACCGCTGGCCTTTCCCACGATCCTCACGCCCTACGGCATTGCGGTGATCATCACCGTATCGACCCTGGTGAAGGAGGTGGATGGCAATCTCTCCGGGCTGCTCACCACTCTGGTGGGGATCATGGTGCTGAATCTGCTGGCGATGCTCTTCTCCCAACCGATCCTCAAGGTGCTCAAGCCCAGAGTGCTGCAACTGTTCGGCCTGGTGCTCGGGATCATCCAGCTCTCCCTGGGTCTCACGCTGATCTTCAACGCCATGGAGCTGCAGGCGCTTGTCATCAAGGAACTCCTGGCACCCTGAGCCAACCCCTTACGCCCATGCCTGGAGTCCGCGTTGGGCTCACTTTTCGCGTGTCTGTTCCCAGAAGTCGCGGAAAGCGGGAAGCGGCTTGGAGCGGAGCCCATAGCGAATGGCACTAAACCGCAGGACAAAGATCGTGCCGATCGTCAGCCAGGCTGCTGCCCTCAGCGGCCATCCCAATGCGCTCACCTGCAGCACGAACAACAGGCAACCCAGCAGCGCCAACACTTCCTCCAGGGTCCCTGGCAGGAACATGCTTGGCTCGCGCCGCATCAGCACATCGCGCAGGATGCCACCACCCACCGCGTTGACGATTCCCACTAGCACCACGCCAGGAAGACTCAGGCCTGCCTCCAGTGCCAGGGTCATCCCGACCACCGCATAGGCACCAAGACCGATTGCATCCACCATGCCGATCAGGTGCGGCAGATGGCGCAGGCGCTGGATTGGGCCACCCACCAGCAAGATGATGAGTACAGCTGCAACGATCAGGCCCAGATACCCCGGGGTTCGTAGCACCATCGGCGGGCCATTCTGAAGAAACAGCCCATCACGCAGGAGCCCGCCCCCCACGGAGGAAACAAACGAGACGGTGAGGATGCCAGGGATGGCGTAGCCCTTTCGCGCCCCCAGAAGGGCACCGCTGAGGGCCCAGAGGAAGGTGGCCCCATAGTCGAAATAGGGGGGGAGCTCAAAGGAAGGGACCGGCATGGAAGGGGAGGATGGTCCGTTCAGAAGATGAACTTGGCCCGCAGGGCCGCCACGGTTTCGCTGGCAAAGTTGGACTTGCCTGGATCGATCACTTGCAGGTCTGCCGTGAGAATGAACCAGGGGGTGACGGCGAAGTTGTAGTAGATTTCAAGGCCCTTCTCGTCATCGAGCAGCACAAGAGGATCAATGGTGTCCTCCAAGGCTTGGCTCCAGCTGTAGTAGTAAAAGCCGATGCCGAAGCCATCGTAGGGTCGGTTCGCGAACATCCCCTCACCGGTGATTCCCCCCACGAACGACCAGCCGATCGGGTTGGGATTTCCTCTGGTTCCACCCACCTTGCCGTAGAGCCCGATTCCCTTGCCTGGCCGCACTTTGCTGGGAAACAATGTATGGCCAAATTGAATACTGAAATTATCAGGATACGTAGGGGCGCTGATCTGAAGCTCGGAGGGCAGCAGGATATTACGCAGATCCACCGACTCCTTGCTGCTGAAGGTATAGGTCACCCCGAGGTTGGAGGCGCGTCCCCAGGCCCGGCCATTCCACTGGGCGGAAAGCGAGACGTTCACGCCGTCCTCGAACAATCCATTGACCCAGTAGTTGTTAGTCTGATCGGAGGGATCGAACACCATCGCCGACAGGCTCACCTCTCCGATCTTCTGGGCCAGCAAACCACCCATGATCACCGGAGGGACCACACCGCTTGGGGGAGCCACGAAGGCCATGTTCATGAACCGGTCGATGCCCCATCCGCCGAAGAAGGGATCATTTGCCAGCAGATCAATCGCGTTGATCTTGCCCACCAGAAGGCTGGTGCCGCCCCACTGCTGGCTGTAATACAGCGATGTGGCCTCCAACTCCTCTGGGGTGGAGAGGGGCAGGATTGCGCCTGCATTCACCGGCCAGAGTGCTCCGCCGCGGAATCCCGGTACCCGCCCACCCTCCAGCTCCAGGTGGGCATGGAACCCGCCGCCACGCCACAGCCCCAGTTTCGTGGTGTCGAGATCGATCAGGGCATCCAGCCGCCCCCCTGGAAGGAAGCTGGTTCCGCGGCCATCCTCAGCGGTGAAGAACCCCTCATCTCCTGACCATTGCCCCTGGTAAAAGCCGGTGGCAAACAGCCGCAGGTTCACGCCACGGCTGGCCAGGTCGGTCCGTGCGCCCCACAAGTCGCCCGAAAAGGTGGCTCGGTTCCACAAGTCTTTCCCTGGTGGCGCCGCCGCAGCAGGAGTCTTTTCGACTTCTGTGCTGCCAGGCTCGGAAGATGCTTCAGCGCTGCCTGGACCAGGATCGGGGTCGAGCGGCTGAGTTTCGGGCGACTCGGTCTTGAGCGGCTTGGGGTCAGCCGGCACCACCTCCACACCCTCCGGGGGAGCTGCCTCTGCCTTGCCTGGCGCGGGGATCACAGTGCCAAAGCATCCCAGGAGGCTGATGCCAACAGCCAGGGTGTGGCCCCGGTGCAGCGCTGTGGCGAGCCACCTGGGGTGAGGGCATGGATGCACTGCGTTCCCGGAACCGATGGCCCCTTATAGCTGCGAGGGTGCAGCGGAGCAACGGAATCCCAGGAAGCGGCACGGAGGCTTCAGAGCGGGTGGGCTTCGCCCTCGAACACCACCCCCGTCACGGCGATGTCGCGCAGGCCTTCTGCACCCACGTCGTAGGGGTCCTCGGCCAGCACGGAGAAGTCGGCCCGCTTCCCGGAGCGGATCGAGCCGATCTCGTTCTCCTTGCGCAGGATCCAGGCCGCATCGATCGTGATCGCCCGCAGGGCGGCGTGCAGGCTCACCTTCTCTTCGGGGCAGCGCACGTTGCCGTTGATCGTGACCCGGTTGGCGGCGGCCCAGGCCAGCGTGAGGGGGGAGAGGGGGGCCATCGGGCAGTCGGAATGGAGAGCGAAGGGAATCCCCAGACGCTCCAGGATGCCGAGGCGCACCATCTCGGAGCCGCGGTCGTTGCCGAGCCACTGATCGCTGAACACATCGCTGAGGATGTGGTGGTAGTAGGGGTTGGCTGACACCAGCATCCCCAGCTCCTGCATTTGGCGGCACTGGTCTTCGGTGGTGGAGGCGAAGTGCTCCAGAGTGGTGCGGTTGCCGAAGCGCGGTTTGCGCTCGTGCAGATGGCGCAGGATGTCGAGGTAGAGGTCGGCGCTGAGATCGCCGTTGATATAGGCGTGCAACTGGTGCCCCGCCATCCAGAAGGCCTCCGCAAATTCCTGCAGCACCTCTGGTGGCGCCATCCACTGGCCGACGTGGCCGTCGATGTAG
>JBJTWN010000125.1:0-36969 GCA_046081785.1 Cyanobium sp.
CACATAAAAGTAGCTGTCGGCCACGTAGTTGTAGCCGTAGGTGAACACGCCATCCAGCACGTAGATCGCAAAGCCACCGTCGTTGCCCCCCATGCTGAACAGCACCCCATCGGCAGCGCCCCCGGGCACGTCCACCTCCACCGAGATGCTGTGGGGCCGATTGAGCACCCGTGGCGCCACGTTGCCAGGCACCATCTGGGTGCCCGGGTAGTAGATGTAGCGCTCCCGATCCGGCGCGATTTGGGGCCGCTCAATGGCGAAGCGCAGGGTGGTGCGGCTATCGATCGGTAGCACGTTGTATTTACCCGCCTCCACGTACCACATGCCGATCATGGCGATCAACCGGTCGCGCTCCGTTGCCGCCAGGTTGTTGGTTTCGGCGAAGTCTTCCCCCAGGTTGTAGAGCTCCCAGCCGTGGGCATCCAGCTGGATCAGCTGCTCGTAGGTGATGGGATCCCCGAAGCGATGCTCGCTTTCGCTGAAGGCCGGCCCCGGCCAGGGGCAAACAGCCCGCCAGCCATCGTGATACAGCGAGCGGTGGCCCAGCATCTCGAAATATTGGGTGATGTGTGGGCTGGGGGCGGCGGGATCGACGAAGCAGGAAGCCAGGGAGACGCCCTCGATCGGTCGCTGGGTCGCCCCCTTGATCGAGGTGGGCGCCTCGATGCCGAGGGCATCGAGCACGGTGGGCACCATGTCGATCGCATGGCAATACTGGGAGCGGATCTCCCCACGGGCGGCGATGCCCTTGGGCCAGCTCAGGATGAAGGGATCGCTGGTGCCACCCCGGTAGGTTTCCCGCTTCCAACGCCGAAACGGAGTGTTGCCGGCGTGGGTCCAGCCCCAGGGGTAGTGGTTGAAATACTTCGGCCCGCCGATGTCGTCGATGGCGGCCAGGTTTTGCTCCAGGTTTTCTGGCACGTTGTTGAAAAACTTGCCCTCATTCACCGATCCCGTCGGTCCCCCCTCAGCACTGGCCCCGTTGTCGGAGATCACCATGATCATGGTGTTGTCGTATTCGCCGATCTCCTTGAGGAAGGTGATCAACTCGCCGATGTGATGGTCGGTGTGCTCCAGAAAGCCGGCGAACACCTCCATCATGCGCGCATACAGGCGCTTTTCCTCCGCCGAGAGGCCATTCCAATCCGGCACGTCGGGATCGTGGCGGGAGAGCACCGTGTGCTCAGGAAGGATGCCCAGCTCCTTTTGGCGGGCGAACACCTTCTCCCGATAAGCGTCCCAGCCATCGTCAAACTGGCCTTTGTACTTGTCGGCCCATTCCTTTGGCACGTGGTGGGGCGCATGCATGGCGCCCGTGCAGAAATACATGAAAAAAGGCTTGTTTGGCGCCACCTGCTTCGCATCGGCGATCATCGCCTTGGCCTTCTCCACCAGATCGGGGGTGAGGTGGTAGCCCTCCTCGGGGGTGGCTGGCGGTTCGATCTGGGAGTTGTCGCGCACCAGCTCCGGGTAGTACTGATGGGTGTCACCCCCCAGGAAGCCGTAAAAGCGCTCAAAGCCTCGCCCAAGGGGCCAGCGGTCATAAGGGCCCGCCGCCGACGTCTGCTCGGCAGGGGTGAGGTGCCACTTGCCAATGGCGTAGGTGTTGTATCCCTGCTGCAACAAGATTTCGGAGAGGAATCCGTTTTCAAACGGGATGATGCCGTTGGAACCGGGAAATCCCGTCGATCCCTCCGTGATGCAGGCCAGGCCGTTGGAGTGGTGGTTGCGGCCGGTGAGCATGCAGGAGCGCGAGGGGGAGCAGAGCGCCGTGGTGTGCATGTTGTTGAACCGCAGGCCATCGGCGGCCAGCCCGTCCAGGTTGGGGGTGGCGATGGGGCTGCCGTAGCAGCCCAGCTGGCCGAAGCCCGTGTCGTCCAGCACGATGAAGAGCACATTCGGCGCTCCCTGCTTCGCCCGCCGGGGCTCTGGCCAGGCTGGGGTTGACACCTCCACCGTGCGGCCGATCACGCCAGGAAAAGCGGCGCATGCTTTGTATTCGTTGAGGGGCATGGAAACGGCTGAGGAGCTCCGATCGATAACCTACCCAGCCCCTTTTCCCCGGGCATCCAGCCCCGGGGGGTTGTCGTTTTCTGCGCGTTTCTGCGCTGAATGCAGGTTCGCAGGGGCCATGGCCATTGCGGTCGCTAATGTTTTCAAACGAAAAGCAAGCTTGCTTGAGCGTTGATTTCGGCTTCTGATTGACTCCATCACCAACTTCTGCACGACTTCAGAAATTGGCCATCGACTCCGCAGCGGCCATCCCCTTCATCAAGCTTCCGGGTGCATCCCTGGCCTCCAACAGCACCGTTGATTTCGGTTCCGTGGTGGGCACGTTTCTCCCCCTGCACGTGCATACCTGGGACCACCCAGAGCCCAACAAGCCCTTCTTGAACTATTCAGGCTGCATTCGCCTTGGAGATCTCACCCTCCTGTCCACCTGGGGTTCGGCCATAGATGGGGAGGTGGAACAACTATCCGATGCCCAACTGGTGCTCCCCTATCCGGCCGGCACCAACCATTTCCTCATCCAGCGCCAACGCTTCAGCTTCCGCAGCTCCTGTCTGTTCATTCCTGCGGCCCGCACGCGCTTCCGTCTCCATTGCACCGCTTGCTCTGGAATCATCCTCAGCTTTGCGCCGGAATCTCTCCTGCCAGTGGCCCATGCCATCGCCGGCCCGGGATTTGATGGGCTGGCCTTGCGAAGCGCAATGGAGCAGCCTTCCATCCTTGATCGCCGCCACGATCCACGTCGCGATCGTGCCCAGCGCCTGTTGATGGAGGCCCTGGCCTTTGCGGAACGATCGGTGGCCATCGCCGGAGAGGTGAATCCGATCCTTCGGCTCGACGACCTCATTCGTCGGCTGATCGTGATGCTGCTGGTTCCCGATCTACTGGAGTCCAGTGAGGCGGCGGAAGTGGCCAAGCAGCCCTTCCTGCATGCCTCCCTGGTGGAATGGTTGCTTGCCCATATCGATGAGCCGATCAGCCTTTCAGACATGGAGGAGCGCAGCCACTACAGCCGCCGCTCGCTGCAACATGCCTTTAAGCAGCGTTATGGCTGCGGTCCGATGCAGTGGCTTCGCCGCCAACGGCTCGCCAAGGCTCGCGGCCTGCTGGAGCTGCCTGGCAGTCGCCAAAGCCTCACAGAGGTGGCTCTGGCTTGCGGCTATCTCTCCACCGCCTCCTTCAGCCGCGACTACCTTGCTCGCTACGGCGAGCGTCCCTCCCGGGTCTGGCGGCGGTTGCGCTCGTATCCTCAGCCCACGCTCTGAGCCGGAGAAGTCCGGGATCGGTTGAAAGGGATTTCCTTGCCATCCCGCCTGAATCACCGATGGCTGGGGCAACCCCCAGCCATCGGGCGGCCGAGTTCGGTGAAACTCAAGCGAAAGAGGCGGGTCTCAGCTGAGAGCTCAGCCGTCTAAGCCTGCGGATGGAGCCAAAGGCTGCAGCTGCGCCCATGGCGGGCAGAGGCGCTGGCACTTCATTTGGGTCATCAGGTGGGATCACCTGTCCTGCCAGGCCGAATCGCACGTTGTCGATGGCGTAGCCAGCAGGCTCTGGGCCAACCAGGGAAAACAGCAAACCGGCAATGCTCTCGCTGCCATCGTCGGTCACCAAGCCAAGAAACTCTATGCCGGTGCCCGTGTTCACCGTTTGCCCGAGCAGTGTTCCGTCTCGGCCATACGCCTTGATGGCCGTGCTGTTGGCCGCATCGAAAAAGCCACCGGAGAGACCAACCCCCGCCACATTCTTGCTGAAGAGGATGCCCACAGGTCCGTTGAACCGGGGAGATCCGGAAAGCACGGGAGAGGTGGGGTTGGCTCCGTCACTTGTGATGAAGGTGTTTGGGGCGCTTGGATCTAATGCAATCGGGTTGGAAACGATGCCGACGACACAGCCGGTCGACGATCCCCCTGGACAATCCACGCCGGGATTGGGACTCAGGAGCTGGTTGAGGAACCAGCCGTCAAAGGACACATCTGGCTGGGCAGGGGAGCCGCCGTATTGAGCTGGCGTGTAGGAGGGATTCTGCGTGTTCAGTGGATATTCACTGAACGTGATCAAGCCTGCTGCGGGTGTAAAGGAGGATTCGGGGATCCGCACGACGGATACAGCGGATGCCGGGCTCGAGTGCAGCAGGGCAGAGGCTATGCCAGCGGCGATTGCGACCGAAGACGCTCTCGGGCTAGCGAGGGGGAGTGGCTTGTGACGCGCAGGCTTGGGGTCGGGTGTGCTACGACCCTGTCTTTGTATGAGGTTCCTGCTCTTGTGGGGCCAACGATTATTGTAACTTTATAGAATTTTGATCCAGGCCCTATGCAAAGCTGCTGATCTGCAGGAGTGGTGCTGTTGATCTGCCTGGTTCTTGCCGTCAAATTGCATAAAACTGCAACAAAAGTGCACGATGTAGCGATGCCCTTGGTGATGGTAAAGTGAATCTGCAGTTTTCGCAGGGTTGTAGTCCTTTATACAATCATGTTTAGGCCTCTCCGCTGGCTTGTGCTCGGTGCCGTCGCGGCGCTCCTTCACGGTCAGTCTGTCGCTCAGGCTTCTGGGCAGGTGACGCGAAACACGGCCTTTTTTCAACAGGCAAAGAAAGAGCTGCCGGAGCCCTATTACTTCCTCTATCGAATTGTTGATCGATTGGCTCGTGCCAATCAGCTGGATACAACTCCTTGGCGGATTGTCAGTGTGCCGAAGTACGACATGAATGCATTTGCAACCGAGGTTAATCTCATCGCTGTTTATTCAGGTTTGCTTGATGTGCTCGCTGGCGACGCCGATGCCATTGCCTGTGTGGTCGGCCATGAAATGTCGCATCATGTGGAGCGGCACATCCCCCTCAAGCAGGCGGATTTGGCCAAAGCTCAGCAACGTCTTGACGACAGAAAGCAGGAGCTGATCCGCAAAGAAAAGTCCCGGCAGGCTTCTGCTCAAGGCTGGTCCATCTTCAGCAACATCCTTCAAACCGCCACAGGGGTGAGCCTTCCCATCAACCCCGCTGGCAATGCCGACCCAGCCCGCATGGAGCAAGACCTGCAGGATGCTTCCGAGAGCGAGGTGCAAAATCTGGCCATCGCCAGCCAACAGATGGAATTTGGGGCGGATCGTGTCGGCTATGCCTACATGAGCCGCGCGCTGGCTTTGACCCCCAGGGATGCCTGCGGGTGATGGATGTGCTCGGCAGGATGCCCGAAGCGGAATTCGACGGCACGCACCCCGCCATCCCGCGACGGGCAAAAGCTCTGCGAACCCTCATGGTTGAGCAGCCATCACCCACCCTTGCCGCAGAGGGGCGCGCCCGGCTGCAGGGCAGTTCCGCGCTCACCTACACCATCTCGGAAAGACCGCAAATCGCTGCGTGTCAACTCCCGCTACGGCAGCGCCAAGGGTGGCTTCGTGATGAGCGATCTCTGAGGCTCCAACAGATGTCGAAATCGGTATCCCTGCCTAGGGTCGACTTAGCCACTCAATGTTGTGATGCCCTCCGGAGCCACATTCAACAGCCCCGATGAAGGGGAGTTCGCCGCGCTGGAATCCCCACTCACCCGCCAGGCCCTGCAGGCTGGGCGTTTGAAGGGGATCACCCAGGCAGAAGGGATTGTGATGATCGTTTTGGGCCT
The DNA here is from genome assembly GCA_046081785.1 of Cyanobium sp. Lineage (GTDB taxonomy): Bacteria > Cyanobacteriota > Cyanobacteriia > PCC-6307 > Cyanobiaceae > Cyanobium. Next base: position 5,628 of record JBJTWN010000125.1, read on the forward strand.
GCTGGCGCTCTTTTTCCCGGTGGTGGCCTCCGCCGGGGTGACCGTGATGGTGGCCGTGGCCTTTTTGGTGGCGGGGCTGATGGGCTGGATTGACACCTTCAGCCGAGGCGCCCGTCTCAACCGGTGGCATGGCTTCCTTCGGTTGATTGTGGCCAGCCTGTTTCTCTACGCAGGCTTGTGGATCCTGTTGCAGTTCAAGGGCGGTGTGGTGCCCGCCGCCACCCAGATCAAGTCTCTGGCCCTGGCCGTGGGCTTGGTGTTCCTGTTTGAAGGCATCGTGATGTCGATCCTGGCCCTGGCCCATCGCCAGGCCGCTGGCTGGGGTTGGGGGCTGCTCAATGGGCTGGTCACCCTGGTGCTTGGCCTGTTCATCCTCACCATGAGCCCGGCTGGTCTGCTCTCCGTTTTGGGACTCCTGGTGGGAATCAGTTTTCTCTTCAGTGGCTTCGATCTGCTGGGCTTCAGTGCTCGCCTCCACAATCCCACCACTGCGCTGCCCGGCTCCCCCTCCCGTGGCCCCTTGGCTTAGGCATGCTCTGACGGCGCGAATGGCTTGGGGCTGGCCTGGCCATGGCTGATCTGTTCAGCCACCAGCGACAGCAAACCCTGGCTCGGATTGCCCCCCTGGCCGAGCGCATGCGCCCCCGCAGCTTGGATGACTTCGTGGGGCAGGAGGCGATTCTTGGGCCGGGTCGCTTGCTCCGCCGAGCGATCAGCGCTGATCGGGTGGGCAACCTGATCCTGCATGGCCCCCCGGGCACCGGCAAAACCACCCTGGCGCGCATCATTGCCGGCTCCACCCGTGCCCATTTCAGCAGCCTCAACGCTGTCCTCGCCGGGGTGAAAGATCTGCGCGCCGAGGTGGAGGCGGCCAAGGAGCGGCTCGCCCATCACGGCCTGCGCACCATCCTCTTCATCGATGAGGTGCATCGCTTCAACAGCGCCCAGCAGGATGCCCTCCTGCCCTGGGTGGAGAACGGCACCGTCACCCTCATCGGTGCCACCACGGAAAATCCCTGTTTCGAAGTCAACAAGGCTCTGGTGAGCCGCTCCCGCCTGTTTCGCCTTCAGCCCCTCGAACCGCCAGACCTGCGCCGCCTCCTTCAGCGTGCCCTCCGTGACAGCGAGCAGGGCTATGGCTCCCGTCGCGTCACCGTGTCACCCGAAGCCGAGGCCCACTGGCTGAATGTGGCCAGCGGTGACGCCCGCAGCCTGCTCAACGCCCTTGAGCTCGCTGTGGAAACCACGGAGCCCGATGCAGAGGGCAACACCTGCATTGATTTGGCCATCGCCGAGGAGTCGATCCAGCAACGGGCCGTGCTCTACGACAAACAGGGCGACGCCCACTTCGACACGATCAGCGCCTTCATCAAATCGTTGCGGGGCTCCGATCCAGATGCCGCCCTCTTTTGGTTGGCGCGCATGTTGGAGGCCGGGGAGGATCCGCGCTTCCTCTTCCGCCGCATGCTCATTGCTGCAGGGGAAGATGTGGGGCTGGCCGATCCGCTGGCCGTGGTGGTGGTAGAGGCCTGTGCGGCCAGCTTTGAGCGTGTGGGCTTGCCAGAAGGCCTCTACCCCCTGGCTCAGGCGGCCCTCTATCTGGCGAGCACCGACAAGAGCAACAGCACCCTCGGGGTGTTTGACGCCATCAAGCTGGTGCGGCAAGCCCAGAAGCAACAGGTGCCGCCCCATCTCCGCGATGCCCATCGCGATGGCCAGGCTTTCGGCGATGGGCAGGGCTACCGCTACCCCCACGCTTACGCCGAGCACTGGGTCGCTCAGCAATACCTGCCCTCGGCCTTGCAGGGGCAGGTGTTTTGGCAGCCGGGAAGCCTGGGCTGGGAGGGGCAGCGACGAACGGCCCTGCGACAGCGCCGGGCCGCCCAGTTGGCGGCCGTTGCCGAGCAGCAGGAGGAGTTGGGCGAGTTCTTCAGCTCCAGTCCAGAGGATCCTCTGCTCCAGCGCTGGCTGGCCCGCCAGGCCACTGCGGAGGGAGAACGGCTTGATCTGTTGCGCCAGCGTTTTTGGGGGGAGCACCATCCGGGCCGGCTGGATCGGGTGCTCGTGCTGCAAGCCCGCTCGTTGCTCTGGGCCCTCGATCCGCTTCACGACGCCACGGAAGGGCAGGTGGTGCTCACCGTGCCCACAGCAGAGGATTTGGAGCGCCTGGAGGCCCAGGTGCAGGTTCTCGATCCTCTGGTGCGGCCCCAATTGGTGGTGGTGCCGGAAGACGACCCCCAACCCCTCCAGGCATTGGGCGCCAGGGGTGAGCGCTTTGAATGGATCGTGGGGCGTCAGCCCCGCTTGGGCAGCACGGATGAAGCTCTCCTTCACTGGGCGCCAATACTCTCTGCGCTTGCGGCACCTGGCGCGCAAGTGCGCTTGCTGTTCAGCCAACCCTTGCTCGGTCCGGCCTGCGCCCTGCGCTCGCTGCAGAACAGCCCCGAGGGGGTGGGGGCGGCCATCTCCACGCTTCTGGATCGGGTGATGGAGGCAGAAGCGCAGGGGTTGGCGCAGCAGGATCTCGTTCCTGCTCCATTGGCCGCCGCCATGGAGCAGATGGGCTGGCAGGTGGGGCTGCAGGAGTGGGAAGAACCTCTGACGCTCCAGCTTGGCGAACGGCTCCTGGAGCGTTGGTTTGCGCCGGCTGCCCCCTACCGCGCCTCGCTGATCGGCGCTGGTCTCAAGCCGGAGGAGCTGGAACAGCTCCAGAGCTGGTTTGCGGCCCATCTCGGGGTTCGGCTTCCCCAGCGATTGCGCCATGGGGTGCTGGAGGGGCAGTGGCCAAAGGATCCATCCCCAAAAAGAAGCCCCGGGCGAAGCCGGGGCAAGCACCCATGAGCGAGTGGGCTCACCAGAGGCCGCGGATCGGCTCGGGGGCAGGAGCGGGAGCAGGGGCGGGGGCAGGCCTCACTTCAGCCACGGGCTCCATGACCTGGTTGGCCTGGATGCACTTCGGCAGGAACACGTACCAGGAGAGGAGCGAGGTGCACTGGGCGCCGCCGGCGCCAGGCTTGCAACGGCCCTCGTCGCAGGGGTTTTGGGCACCGGTGTAAGTGTTGCAGAAATCCGCGAGGCGGAAATCGGTGGGCAGGGCCCGCATGATGCCGGCCGAGGTGATGGTGCCATCCGCAGCGTCAGCGATGATGGCGGAGCGCAGAGCCTGAACCGCGTAGGTGTTCATGCTCCAGTAGGGGAAGTAGCTGGCCGTAGCCTTCTTCAGAAACTTCACCCCGTCATCGGAGTAGAGAAACTTCGAGACCCCGATCAGGTCTACGTCGTAGGAGGTGGTCATGCCGTCCTTGACCTGCTTTGCGGTCCAGCCGGAGCGGGCCAGGCCACCGGCCAGACCACGGTCGGTGACTTCACCTGTTTTGAGGAAGGTGTCGAAAGCAGCTTGATTGGTGGACCAAACGGCGCCGCCGGTATTCCAGCGGACAGGATTGGTGGCGGCTTGGGCTGACAGAGGAACGGCAACTACTGTCAGTGCCGTTCCCACTGTGAGACCAGCGAGCAGACGCTTGAACACGGGAGGTTGGAAGACGACTTCTTTTTCAACTTAGCCACATGTTGCTGATTCGTCTGTCTTGTAACGCCAAATCTTGGGCCGCACACTTTGGTATTTAGCCGGATCAGGCAGCTCCTGGTGGCTTGGCCCCCTAGGCTTGCGGCACGCTGTTGTCCTGTGCCATGGCCCTTGCGATCGGTGACCCGGCTCCCGCTTTCACCCTGCCTGATCAGGATGGCAACCCGGTTGAGCTCGCCTCCTTCAACGGCAAGAGAGTGGTGATTTACTTCTATCCAAAGGACGACACACCAGGGTGCACGAAGGAAGCCTGCAATTTCAGGGACCGGTGGGGCAGCCTGGAGAAAAGTGGCATCACGGTGCTTGGCATCAGCAAGGACGGGGCCGCCAGCCATGGCAAGTTCATCGCGAAATACCAGCTGCCATTCACCCTGCTCACCGATGCAGAACCCTGCCCCGTCGCCAGCGCCTATGAAAGCTACGGGCTCAAGAAGTTCATGGGGAAGGAATACATGGGCATGATGCGCCATACCTTCGTGGTGGATCCAGAGGGGAAGATTGAACGGATTTACCTCAAGGTCAAAGCGGAAACCATGGCGGACGACATCCTGGCGGATCTGGGTTTGGCCTGAAATCAGCCGGCTTCGCTCAGCTTCCTGCTCGGAGGCTGGCCAGGCTCTCCAGGCATAGCAGCGGGCGGTGGGCAACCTCGAGACCGAGATGCCGGAGTTCAGGGGCCACCCGAGCAAAGAGCATGGCGCTGTCTCCGCCTGTGAGCACAACCCACCGGCAGGCTGCGCTCCTTGAGGCTTCGATCACCGCCGCAGCAAGCCCGGCCGCCACGCCCACCTCCATCGCTGCGGCGGTGGCCTGTGGCCACAACGCGTCTTCATTCCTCCCCTCTGGCAGGTGGTGTCCTGGCTGCGCATCGCTGAGGATGGCGGGGATCAACCTGGTGCGCTTGGTCATCGCCTCGCACTGAAGCCGCAGGCCTGCCAGCAAGCGCCCCCCTTGAAACGTGCCGCTGGGATCCACCCGGGTGAGGCTCAACACCGTGCCCGCATCCACCACCAGCACCGAATCCCCCAGCTCTTGCCAGGCCCCCCAGCCCGCCAGGGCTCGATCGACCCCCAGCCAGGGGGGGCAGCCAAGCAGCGGCACATCCTCCCGAGCCACCCGCCGCCCGGGGGGGCAGAGCAACGGATCGGGGAGGGGCCCAACGGCGGCCCAGGCCACAGGCGGAGGGGCAGCCTCGCCTGTGGGAAGCGGTGGCCCATCCCAGCCCCGCAGTTGTCCGTCCTGCAGGCGCTCCCCCCAGTGCCAGCGGCTGTTGCCGATCAGCAACCAGCGCGGCGCATCAAGCAAGGCTCAAATCCCCTCGCCCATCAGCCCCGGCAGGTGGATGCCACATTCCTGTTTCAGTCCGCCAAAACGGGTGGCTCGCCCAGTCCGATCCCCGTCATCAGCCGCGCTGCTGTGCCAGTCGCCCACGGTGGAGTAGCCCTGGGCGAAGAGGGGGTGTTGGGGCAACGCGTGCTGCTCCATGTAGTAGTAGATATCCCTTGGGCTCCAGGAGAGCAGCGGGTGCAGCGACCACAGGCCTCGCACCGGATCGAGGGCTGTCATGGTGCGGCGATGGTCGGTCTGTCCGCCGCGCACGCCACTGGCCCAGCAGGTCACACCTCCCTCCCGCAGGGCCCGATCCAGGGGCTCCACCTTGCGCAGTTGGTTGTAAAGGGAGAGATCTTCCAGTCGGCCCGTTTCCCAGAGCTTGCCGTGCAGGGCTTCCATTCGGGCCGGAGACAGCTCCGCTTGCACCACCTTGAGATTCAAGGGCAGCCGCCGCTGCAGCTCCTCGGCGTAGCGGTAGGTCTCCTTCGGCAGGTAGCCCGTATCCACCCAGATCACGGGAATGCCGCTGCCCCCGCGCCCTTCCCCCAGCCTGGAGACCATGTGCAGCAGCACAGCCGATTGGATGCCGAAGCTGGTGGTGAGACAGAATCCCTCAGCAAAGGTGTCCATTGCCCAGGCCAGACGGTCTTCCGCCCCCAAAGGCTCCAGGTGAACCCTGGCGGCAGCCAGGTCGATGGGCAAGCCGTTGGCAGCGAGGGGAGTGCCAACCAGCGGAGGGCTGTCCACTGCCTTCGGAATGGCACCAACCTCGCCAGGGGGAGCTTGGGGTGAAGGAGACCGGCTCATCCTTCCATCATGCCGCTTGAACCAGACCACGGCCGCCGCCCTGGTTATGGTGAGGTCATGCAGGTTGGCGATCTCCGCACCCCGGGTTCAGGCCCCCTTGAACATGCCGGGCCTTCCCGGTCTGATAGCCCCGTGGTGATTGTGGGAGGTGGGTTCGGAGGGCTCTACACCGCCCTCGCCTTGGCCGCCCACCCCAACCACCCCCCGCTTCTGCTGATCGAACCCAACGATCGCTTTCTCTTTCTGCCCCTGCTCTACGAACTGCTCAGCGGCGAATTGCGCGCCTGGGAGATCGCCCCTCGCTACGACACGCTCCTGGCAGGCCCTGGAGTGGGCTGGCTGCAGGACAGGGTGGTCAGTGTGCAGACCGACGACCACACGATTCGCACGGCGGGCGGAGCTCGCCTGACCTATGCGGCATTGGTGGTGGCGACGGGCTCCAGTGAAAACATCTCTGTTGTTCCTGGAGCTGCCCAGCATGCGCTGACCTTTCGCTCGCTCGCCGATGTGGCTCGGCTGCAGCAGGTGATTCAGGAGCTGGGCCGCCGGGAAAGCCCCCTGCAGCGTCTGGCCATCGTTGGGGCCGGACCCACTGGAGTGGAATTGGCCTGCAAGGTGGCTGACATGTTGCAGGGGGCTTGCGTTGTCGAGCTCATCGAGCGGGGGGAACGGGTGCTCCCCCAGGGCCGCGCCTTCAATCGCGAGCAGGCCCTCTCGGCGCTCCGCAAGCGGGATGTGCGGCTGCGCCAGCGGACCCTGGTGGAGGCGGTGGCTGCGGATCGTCTCAAGGTCACCCTCCCCGGCGGGGTAGCGGGCCTGCCCCCCGTGTCCGAGGAGATCCCCGTCAGGGCTGTGGTCTGGACGGCTGGTTTGCGGTTCCAACCCCCGCTGCTGACGCCCTCGGCACCGGTGGAGCCCTCCGGGCGGCTGTCTTGCCAGCCCAACCTGCTTCTGCAGGGGCATCGCGATGTTTTCGTGGTGGGGGATCTGGCCGCTCTGCAGGGGGCCCAGACAGACCCCTCCACGGAGGCTCCCGCCTCGGCACAGGTGGCGATCCAACAGGCCTCCCTGGCGGCACAAAACGTGATGCGCTCCTTGGCCGGCCAACCGCTCGAACCCTTTGTGTGGAACGACCTTGGCGAAATGCTCAGCCTTGGCAATGGGGAGGCCTCCATCACTGGCAGCGGCCTCACCCTGGCCGGTGCTCCGGCGTTTGCCCTGCGGCGCCTGGCCTATCTCACCCGCCTTCCTGGCCTGCCGCAGCAGTTGCGCGGGGCTGCAGGTTGGCTTGCCGACCGCTGATGGCGCCCCAGCCCCCAACTGCCGCGCCTTGGTCGAAGCCCAAGGGGCTGCTCTTGGATGCCATGGGCACGTTGATCACCCTGCGGGAGTCAGTGGGCACCACCTATGCCGCTGCAGCCGCGGAGCATGGCCTTGCGGTCACTCCCGCCGCCATTGATGCCGCCTTTCCAAGGATTTATCGGGCCGCGCCACCGTTGGCCTTTGGTCTGCAAGCGTCTGGAGCCCTCTTGGATGCCGAGCGCGGCTGGTGGGAAGAGCGGATCCGCGAGGTGTTTCAGGCCATCGATGGCTCCATCGAGCCACCAGCCGCTTTGCAAGAGGATCTCTTTGACCGGTTTGCCCAGCCCCAGCTCTGGCGGGTGTACCCCGATGTGCCCCAGCGCCTGGCGGGCTGGCGGGAGCAGGGGCTCAGGCTCTCGGTGGTGAGCAATTTCGATCGACGCCTGCACGGCCTTCTCGCCGCCCTGGAGCTGAGCTCCTTGATCCAAGAGGTGATTGTCTCCAGTGAAGTTGGGGCGGCCAAGCCTTCGCCACTGCCTTTCCTCCGAGCGATGCAAGCCCTGGATCTCCAGCCCCACCAGGTGTGGCATGTGGGAGATCAGCCGGAGGATGTGGAGGGAGCCGCCAGGGCCGGGGTGCCATGCCTGCTGCTGCGCAGGCGATGAGGCAAGGCGTGCTCCTGGGGCGAACGGAGGGGTTGCGTCCATCGGTTCGCCACCGCTTGGAAGAGCTGTTGCACCGCCGCCATCCCCCCGACGCTTTGGCCGATCTCCTCACTCTGCAGCGCCTGGGGAAGGAGGGTGCCGCCCTTGAACTCCCGCTCACCCTGGTGGTGGATGAGCGGGGTCTGCCCCGGGCTCTGTGGGTGGGGGAGCTTGTCTCCGCGCGGCAGATCCTGGAGCGCCTGGCGGGATTGTCCCGACGGCAGGTGCGCGTGGGGCGATTGCTCACCTGTGCGGGCACCGCCCGCCTGCCGTTGCTGCAGCCGGGCCATCGGGAGGGATTGGTGGGCTTGGATCTCAAGGCCCGCTGTTGGCTTCGTTTTGGCCCCCTCCCCGCTGCTGGCGGGCACCAGCGAGCCCGGCTGAGCCTGCCATCGCGAGAGGCTGAGCACTCCTGGTCGTGTGCGGAAGAGGCCGATCTGGCGGATCTCTGCCAAAGGCAGCCCCCACCGGTGGAGGAGCTTCACGTCCGTTCGCCGGGCCTGCCCTTCTCCGGCCCGGCGGCCGCCGATGGGTCGGGTCCCCACCAGGAGCGGGTGCTGCTTCTGGTGCTCAGCCAGGACGAGATCCCTCTGCAGTTGGAGCGGCGCATCGCTGAGTTGGAGGGATTGGTGCGCAGCGCCGGCGCCGTGCCCGTTGGAGTCGTGGTGCAACGGCGCTCCGCTGCCACAAGCTCCAGCCTGTGGGGGGAGGGGAAGGTGCGCGAAGCGGCGTTGGAGGCGCGGCGGCTGCAGGCCACGCTGGTGGTGAGCGATCGGGAGTTGACCCCCGGGCAGACCCGCCAGCTGGAGCAGGGACTATCCGTGCCCCTGAGCGATCGCAGTGAGCTGATCCTCGATATTTTTGCCCAGCGCGCCGCCAGTGCAGCGGGGCGTTTGCAGGTGGAGCTGGCCCAACTCCGCTATCGCCTGCCGCGTCTCACCGGTCGAGGAGTGGCGCTTTCCCGGCAGGGCGGAGGGATCGGTACCCGCGGCCCGGGAGAAACGCAGTTGGAGAAGGATCGCCGGGCCATCGCCCGGCGCATTGATCGCCTGCAGCGGGAGGTGAAGCGCCTGGAGGCCCACCGTGCCCGCCTGCGGCAGGCCCGTCGGGGGGCCTGCCGGCTGGCTCTGGTGGGCTACACCAACGCCGGCAAGAGTTCCCTGCTCAACGCCCTCAGCGGGGCTTCTCCGGGAGAGGGGGTGCTGGCGGCCAACACCTTGTTTGCCACCTTGGATCCCACCACGCGACGGCTGAGTTTCGAGGCCGCAGGCCTGCCCGGCCAGGAGCCCATTCTCCTCACCGACACGGTGGGCTTCATCCGCCATCTGCCTCCCGCCCTGGTGGAAGCGTTTCGCTCCACTTTCGAGGAGGCCCTCGATGCCGATGGCCTTTTGATTGTCGTTGACCTGGCCGATCCTTCCTGGCCTGAGCAACTCGCCACGGTGCGCTCCGTGCTCAAGGAGTTCCATGCGGAACGGCCCCAGCGGGTGATCGGCAACCAGATCGACCGTTGCCCCGCTGAAGAACTCGACCGGGCTAGGGCTCTGGAACCTGAGATGCTCTTTGTCTCGGCGACGGCTGATCTTGGCTTGCGCCATCTACGCCAACTACTGAAGGACTGGGCTGCCGACCTCTCCACTGTGACAAGATCTGCGGAGCACTTCTCCCTCCCCCGCCATGCCCCTCCAGCTCGGCGACACGGTTCCTGATTTCACGCAGGACTCCCAGCTTGGACCGATCAATTTTTATGATTTTGCCGGCGATCACTGGGTGGTGCTGTTCTCGCACCCGGCGGACTACACCCCCGTGTGCACCACAGAGCTCGGCGAGGTGGCTCGCTTGCGTTCGGAATGGGAGAAGCGCAATGTCAAAACCTTGGCCCTGAGCGTGGATTCAGCCGAGAGCCATAGGGGCTGGATCGCTGATATCAACGAAACTCAATGCACGATTGTTGATTATCCGATCTTGGCTGATTCAGATCGCAAAGTGAGTGATCTCTATGGAATGATTCACCCCAATGCCTTGAATAATCTCACCGTGCGCTCGGTCTTTATCGTTGATCCCCAGAAAAAACTCCGACTTCAAATCACCTACCCTGCCAGCACAGGCCGGAACTTTCATGAGATTCTGCGGGTGATCGATTCCCTGCAGCTCACGGATCACCACCAAGTGGCTACGCCGGTGAACTGGAAGCAAGGCGAGGATTGCGTGGTCGTGCCCTCCATTCCCACCGAGGAAGCCCGCGCCAAATTTCCCAAGGGCGTCACGGAGATTCGGCCCTACCTGCGCACGACACCCCAGCCCAACTGATCCTTGTCAGGCATGTCCCAGTGGTGGCAATGGCAGCCCAGCGCTGCCCAGGATGTTTCCAACAGCTTTGCCGTGATTGGTGTGGGCCGGTTTGGCAGTGCCGTTTGTCGGGAGCTCACCCGTTCCGGGGCCGAGGTCTTGGCGATCGATCTCAATTCCCGGGCGATTGATGAATTGCTGCAAGAGGAACCTGGCATCGAGGCCCGCATCGTGGATTGCACCGATGAGGATGCTCTCCGCGCCGCCGGCGCTCTGGATGTGGGCACGGTGGTGGTGGCCATCAGTGAACCGATTGAGGCCAGCATCACAGCCACGCTCATCGTCAAAGACGCCCCCCAGACCCGGGTGCAGCAAGTGATTGCCAGGGCCACCAGCGATTTGCACGAAAAGATGTTGCGGCGGGTTGGGGCCGACAAGGTGATGTTCCCTTCCAAAATGCAGGGGGCCCGCCTCGGCCAGGAATTGGTGCGGCCCAATCTTTTGGAGCGTCTCCGCCTGGACGATCGCAACAGCATTGAGGAGATCAAAGTGCCTCAAGCCTTTGTTGGACGCTCCCTGCGCGATCTGAATCTGCGCAAGTCCTACAGCGTGAGTGTGTTGGCCGCTGGCCCCGCCAATCAGCTGATGGTGAATCCTCCGGCCTCCCATGTGCTCATGGAGGGGGAGGTGCTCGTGGTGATGGGAAGCGCTGACGCTCTTGAGGCCCTGCCGAGCCGCTGAAGCTGATGTGGGTTTTGGGCCTGATGAGCGGCACAAGCGCCGACGGGGTGGATGCGGTGTTGGCCCGTTTCTGGGGATCCGCAACCCATCCGCGCTGGCAGGTGGTCCATAGCGCCTCCCTCCCCTACCCAGCCGACCTGAAGCAGGAACTCATCCGCTACGGACAGGGGTACCCTCTGCCAGCCGCGGCCGTGATCGACCTGGTGGAGGCTCTGACGGAGCTTCAGGCAGAAGCCGCTCGATCCTGTGATCCCGAGGGCCGGGCTGAGCTGGTGGGATGTCACGGGCAGACGCTTTGGCATCGCCCACCCGAGCCGGGACGGCGAGGGGCCAGTTGGCAGGCGTTGATGGGTCCGTTGTTGGCCGAACGCCTGGATCGCCCGGTGGTGTTTGATTTTCGGGCCGCTGATCTGGCCCTTGGCGGCCAAGGTGCCCCCCTGGTGCCCGCCACCGATGCGGCGCTGCTTGGCCGCATTGGCGGGTGGCGCGCCGTGCTCAATCTGGGGGGGATCGCCAATCTCACCTTGATTCCTCCTGCCGAAGGGCCCGATCGGCATCAGCCCGTGCGGGGCTGGGATTGCGGTCCGGCCAACACCTTGATCGATCTGGCGGTTCATCGGTTCAGTGAGGGCCGCTTGAGCTTTGATCAAGACGGCCGCTGGGCTCGGCAAGGCCGCATCGATGAGCAGGTGATCGCCTCTTGGCTGCAGGAGCCTTACTTTCGCCAGTCCCCGCCGAAATCCACCGGCCGCGAACTCTTTGGTGGCGAGGATATGGAGCGTCGCCTGGCGCAGTTGCAGGCCAAGCAGCCCCAGGCTTCAGCAGCCGATGTGTTGGCCACGCTCACAGCCTTTTCCGCCGCGGCTGTGGCCCAGGATCTCCACAAGGGGCCGCCGCCATTGGAGCTGCTTGTGGCTGGTGGAGGAACGCGCAACGCCTTCCTGTTTGAGCAACTGCGCAGGCGCTGCCGAGGCCTGTTGGTGCGTCCTCTGGCGGACTGTGGCATCGGGGATTTGGAGCGGGAGGCCCTGGCGTTTGCCCTGCTGGCCTGGTGGCATGCCATGGGGCACCCCGGCTCTCTGCCCTCTGTGACGGGAGCCTGCGGCGCCGCTGTTTTGGGGGTGCGCGCCAATCCTCCCTCGGGTTCTGGGCAGGTGGCAGCGCCGGTCTGACGGCTTTCGGGTTGGTTGAAGGGTTTCAGCTTTCGCGGGGGCGCTGCAGGCGCAGGCGCCTTGGCGCTCCTCGCAGGCGGGAGGGCTTGGCCTGTTCCTGCCGTTCCAGCTCGGCGCGAAACCGTTCGGTCTGCCGTTCCGGTTCGACGTGGCGTTCCGAAGGGGCGGGCTGGGAACTTGAGCGTTGTCGTTCAAGCGCCTCCACCCCCTGTTGGATCAGCACCTTGGCCATGTTGCTCACGGTGCGGGATTCCTCCTCCGCCAGGGCCGCCAAACGCTCGCAGAGATCTTCCGGCAGCACCACCTGGATGCGAGGCGACTTGGGTCGCCCGCTGGAAGAGGTCTGCCGGGTCGCCACGACCGCAAGATCGGATCGGATACGAAAAAGTGTACAAAGTTAGTCAAGGGTAGTATCCAGCAGTATGCTTGTGGGACAGAGCTGATCCTTCTCGCCTCCTCCCCATTCCCACGGAGTCCCTCCCATGGCTCGCGCCACGTCCCCCAATTCCTCCGCTTCCGTCACCCGGGCCCCCAAGCCTCGGTCCGCGGCGGTGCGCTCCCGTCGAAAAACTGCTGAACGCAGCGATGTTTTGGTTTCGGCGGTGATCAGCACCTATCTCCTCACCCATCTCCATCACGTGCTGCAACGCGCCGAGTACGGCGCCCAGCAGGAGGGCCGGGAAGGATTGGCGGCCAATTACGCCCAGCTGCGCAAAGTGCTTTGTCTCGACGCCCGCAGCATGGAAGATGCCTCAGCCAGCGGCCACGCTGAAGATGGCCACCCCCTGGCGGCCTGACTTCAAGTCGACCGTCAAGACGCGATAGCGTCAGGTGGAATGGATGCGCCCTGATGTCCTCCACCAACGCCGCCGAGCTCTACGCCAAGATCAGTGAGGACGCCGAGCTCACCCAGTCGCTCTTCCGCCAGGCGCTGCAGGATCCCTCCGGGGCTCTCCGCAGGATTGTGGAGATTGGCGCGGATCAAGGGCTGATGGTCAGCGCCGAGGAGGTGAGGGACCACATCTCCGGGTTGGATGACAACGCCACCAAGCAGTGGCTGCTCAAGGCTCGTGGAGGACTTTGAGCCTGCGCTCGTCTGCTGTTTCTGATTTTGCTGCGTCTCAGGAGAGGCGTTTGGTTTTTGCCGCCGGTGGACTCCCCCACCCTGGGCCCAGCTGAAAAACAGCCAGTAGCTCACGATGGCGAGACCGGCTGCAACAACAAGTGCGGCGATTTGTTCCAGGCGCTTGATCATGCCAGCCAGTCTGAGGCCATCGTCGCCAGTTTGTCCGATGCGCCTTGCGAAGATGCAGGTCTGTTTCTGCCAATTCCGTGCTGCGCCTTGAACGCATCAGCAAGATCTATCCCACCGGTGAAGTGCTGCGCGAGGTGAGCTGGGAGGTCAAGCCGGGCGACCGCATTGGCCTGGTCGGCGTCAACGGGGCAGGAAAGTCCACCCAGTTGCGGATCTTGGCCGGCTTGGAGGAGCCCACCAGTGGCCAGGTGCTGCGGCAGGGTGAACCGCGCATTGCCTTTTTGCAGCAAGAGTTCGACGTGAATCTCCAGCGCACGGTGCGCCAGGAGCTGTTTCAGGCGTTCCATGAGGCCGCCGCCGTTCTCAACGCCCAAGGGCGGGTGGAAGCGGCCATGGCTTCCGAGCAGGCCGCCAACGATCCCGACCATCTCCAGGAGTTGATTGAGGAGCTGGGCCAGCTGCAGATTCGTTTTGAAGCCCTGCACGGCTACGAGCTGCACGCCCGCATCGACAAGCTTCTGCCCAGTATCGGTTTCAGCTTGGAGGAGGCTGAAAAGTTGGTGGGCGACTTTTCTGGCGGATGGCAGATGCGGGTGGCCCTTGGCAAGATCCTGCTGCAAGAGCCCGATGTGTTGCTCCTCGATGAGCCCACCAACCATCTCGATGTGCAAACGATCGAATGGTTGGAAACCATGCTTCTGGCGCAGGACCTCCCCTTGGTGGTGATCAGCCACGACCGCACCTTCCTCGATCGCATTTGCAATCAAATTGTTGAGACGGAACGGGGTGTGTCCCGCCAATACCTGGGCAACTACAGCCAACATCTCGAACTGAAGGCCCTGGAGAGTTCCGCGCAACAGGCGGCCTACGAAAGGCAGCAGAAGGAATTGGCCACCCAGCAGGCCTATGTCGACCGGTTTCGTGCCAGCGCCACCCGCAGCACCCAGGCCAAGAGTCGCGAAAAACTCCTGCAGAAAGTGGAGAGGATCGAGGCCCCCACAGAGGAGATCACAGGGCCAAGGTTCCGTTTTCCCCCCGCACCGCGCTCAGGGCGGCGGGTGGCCCACTTTGCCAACCTCAGCCATGCCTATGGCGAACAGATCTTGTTTCTCGGGGCCAATTTGGAGGTGGAGCGTGGGGATCACATCGCTCTGGTGGGTCCGAATGGGGCGGGAAAATCCACCCTGTTGCGCCTGCTGATGGGCCTTGAGTCTCCCTTGGAGGGTGAGGCCAGCCTGGGGGATCACAACGTGATCCCTGCCTACTTTGAGCAGAACCAAGCGGAGGCTCTCGATCTCGAGAAGCAGGTGCTCGCCATGGTCTTTGAGGCGGTGCCCGATTGGAGTCAGAGCCAGGTGCGCTCCTATCTGGGCCGCTTCGGGTTCAGCAACGAAGCCGTGTTCAAGGAGGCCGGCATGCTCAGCGGTGGGGAAAAGGCGCGCTTGGCCCTTGCCGTCATGCTCCTGCGGCCCTCCAATCTTCTGCTGCTCGATGAGCCCACCAACCACCTCGACATCCCCGCCAAGCGCATGTTGGAGGAGGCGTTGAGCGGCTACGAAGGTGCGGTCCTCTTGGTGTCGCACGATCGCGCCTTTGTCTCCACAGTGGCCAATCGCATTGTCGAGCTGCGGGATGGGGAACTTGTGCTCTATCGGGGTGACTTCGCCTATTACCAGGCCAAAAAACAGGAAGAGGCCGAGGAGCGGGAGCGCTTGCTGCATGAACAGGAGCGATTGGCCAAACGGGAAGCCAATCGGCAGCGGCAGCAGAAGCGCGAGAAGGATCGCCGAGCGCAGCGCCAGGTCATTGGTCCGGCTTGATCAGCATTTGGCCACAGAGGCTGCGCCAGCCTGAAGAGACACTTTCCCGATCTTCTCTGCCGCTTCCCTGGATGCTGTTCGGGGTTCAGGCCCCCAAGAAATCCACACAACCCTTGGCAGATCTCGGCTTCCAACGCGGTTGGCCCCCTCGGTCGCCGTCTCCGCTGTCACCGGATTGATCCAGAGGAGGCCCCTTCTCGGGAGGACAGGGGCGTTGATTCCCTAACCGGACACAAGCACCTGTTGCATTGGATACGTGAACCTCAGAAACAGTTCGTAGCTTGTCGCCCACACCCTTTTTTCGGAGGTGCTGCGATGTCTGAGCCTCTCGCCCTCACGCTTGGTCAAAAGTTTGAGCTGGAGCGCATGAGCCGTGCCATTGATGCCACGGCAGACCCTCAGGTGCTTCGGGGGTTGGCCAAGCAGCTTCTTCAGGCTTGGCACAGCCAGAAAGCCGCCACCCAGTGGGTCATGCGCCAGCAATTGGGGGCTCCGCCCCGTTTTGCCCATCCCCCCGGGCACCCCCAACCCCACGTCAAGAACGAGCCGAGTGAGGGGCCGCAACCCTTTGACATTCTCTGAGGCTCAAGGGCAGCCCAAACCCTGGCCGGTCAGGGCCTCCCCTGGTTGGCCAGGTCTCCAGGCATCACGGTCACCTCAAGTGGCATGCCCCCTCTGAGAATTCGGAGCTGCAGGGATCGTCCTACCCCTGCTTTCTCCACCGCCGAGATCACATCCGTAGGGCTGCTGATGCGGCCCCCATCCACGCCGGTGATCACATCGCCAGGCCGCAATCCTGCCGCTGCGGCGGGGCCGCCAGGTTGCACGGCCACAATCCTGGCTCCGCTTTCCAACTCTTCGCCGGCCTCGTTGCGCAGCACATCGAGCCCAACTCCGATCATGGGATGACTGGCCCGGCCTGTGCTGATCAATTGCCCTGAAATCTGGCGGGCACGATTGATGGGGATGGCAAATCCCAGCCCGGCTCCGGGCCCGGAACGCACCAAGGTATTGATGCCCACCACTTCTCCATCGGCGTTGAGGAGAGGACCACCAGAGTTGCCGGGATTGATGGCTGCATCGGTTTGAATCAGGTCGAGCCGCTTGTCGAGGATGCCGAGCTTGCGGGCATTGCGGTTGAGACTGCTCACAATTCCCAGGGTGACGGTGTTATCGAGGCCGTAGGGATTGCCAACGGCGATGGCCCAGTCCCCCACCTGCAAGGCATCGGAATTGCCCAGCGGCGCCACAGGCCAGGGACCCTGCCCCTCCAATCGCACCACAGCCAAATCCGTGAGCCGGTCGCGGCCGACCACCCGCCCCTCGACGCGTCTGCCGTTTTGCATCCCCACCGTGACCCGTTGGCTTCCCTCCACCACATGGGCATTCGTGAGAACCAACCCGTCCGCTTGGAAAATCACGCCGCTTCCCTGGCTGCGTTCGGTGCGTTGGGAGGGCATTTGCGCCCTTGGGATGCCGAAAAACTGCCGGAAGAGCGGATCGTTCATCAACCCGTTGGGCAGGCCACCCGAGCCCCCCAGGGCCACCGTGCGCTCCGTGTCGATGGTCACCACCGCTGGAGCCGTGCGCTGCACGGCTGTCGCCACAAACGATTGTCGGCTGAGCAGGGCAGCCGCCGATCCAGCGGCCTTCGCCGCCATTGGCGGGGCAGCGACAAGGCTCACGGGCAGGCCTGCAACCACAAGGGCCGTGGCGACCGTCAGGCCTGGAGCCCCTTGGAGAACGGGAGGGAGCAGGCGCATGGATGGGAAGGTGGCCATTCAGTGGCCGAAACGCTGGCAAAAAAGTAGGTGCATTTTGACGGCTCCAGCAGGGGAGGCAAACCGCCCCGGCAGAGCCGAGGCGTCCCCTAAGATATGTAAAGAATTTTTTCGCTCTGTGGACACCAGCCGCCTCCTTCTCGCTTTTTTGGCCTTTGGCGCAGCTTGCACCACCCTTTGGGCTTGGATGTTGGCCACCACCACCTCGCCGAGCGAGCGATGATGGTTTGGCGCTCCCCGCGCGACCCCCGCCGCCTGGTCCGCCAACATGCCAACTCTTTTGGCTGAGCTCTTCCCCCTTCTCTACTGCATCTGCTTTTTGGTGTTGCTTTGGCAGGCTTTACGAGTCATGGGCCGCGGCTTCCGAGCCATGCAGCGCCCTGAGGGCCTCGCCAACAGCCAGCCCCAGGAGAATCGCTTGGGCAAGCTCACCATTCACCCTGAGCTACTGGACGCTGACGGAAAAATCACCCGGGAGGAGCTCCTTACCGTGCGCTTTTCCGATGACAATGGCGAACCTGTTCGCCCTGTTGAATAGTGCCGGCGAATCGGTAGGAGGGGAACACGCATGAATAGGCTCGTCGAGAACGCAACAGAAACGCAAGCGATGGTGGACCAGAGAACCCGTATCGTTGCCGCCGTGCTGAACGGCCTCAAGCTGCCGCCGAGGTTTCGGCTGAAGATGGTGAAGGAAGACCCCATCCGGTTGGAGCTCAGTCTCACCCCTGCCTACGGCAAAAACCCCATACTCGTGGGCATCGTGGAGTCGCAAGACCTCGTGGCTCGCCGGGATCGGGAGGGTCGCATCCCCCGGGATCTCCAAGGCACCTGGGATTGGACGGTGCGCCATGGCAAGGTGACCACGGGTGGTTGGAATCCCTACTTGAAGGAAGCCTTGCAAACCATGTTTGAAACTGGTTTGCCCGCCATCGTCTACGAGGAAACCACGGGCGAGGTCTACCATCCCGTTGATGGCATTCGCCACGTGCGCTGAGCCCCCTGCCCCACGAGCCCCTACCCATTGATGCTCAGCTCGGCTCGATCGTGGCGGCTGTCGCATCGCCGGGTTCCACGGTGCTCTTGCAGGCTCCCCCGGGAGCTGGCAAAACCACCCGGGTTCCCCTCGCCCTTCTCGAGCGCCTCCAACCGGCGGAATGTTTGCTGCTGATCCAGCCGCGCCGTTTGGCGGCTCGGGCTGCGGCCCAACGGTTGGCCCAGGGTTTGGGGGAGTCCGTGGGACAACAGGTCGGGTACAGCGTTCGCCTTGAAAGCCGCCGCGGTCAACGCACGCGCTTGCTCGTGGTCACCCCAGGGGTGTTCCTGAGAATGTTGCAGGCGGATCCCGCCCTGGAGGGGGTGGCTCTGGTCGTGTTCGATGAGGTGCACGAGCGCCGGGCCGATCTCGATCTGGCCCTGGCTCTCCTTCGCCAAGCCAGGCAATGCCTGCGGCCCGAGCTGCAGCTGCTGCTCATGTCGGCCACCCTGGATCTGGAGCCACTGGCGGAGGCTCTTGATGGAGCCACGGTTCTGACCGCCATGGGGCGCTCCCATCCCGTGGCGGTGGAGTACCAGCCCCCGCGCCATGGGGAGCCCTTGGAGCGACAGGTGTTTCGCGCCTTGGAGCGTTGGTGGCTCCCCGAGCGGGCCCCAGGGGAGACGGCTTTGGTGTTCCTGCCGGGTCAGCGGGAGATCCGGGCCGTGCAGCGGGCCATCACCGCCAGGCCTTGGGGTGAGCGGTTGGAGTGCGTTCCCCTCCATGCCCAGCTCCCCCTCGCCGCCCAGAGCGATGCCATTGGCCCGGCCCGCCATGACGAGGGAAAGGTGGTGTTGGCCAGTGCCATAGCCGAGAGCTCCCTCACCCTGGCGGGCGTCCGGCTGGTGATCGATAGCGGCCTGAGTCGTTTGGCTCGCTTTGATCCCTCCACCGGCATGGATGGCTTGGTGACGATGCCGGCCAGCCAGGCCAGTGTGGAGCAGCGGCGAGGCCGGGCCGGGCGGCTGGGGCCAGGTCTCTGCGTGCGGCTCTGGAGTGCTGCCGAGCAGGAGCGGCGTCCGCCGTTCTCCACTCCCGAGATCCTGGAGTGCGATCCGCTGCCCCTGGCCTTGCAGTTGGCGGCCTGGGGGGCGGGCCAGGGGGAGGAGCTGCTCTGGCTCGATCCCCCCCCACCCGCACCTTTGGCCCAGGCCCAGCGCCTGCTCAAACAGCTTGGAGCCATCGACGCCGCGGGGCGCCTCACCGCCCACGGTCGCTGCCTGTTGCAGGTGGGATTGCACCCCCGGCTTGGCCACATGCTTCTGCTGGCGGAGCCTCAGGGATGGTTGCCGCTGGCCTCCGCCTTGGCGGCCCTCCTCAGCGAGCGGGATCCCTTGGCTGGCAGGGAGCTTGGCGGCGATCTCCTGCAACGCCTCGACTGGTTGCTTGCGCCCACGCCAGGCCATCGGCAAGAGGGGGACGCGAGAAGCCATCGCCTCTTGTGCCAGCTGCAGAGAGACCTGGAGCAGCAAGTGGTGCGGGCCGCTGGCCTCAGGCCGGCCCCCGCGGCATCTCCATCCGATCCCGATGGCCAGATCACCGCCCGCCTGATCGGCTGGGCCTATCCGGAGTGGATCGCCTTGGCCAGGGGTCAGGGGGATGGTCGCTTTCTTCTGCACAACGGACGGGGAGCCACCGTGCACCCCCAGGATCCTCTGGCGGCGGCCCCTGCGCTGGCGATCGCTGCGGTGGATGGGACGGGCCAGGACGCCAGGGTGCGGCTGGCCGTCCGCCTTGAGCAGGCCGGGCTGGAGGCGCTGGCGGCTTCCTCCCTTGTGGTGCGTCGCGAGGCGCGCTGGGATCCGAGCGCAGAGCGGGTGCGCTGTGAGGAGCAGCGCTGCTTCGGCGCCCTGGTGCTCTCCCGAGCGCCCTGGCCCGAGGCTTCTGCTGCCCAGGTGCGTCAAGCCATGTTGGAAGGCCTGGCGCTGATGGGTCTGGAGGCCCTGCCCTGGACACCGGAAGCGCGGGCTCTGCAGCAGCGCCTTGCCCTGGCCCATCAACATCTGGGGGCGCCATGGCCTGATCGCCGTTTGGAGGCCCTGCGCTCGGATGGGGGGGCATGGCTTGGGCCGTACATCGACGTCACCTGGCGCACCAGGGGGGATCTGCAGCGGCTGCCCCTTGTGGAGGCGCTCTGGGGGGCGTCTGACTGGCAGGCCCGTCCGCTTCTCGACAGGCTCCTTCCCACCCATCTCCAGGTGCCCTCTGGAAGATGGGTGCCCTTGGATTACGCCTCAGAGGCTCCGGTCTTGGCGGTGAAACTCCAAGAGATGTTTGGTCAGGTGCAAACGCCTGTCCTGCTGGACGGGCGCCTGCCTCTCACCCTTCACCTCCTCTCCCCTGCGGGCCGCCCTGTGGCCATCACCGCTGATCTGGAGAGGTTCTGGCGGCAAGGCTATGCAGAGGTGCGGCGGGATCTGCGGGGCCGCTACCCGCGCCATCCCTGGCCCGAGGATCCCCTGGCCGCCCCGCCCACGGCCCTGACCAAGGCCCGTCTGCGAGCGGCCGGCCAGGCAGCTCAGAAATGACCCGACAGGAGATGGGAAAAGCCGAAGTGTCTGAGTCCTTCCACAATTCCCGCACAGCCATGGGCTCGCGCCCGATAGGTTCGCCGCAGCTTGGGCAGGGCAGCGACCAGCGCCGGTTCGGCGTTCCCCACCATCACGCCCTGCAGTCCTGTTTCAAACATCGCCAAATCATTGAGACTGTCGCCGGCGGTCACCACCGTTTCCGGGGTCACCTCCAGCCAGCCGATGAGTGTCGTGAGGGTGGAGCCCTTGTTGACGCCGGCGGGGAGCACATCCAGGTATTTGTTGCCTGAGACCAGGCAGTCGACCCCGAGGGCTTCCACAGCTTGCAGTCGCTCGAGGTCCAGGACCTCCGGGTCGATCAGATAGGCCAGACGCCGCACCGCACTGACGGGTTGGGCGGAGAGGCCGGGGATTTTTTGCAGCAGGGGCAGCAGGCGCTCCGCCCGCCCATGCCACCGTTGCTCAATTGGCTCGATCACCAAGGGGAGGGGGGCCAGGCTGACGCCACAGGCCACCGTGCAGCCCACATCCCCGATCACGAGGTGGGGGGAGCCCAGCCCCATGGCGGCTTCCTCCTCCAACAGCCGCTCGATCGAGGCCAGATCCCGGCCGGTGTTGAACACATGCAGCACGCTGGTTTGCGTGGCGGCCAGCCAGCGGTAGAACCGCCGTCGCCAGCCAGGGCTGCCCTCCAGAAGGGTGCCGTCCAGATCGGTCACCAACACCAGTTCTGGAGTGGCTGGCAGGCGGGCCTGCAGGCCCATCTCCAGCTGCTCGCGCCGGTTCAAGGGCAGGGACGACGGTTGGGGAACCATGGGGGAGCCGGAGCCGGGCCCGATCCTCGGCGACCAGGCCCCGCTTGCCTAGGGTGAACCTTGCGGAGGTGGCTTGCGGCATGGTGCACGGCGTCGAGCGGGTGGACGTTGTTGAGCCGCTGCTGCCGCGCCACGGTCTGCACCGCTACACGGTGGCTTCCCTCAATGAGGCCATCGCCACCTTGCTTGGCAGGGGCTTTGCGCCCCGATTTTTATTGGAGGCCACCGTCAGCCGCCCCCAGCTGAAGAAGGGTCACCTCTGGCTCACCCTCACCGATGGAGAGGCCACGGTGCCCGGGGTGATCTGGGCTTCCCAGCTCAGCAAGCTCAGCTTTGTGCCCGAAGACGGGGATGGGGTAACCGTTGTGGGCAAGCTCAATTTCTGGACGGCCCGGGCCGCCCTCTCCGTTCAGATCCTCGACGTGCGCCCCAGTCTCACGGCTGTGATGCGGCGGTTTGAGGCGGTGCGGACCCGGCTGGCTCCCGAGGGCCTCTTCGACCCCGATCGCAAGCGGCCACTGCCTCCCTGGCCCTCCCGCATCGCCCTGCTCACCAGCGTTCCCAGCTCCGCCCTGGCCGACATGCTTCGCACCGTGCGGGAGCGTTGGCCCCTCACCGCGCTCCTGGTGGTGCCCGTGCCTGTCCAGGGAGCGGTGGAAGCACGGCTGTGCGAGGTGATCCAGCGCTTGGCACAGCAGGTCGACCGCCTTGGCGTGGAGGCGCTGGTGCTGGCGAGGGGTGGGGGGAGCAGGGAAGATCTAGCTCTCTTTGATGGCGAGGCCCTGGCTCGCACGCTGGCGGCGTTTCCGGCCCCTGTGGTGTGCGGCCTGGGCCATGAGGACGACACCACCATTGCTGATCTGGTAAGCGACTACCGGGCGGCGACCCCGACCGCGGCGCTGGTGGCTCTCCTGCCCGATCAGCTGGCGGAGCGGGGAGCCGTGCTGCAGATGAGGAGCCACCTGCGCCAGGTGTTGGCGTGGCGACTGCAGTCTCTGCGCCGCCAGCTGCAGCTTCAACAGGCCAGGCTCGAGCCCCTCCACCCCCGCAAGCGGTTGCTGTTGGAGCGCCGGCGGCTGGGGCATCAGCGTCAGCTGTTGCAGGCCCTCTCCCCACGCCATGTATTGGAGCGTGGCTTTGCCCTGCTGCGGGATTCCAAGGGCACGGTGGTGCGCTCCATCCACCAGGTGCGATCACGGGATACGGTGAGGTTGCAGCTCACGGATGGGAAGTTGGATCTGCTCGTCCAAGGGCTGCATCCCACCCCTGCCGCCGACCCCTGATGACGGCTCCCCCAAGCGAGAGGTCCAAGCCGCGGGCCAGGCCATCGCGCCGCTCAGCCGCCTCCGAGGATGGGGCTGGTCCAGACCAGCTCAGCTACCGCGAGGCCCAGGCAGCTCTGGAGCGCAGCCTCGTGGAGCTCCAAGCGGACGACCTCGACGTGGAGCGGATGACGGAGCTTTATCAGTTGGCCTGTGCCTATGCCGATCGCTGTGACACTTTGCTGCAAACGGTGGAGGCCGAAGTGATGCTCTGGGATCCCGACCAACCCGATGCCCCACCCCAACCCTTGAACCCATGACGGCCACCCCCCCCTCGTCGCCCGCCGGACCCGTGGTCACCGCCCCTGCTGCTCCTGCCCGCTCGCTGGCTTGGATCTATCTCGGCCTGGCGGTGGCGGGGGCGGTTCTTCCCTGGCTGGCCAATCTGGCGTTCATCCGCAGCACTGGCCAGCCGTTTGATCTGGCCCTTTTTGTGCAACAGGCCAATGCCAATCCAGCGGCCCAGTCGTTGTCCCGCGATCTGGCGGTGGCTGCCACCGCTGTCACCCTTTGGATGGTGGTGGAAAGCCGGCGTCTGCAGATGCGTGGCCTGGTGTGGGTGCTGTTGAGTTGTGTCACCGTGGCCTTCGCCTTTGGGGCTCCCCTGTTTCTCTACTTGCGAGAGCGCCGTCTTCAAGAGCTGGCCCGTCTTGCCAGGGAAGGCCTTTAGAGCTGCGCTCGGCCAAAAAAAACGCCGGCTGGAAGGCCGGCGTTGCAGGGAACCCTGAGGCTTCAGCGGTATACGCCGTCGTTGATCCGATCAAACCCTTCGTTGAGGGCGATGGATGGCGGTGTCACCGTGAAGTTCGACTTGTATTTCTCGAACAGTTCCTTTTGGCGGGGGGTCAGATCCAGCTTGAGCACGTCATCCACGCTCGCGTAGGGACCGCCGAGGACGATCTTGCCCGCCAGGGTGGGAAACATGCCGGGATATTGCTGAAATCGCCGCACGGAGGAATTGTTGAGGTCCACCTTGCCCGCGGATTCAGCGATTTTGTCATCTGCCACGTTGCGACGCTCCGCAGCCTCTGCGGCACTGGGCATCCAGAGGCTCACAAGCAGTCCGGCCAGGGCGATGCCCCCCATGAACCAGGCAAGCAGCCGCTTCATCACTTCACACTCCGATGGAGAAGGCTCAACGTTACCGAACCCCCTCGAAAGGTTTCCCTGGCGGATGACCGCCATTCGCAGTTCTTCAGATCAAGCCGCTCAAATGAGGAGCGAGAAGAGCAGCCCCGAAGAAGACGCCATCCACAAGAAGAGTGCAGGCCAGAGCAGCGGCGGCAACACGCTTGGCGGGATCGCCCTGCCAGAGAAGGCGGGCAAGCTGAAGGATCCACCAGCTCGCCAAACCCATGGCCATCAGTGGCGGGGGATGGAGGAGGAATTGGGCAGCCTGTTGCAGCAGGGAGGCCGCGGCTTCCGGGGCCGCCTGCACCACCGGGGGCCAGAGGGGCATGAGCCCCGTCAAGGCGATGAGGCCGTCGGTGATGGCCGTGCCCAGCAAGGAGGCGAGGTAAAAACAGGCCCCAAGGCGCCAGCGGGTCTGCAGGCCTCCCAGGGCCAGGGCGAGGGCAAAGCCTTCAATGGGCAGATGCCAAACGGGGAACTCGCGAAACCAGCCCCAATACAAGGAGCCCCCCAGCCAGCTGCCCGCAAAACCCACGAGCAGCACCCCCAGGGGATGACGGGCCGAGTCGCGATGGAAGGCCAGCGCAAGAGCGATCAGCAGTAGGGGCACCGTGCATGCGGCGGCAGCCATGGGTGCAAGGCGCACCAAAGGGGCCTGGAGAAACACCGGGCCCAACGTGAGAAAGGCTGAAAGAGCTGGCAGAGCCAGCCCCCTGGCCCGATCCAAATGGAAGAGGCCTGCGGGCGGAGCCGGCAGAGAACGGGCTTGGAGGGTGCTCGACGGGAGCCCGTTCACTGCGGCTGTGAAGAAAGATGACCAACCTTAAGGGGTGTCTGGCTGGGCACGCGAACAGCCAGGGCATAAGGTCGCACAGTTCATGGGGCCTCGCCCCGCTTTCCAGCGTTCTGTCACCGGCCTTCCAACTGTTGCTGTATGTCGATCGCCGTTCCAGCCCAGCCCCTCTCGTTGCTGGAAGCCTGTTGGCACGCCTTGGTGCTGGGGGTGGTGCAAGGGATCACGGAATTTCTCCCCATCAGCAGCACGGCCCATCTCAAGGTCGTTCCCGTTCTGTTGGGTTGGGGTGACCCCGGTGTGGCCGTCACAGCGGTGATTCAGCTGGGAAGCATCGCGGCCGTGCTGGCCTACTTCCGAGAGGATTTGGCGGACGTGATGGGGGGGATCAGCCGTGCCTTTCGGCATGGCCAGTGGAGTGATCCCCAAGCCAGGCTTGGTGTGGCCATCGCCCTGGGCACCCTGCCCATCCTGGTGGCCGGGCTGCTGCTCAAAAGGTTTGTTCCCAACTACGACGCCTCACCTCTGCGCAGCATGACCTCCATTGCCATCGTGTCCATCGTGATGGCCCTCTTGTTGGCTCTCGCCGAGGTGGTGGGGGCGCGGCGTCGCACCTTGGCTGAGGTGTTGCCCCGTGATGGGGTGTTGGTGGGGTTGGCCCAGGCTCTGGCCCTGGTTCCTGGTGTCTCCCGCTCCGGCAGCACGCTCACGGCCTCCCTCTTCGATGGTTGGCAGCGTCCGGCCGCAGCACGCTTTTCTTTCCTTCTCGGGATTCCCGCCATCACGTTGGCGGGACTGGTGGAGCTCAAGGATGCCTTGAAGTCCCCTACCAACGGTGGTCTTCTGCCGATGCTCGTGGGCATCATCACGGCGGCTGTGGTGTCGTGGTTGGCGATTGCCTGGTTGCTTCGCTACCTGCAAAACCATGGCACTTGGGTGTTTGTCGCCTACAGACTCCTGTTTGGTTTGGTCATCTTGCTCTTCTTCCGCCAGGCCGTCTGACCCATCAGACTGGAGAGGTTCGCTTGAGGGGTGTTCCGCGGTGTGGATTGAGCCGCCTGCTGGCATTCCCCTCCAGAGCCCCCAGGCCGGGGAGGCACCCCGCCTGCCCCAGCCCGCTGAGGTGGTGGGGGTCGAGCCGGGATCGATTGGCGAGGAGCTTGGCTTTCAAAGCGGGGATCGCTTGCTGAGCATCAATGGCATCCGCCCGCGCGACCTGATTGATCTGCAGATTCTCTGTGGCGAAGAGGAACTCACCCTGGAAGTGGAAGATCCCCAGGGCTCTCTGCACGTTCTGGAGTTGGAGAAGGAGGCAGATGACGGGCTGGGCTTGGTGTTTGGCGAGGCCCTCTTCGATGGTTTGAAGCAATGCAACAACCATTGCCCTTTCTGCTTCATCGATCAGCAGCCTCCTGGCCACCGGCGCACGCTTTATCTCAAGGACGATGACTTTCGCCTGAGTTTTCTCTATGGCTCCTACCTCACTCTCACCAATCTCACCCCGGCCGATTGGCAGCGCATTGAGCAGCAGCGCCTCTCCCCCCTGTATGTCTCTGTTCATGCCACCGATCCCGATCTGCGCAGCCGCCTGCTGGTGAATCCTCGGGCGGGCCTCCTGATGGAGCAGCTGGCGTGGTTTGCGCAGCGCCGCTTGCAGATCCATGCCCAGGTGGTGGTGTGCCCCGGTTTCAACGACGGCGAGGCCTTGAACCGCACCCTCGCCGATTTGGCCAGCTTTGCCCGGGGGGAGTGGCCGGCGGTGCTCTCCACGGCGGTGGTGCCGGTGGGCCTCACCCGTTTTCGTCCAGCCGGGGATGCGCTCCTCCCTGTGGATCCGGCCTGCGCCAGGCAGGTGATTCGCCAAGTGGAGCCCATGCAGGAGCACTTTTTAGAGACGGTGGGCAGCCGCTTTGCCTGGCTTTCCGATGAGTGGTATCTCCTGGCGGGGCTTCCCCTGCCTCCTCGACCGGCCTATGAGGATTTGCTCCAGCAGGAAAATGGCGTGGGCAGCATCCGGGCGTTTCTCGAGCAGCTGGAGCGGGCCACGGCGGAGCTGCCCACTGCTTTGGCGCGGCCGCGGCGCTTGAGCTGGGTGGTTGGCGCTCTGGTGGCCCAGTCCCTCCAGCCTGTGGTCGAGCGCCTCAATCGGATTGCGGGCCTGGAGCTGCTGCTCCATGGCCTCCCCAGTCCCTACTGGGGGCAGGAGATGGTGGTGACGGGGTTGCTCACCGGTGCCGATCTGTTGGAGGGGCTGGCGGGGGCTGATCTTGGGGAGGAGCTACTCCTTCCTTCGGTGTTGCTGAGGCAGGGGGAGCCGGTGTTTTTGGATGACACCACCCTCGAGGATCTGGCCGAGCAACTGCCCGTGCCGATTCGCTTGATCACAGGGGCGGACGATCTGGTGGCTGTTTGCAGCGGCAGCACCGGCCAGAGTGCCTAAGCTCACCCGGTTTGCTGCGTGGCCCGTGGGGCGCTCCCAATCGTTGTGTGTGGCGCTCCTCTTCGCTTCTTCTGCCGTTGGAGGTGGGCTGATGGCGGCTGAGGCTCCACCCCTCCCCGCTGAGCCCAAGGCGCCCGCCTCGGAGCAGACCCAACCCCCTTTCTCCGCCCCCGCTGGCAGTGAGGCCCTCTGGCCCACCACGGGGCCCGCCCCAACGTCCGTGGTGGCCCCAGCTCCGGCACAAGCCCCTGCCGCAATTCCAGAGCCGGCTCCGTCCCTTCCGCTTCTGCCTCGCCAGACCTTGCCCCTGGCTCCCAAGGTGAAGGGGCCTCGCCCCCTCTCCAATCCCAAGGTGTTGCCGCCGGCCTCCAAGCGCTTGCCTGGCGACCAGCGAGATCTGGTGGCTCCAGCCCCCCTCGCCCTGCCCACCCAACCCCAGCAGGTGCGCATACAAGAGCTGCGGCCCGTGAGTCTTGATGAATCCGAAACCATCGCCGAGGTCAACAGCCCCGATCTCAAGGCTCTGTCCAGTCAGGTGGATCAGGCCCAATCGGCCCTGCGGGCAGAGATTGCCCGCTGGTATCCCACCCTCAGCCTGAACGCCAGCAGCTTTCCGGGCACAAACACGTCCCAAAACTTCAATCGGGTCTCTCCGCTAACGCCTTCGACAGGTGGCACGGGCTACAGCGTTCGAACCCTCACCTCCATGGACGCCTCCCTCCAGGCCACCTGGGCGCTGATTGATCCCAGGCGGGTGCCCTCGATCGCCGCTGCCCGGGATCGCTACGAACAAGCCAAAAACGCCTATCTGATCGGCCTCCGGGAGCTGCGCCTGCAAGTGGCCCAGGCCTATTTCGATCTGCAAAACGCCGATGAGCAGGTGCGCATCGGGCAGGAATCGGTGCGGGCCTCCCTGGTGAGCCTGCGGGATGCCCAGGCCCGCTTCCAGGCGGGGGTGGCCACCAAGTTGGAGGTGCTCGAAGCCCAAACCCAGCTCGCCCGCGACCAACAGCTGCTCACCCAGGCCCTCTTCGGCACGACCGCCGGCAATCTCACCGCCTCCCCCGGCCAGGCGATTGCGCGACGCAATCTGGCCGCCTTGCTCGACTTGCCCCAAAACGTCACCCCCACGGCCAAGGATCCGGCGCGGGTGGTGGGCACCTGGATCCCCTCCCTGCAGGAGAGCATCGTGGCGGCTTACGCCTTTCGGGAGGAGCTGGATCAGATCCTGCTCGACATCTCGATCGCCAACAGCACGGCCAACCGGGAGCTGGCGGCGGTGCAGCCGGTGTTGAACCTGTTCAACCGCTTTGGCGTCAACCGTGGCACTGGTTCCACTTATACGCCCGGGCTCGCTGCCGGCACGGATCTGGCGACGGGGCTGCCCTTTTCTCTGGAAAACCAACCCGAGCGCCAGTGGCGAGTGGAGAACGCCTTTGGCATCAACGTGTCGTGGGACATCTTTGACGGCGGCCGCGCCAAGGCGCTCTACCGGCAGAACAAACAAAAAGCCCAGGAGGAAACCTTCAACTTCTCCAGGCGGCGTGATCGGATTCGCCAGGAGGTGGAGGCCAGCTTCTACGAGCTGCTCACCAACAATCGCAACATCATCACCACCTCCAATGAGGTGCTCTCCTCCCGAGAATCCCTGAGGCTGGCTCGGCTGCGCTTCCAGGCCGGCGTCACCACCCAGCGGGAGGTGGTCGATACCCAGCGAGACCTCACCCAGGCCGAGGTGCGCTACAGCCTGGCCATCACCAACTACAACAAGAGCCTGGCCGAGCTCCGTCGTCGCACCGGTCTTGATCTGATCGCTCTTTGTCAAAAACCCAACCTGCCATCCCTCCGCCCCCCTTCAAGCACGGCAGATGTGCCGATCGAGCCCACACCCCTTCTGCCTGCTTGTCAGGCTGGGGGCCTCTCCTTCCGTCCTCGCTCCTAACGCTCTGTGAGATCCGCTGCCCCGCTGTCCCGGCCGCCCGGTCTCACCCTCCCCGGCATCCTCCGCCTCGGTTTGTTTCAAGGCTGCTTGGGCTGTTTGGCGGTGATCTTTGCTGGATTGCTCAACCGGGTGATGATCAGTGAGTTGGCCTTGCCGGGTCTCTTGGTGGGTGGCGCCCTGGCTTTCGAGCAATTTGTGGCCCCATCCCGGATTTGGTTTGGGCAGATCTCCGATTCTCGCCCCATTGCTGGCCGCCATCGGGTTCCCTACATCTGGCTGGGCACCCTGCTCTTTTGCGGGCTCGCCGTGCTCTCGGTTCCCCTGATCTTCCATGTGGCTGCGCTGCTGCGCAGTGGGTCGAGGCCAGAGCTGATTGGAGGAATGGCGGCCCTCTGTGGTCTCTTTGCCGCCTACGGCCTGGCGGTGTCGCTGGCGACCACCCCTTATCTCGCGCTGGTGATTGACCGCACGACAGAACTGGAGCGCCCTCGTGCCGTTGGCCTGATCTGGTGCCTCCTCACCGTGGGCATTGTGGTCGGGGCCATTGCCATCAGCGTGAGCTTGCGCGGTCTGGATGGGGTGACAGACCCCATCGTGCTCCGGGACGTGCTAATCGGTTTCATGGGGCGAGTGGTGTTGGTGGTGTTGACCCTCACCCTTTTGGCCACCTTGGGAATGGAACCTCCCTCCAACAGATTTGCCCCGTCCCGGGGGGTGGCGTCCGATGGTCGCTCCCCCAGTCGCGATGAAGGCCCCAACCTTCGGCAGGCCTGGGCTCTCATCACCTCCAGCAGGCAAGTTTTGGTGTTTTTCACCTTTTTGGTGCTCTTTACTCTGGCCCTCTTTCTGCAGGATCCGATTCTCGAGAGCTACGGAGCAGAGGTGTTTGCCATGCCCATCGCCGCCACCGCTTCGCTCAATGCCGTGTGGGGGATGGGCACCTTGCTGGGCTTGCTCATCACCGGGCTATGGATCGGCCCAAGGCTCGGCAAGCTCAACGCCGCCCGTTTGGGTTGCCGGCTGATCGTGGCGACGCTGTTTTTGCTTCTTCTGGCTGGTTTCATTGGCAAGGTGCCTGTGTTGCAGGGGGTTTTGTTCCTTTTTGGCCTGGCGGCCGGGATCGGCACCAACAGCGCCCTTGTCCTCATGCTGGATCTCACCTTGCCTCAGGCGGCTGGCACCTTTGTGGGGGTATGGGGCCTGGCCCAGGCTCTCTCCCGCGCTTTGGGCAAAGTTTTTGGTGGGGGATTGCTCGATGCGGGCCGCTGGCTTCAGCAGCTCTGGTTTGGCGGAAGTTCTTCAGCTTTCCCCGCCTACGCTCTTGTTTTTGGCGTGGAAACCCTTGTCGCCGTTGCTGCACTCCTGATGCTTTCGCGCCTCAATCTGCAGCAGTTCAGGGAAGATACGGGCAGGAGCCTTGGCAAGGTGTTGGCGCTGGAGCTTGGATGAGCCTCGCTTCTTCTCAGTCCCTGATCGATTCAGATCTCTCCGCCTTGCTCGACCGGGTGGCAAACCGCCAACAGCTGGATTTCGGCCACGTCAGCTCGGATCTCAAGTCCGATGGCACGTTGGTGACCGACTGTGATCGCTGGAGTGATGAGGCGATCG
Organism: Cyanobium sp.; assembly: GCA_046081785.1. GTDB lineage: Bacteria > Cyanobacteriota > Cyanobacteriia > PCC-6307 > Cyanobiaceae > Cyanobium. Next base: position 36,032 of record JBJTWN010000125.1, read on the forward strand.
TGGCAGGTCTGCAAGCTCTTTACCCCAGGGAGGGCGTACTCAGCGAAGAGGGGAATCGCCATCTGCCTGCATCCCCAGCTTTCTGGGTGGTGGATCCCCTGGATGGCACAACGAATTTCGCCGCAGGCATCCCTTATTGGTCGATCTCCCTGGCCCGCTTTGAAGGGGGGCGCCCGGTGCTCGGCATCCTTGATGTGCCGCCTTTGGGTTTACGAATCATTGCAAAAGCAGGTCTGGGGGTTTGGCGCAATGGGGAAAGACTGGATCCCCCGGCCTCGAAAGCCCATCCGGGTGGTTGTGTCTCCCTCTGCAGCCGTTCGATCCGCGTGCTTCAAGCCCTTCCCAACCGCCGCTTCCCTGGCAAGGTGCGCCTCTTTGGAGTGGCCAGCCTCAATTTGGTGAGTGTGGCCACGGGGCAAACCGTTGCAGCACTGGAGGCCACTCCCAAGATTTGGGATCTGGCGGCTGCCTGGCTGGTGCTTCAGGAACTCTCCTGCCCCATTCGTTGGCTCCAGCGCGATCCTGCCCAGATCAAGCCAGGGACAGACCTGACAACGGAAGGATTTGCCGTGCTGGCAGCGGAGAGCGAGGAGACGCTTGGGAGGTTGATGCCATGGGGGGAGGCGTTAGTGGGTTGCGGTGTGTTAGGATGATGGACTGCGCGGGTGAGACGGGAGTCAAGCCAACGCAGACTTACGAGATGGAGGCGAGAGCCGACCGTGTTGTAAGGTGATGAGGTTGCCGTGAGGCAACAGCCGGCCAGCCCCCTTGAAGGGGGAGAGGCAGCAGCACCTGGACAATTGAAGAATTTGAGGAACTGACGCTTCTGTTGCGTCAAGCCAGAGGAGCACCTGAGAGGGTGTGACGGAAGGAATGACGAAGCAAGCAACAGAGGTGTGAGGTCCCGTCAAAAAGAACACAGCGAAGGGGAGCTGACC
>JBJTWN010000126.1:0-3682 GCA_046081785.1 Cyanobium sp.
TGGGCCAGCACGCCGGCCAGGGTGGTCTTGCCGCTGGCGGGCGGGCCGATCAGCAGGTGGCAGCGCAGGGGCTGCAAAGGGGAGCGAGTCATGGGGTCAGGCTGGCTGATGGCAGCGAAGCGTGCGATGAGCTACGAGCGAAAGACTAATAACAACCTATTGCAGCAACTTGATTTTGCCAGGGCTAACTGCTCTTTCGCACAAGAATTCATTCAAATCCTGTCGGGTTTGGTGAGGCTGCCCCCGTGCCCCGGCCCCCCTCCCCCCATGACGCCCCCGACAGCCATGCCGCCATCCTCGGCCTCGCATTACCGCCTGCCGGACATGCTGCAGGACATTCGCCTGCTCGATTTGCTGGAGCTGTGTGGCTCAACGGTGCAGACGGGCCAGTTGATGAATCTCAGCCAACCCACGGTCAGCCGCCGCTACCGCAGCCTGGCGGCAGACTTTGGCCTGGCGCGCAAGCGCCGCAGTGGTGATGGCTGCGCCTACGGCACCTCCACTTGCATCCAGATGCTGCGCCTGGGTTGCCGGGCCCACCGCCTGGCCGCGGGCGTCGCCCGGCTGGGCAGCGACATGCTGCATCACCCCCTGCTGGCCGGACACCCCTGGTTGCTGCCCACCCCCCCGCGCTTCCGGGCGGTGGTGAATTGGCTGGAGATGGTGCGGCAGGGGGTGTTGGACGGCGCGTTGATTTCGGGCCTGGAGCTGGAGGGGACGGAAGGGTTCGACCGCCGCGAGCTGGAGCTGGTGCCTTTGGGGGCGCTGCCCCTCGCCCTGGCGTTCCCTCCGCGGACGTCCGCGTTGGAGGAGGAGGATCCGGAAGTGCTCCTGCCTGAGGAAAACCTGGCGCCAGGGCTATGGCGAGCCCTGAGATCCCTGGGGCTGACCCTGCGCAGCGGCGGCACCAGCCTGCAGACCTCGACCGACTGGATCCGCAGGGTTCGTGGCAGCTCCCTGGCTTTTGTGGTGAGCGCTCACGAGAGCGAAAGTTGGGCCACCCTGCGCCGCAGGCCCCTGCCAGCGCAGCCAGACAGTGCGGTGTGGCTGGCGCTGCCGGTTGACTGGCAGGAGCACCCGGTGTTGCGCCACAGCGCCCGCGAGCTGAGCCGGAAGGGTGGCCTGCAGCCGCTGGGCTGAGGGCTCCCTCACTTGTTGCCAAAACGCACGGTGGCCCGAGGCGTAAAGGGGCTTTGGAGAAGAGCGCAGGCCTCGATGGAAGCCACCAGGGTGGTGACCAGCAGGATGAAGGCTTGCTCCTGGGCTGTGAGCCCCGACTGGCTTTGCAGCAGGGGAGCCAGGGCGATCCACAGCGGGGAAGCCGCCCCCCCGGATGGACCCGCTGGAGCCGCTTCTGGTGGCGCGGTTCCGCCAGGGTGGGTTCGTCGGCGCTGTGGGCGAAATCGTTGCGCACGCTGCGGATGGCGTGGAGGGCCTGCTCGATCGGCGCTTCGATCAAGCCCAGGCGGGCTGCCAGCGAAATCTTGGCGCCGTAGCTGCCCAGGGATCGGTCAGGCGTGAACAGCTTGTCGTCAGGGTCAGCACTGGGGGCCATCACGGCCTTGAGCAGATGCTCCAGGGCCAGATCCAGCCGGGCGGCGCCCACCAGCACCAGCCCTCGACCCCGCTCGGCCATCATCTGCAGCGCCACATCACGGGCCTGCTCGGCAGCTGCCAGGGTGAGTGAATCCGGGCTCATGGCCGCTGGCCCTGCTGGCGCAGGTCTTCGTAGAGGCGGGTGTGGTTGAGGAGCAGATCCTTCAACCCGGCGCGCACCTCAGCGGAGTTGAGAGCCTGGGTGCTCATCGCCTGGTGGGCATCAAAGGCGCCGATGAGCGCATCCATCAGCTCCCGGTCGAGATCCGGTGAGCTCCAGAACTGTTGCTTGCCGTTGGCTGCAGCCTGCTGGCGCAGGGTGGGGGATCGCCTGAGGCGGCTGGGCAGCACCTCACAGGCAAAGCTGAGTTGTTCCTCAGGCAGGCCTGCGCTGAACAGTTGATTGAGCTTCTCAATGATCGCCGCCAGCTCCACTTTCTCCTTGTCCTGCACGCCGCCACTACCAGGGCCCATTCCGGGAATGGGAATGGTGTTGCCCTGGCGGAGGTTGAGATCCCTCCTGTCGATCTCGCGGAGGTGGTAGCGGGTGAGCACCACCTTGGAAAGATCAATCGTATGGATCTCGCGCTCGAACTCCAGAAGCGGCAGCAGGGCCTTGTAGAACATGGCCCGCTTTTCCAGGCCGGTGTTGGCGTAATCGAAGATCTGCGAGAGGAACGTATAGAAGCGTCCATAGGTGCCCATGTCGCTGCGGAACAGCGTCAGGGCAGCCAGTTCCTCCTTGGCCCGCTGCAGGGCATCGCCGTCGTTTCTGTCCTCGGCGTGGCGATAGGCGAGGCGAGCTTCATGGTGCAGGGTCATCAACCGCTGGGCCACCGGTTCGATCGCGCCAAACAGCTGGCTCTGCCGCACCTTGTCGCTGTGGCTGTCAGCAAGGAGAACCTTCACCACCCGGTCGATCTCGTACTCGTCGTAATGGCCCTGAGCATCGAGCTTGGTCTTGAGATCCAGGATCAGGCTGGGATTGGTGGCCTCGGCCAGCTCGGCGGTGGCGTAGTAAGTCTTGAAGGCCGCCAGGATGTCGTTGGGGTCATTGACGAAATCCACCACATAGGTGGTGTCCTTGCCCGGGTGGCAGCGGTTGAGGCGCGAGAGGGTCTGCACCGCCTGGATGCCATCGAGGCGTCGGTCCACATACATGCCGCAGAGCAGCGGCTGGTCGAAACCGGTCTGAAACTTGTTGGCCACCAGCAGGATCTGGTAGCCCTCTCCCTTGAAGGCCTCACGGATGTCGCCCTTGAGGTTGGGGTTGAGGGTATGACTCCGTTCGGTGAAGCCATCGGGGCCGATCTCCGGATCGCTCACCTCGCCGCTGAAGGCCACCAGGGTGCCGAGGGGATAGCCCTTCTCAGAAATGTACTTGTCGATGGCGAGCTTCCAGCGCACCGCCTCCTTGCGGGAGCCCACCACCACCATCGCCTTGGCTTTGCCATCAAGCAGGGGCCAGACGAACTGGCGGAAGTGCTCCACCACGATCTCTACCTTGCGGGCAATGTTGTGGGGGTGGAGCTTCACCCAGCCCATCAGCTTCTTGAGAGCGGCATTGCGCTCCACCTCCTCGCTGGAGAGGCTCTGGCCTGACTGAGCCAGCTGGAAGGCCAGCTTGTAGGAGGTGTAGTTCTGCAGCACATCGAGGATGAAGCCCTCCTCGATCGCCTGGCGCATCGAGTACACATGGAAGGGCGCCGGCAGGTTGCCGGGGCCTGCTGGCTCGTTGGGATTCGGGCGGCGGCCGAACAGCTCCAGCGTCTTGGCCTTGGGGGTGGCGGTGAAGGCCACGTAGGTGATGCCACCGCTTCCGGCGCGGGTGCCAGAGGCACGAGTGCTCATATCGGCGGCGAGCAGGTCGTCGATCGACACCTCCCCGCCATCAGCCAGCTCGGCCAGTTCGGCGGCGGAGAGCACCTTGCGCAGCTTGAGGGCAGCGTCGCCGGTCTGGGAGCTGTGGGCCTCATCGGCGATCACCGCGAAGCGCTTGCCGCTGGTGGCGGTGAGCTCCTGCATGGTGTTGATCAGGGCCGGAAAGGTCTGGATGGTGCAGACCACGATCTTCTTGTCGCCCGAT
>JBJTWN010000127.1:0-6864 GCA_046081785.1 Cyanobium sp.
TCGGTTTGGATCCCGACTACCGCTGGGCGATTGTCGGCGAGCCCCGTCGCCGTTTTGGCTGGATCTTGGCACGAACCCAGTCACTGGATTCCACCTCCTGGGACACGATCCACGCCATCCTGCAGCGCAACGGCTACGACAAGCAGGAGTTTCGCCCCTCTACGGCGGGCTCGCTCCGCTGACGCGCCCACATCCCCCGGGGCTGCATCGCCCAGGCCGGGTCGGTGGCGGAGGTGTTGCGGGCGTGGGTGGTGCTCATGGCAAGACACAGTGATTGGAATCTGGCTGGTCATCGGGGTGACCTGTGCTGAGAATTCTGGTCACAGTTGCGAGGGAGGGATGCAGAGCTGGCCGATCGACGAAGCTAACGTCCGTTTCCCCGCGCTGTCGATGCCAAACGACTACGCCGCCGCCACGGTCACTACCCTGAAGTGATCTGTGCGGATCAGATCTATCGGACTCGTGCCAATCGAGCTTACTGCCAGCGCAATGGCATTCGGCTGAGTGGTCCTCGCCTTGGCCGCCCGAAGAATGATCCAGAACTTGTCGCAGAAGCGCAGAGGCAATTTGCTGATGACCAACGTCAACGCAATGCCGTAGAAGGTAAGTTCGGCCAAGGGAAACGCAGGTTCGGCTTGGGGCTCATCCGCGAGAAACTTGCTGTGACGCAGGGATCAGCCATTACCATGACAATGCTGGTCATGAATCTCGAGAAGCTGCTGCAGCTTCTTTTTATCTTGTGTGTCTTGGGGCTGGAGATCCTAGGGACCCTGAATAGGGCCCTGTGTGGTCACAATTCGCCTGAGCGCATGCATACGGTCGCAGCATGAGTGTCACTCAGCAAGACGCTTGATGGCCAGATTCTGCGTTCGCGGAGCTGGCTCTAGCTTTCTCAGGAAGTCCTCCTTGGGGAAGGGTTCCGCCGGATCCAGGGGCTCAGCCGGGGGTGGCCACCCCCACAGCGCCCGTCCGCCTGGAGTCAGCTCTTGCCAGTGGCGCTGCCGTTCCCATTGCTCCAGCTCTGGCGGCAGGGTGTGTTGGGCTCCCCGCAGGCGGAATTGGCAACGGGCACGGGGCAAAAGCCAGCACAGCTCCACCGCTGGCTTGCGCTGCGTCCATCGGTGAGCAGATCCAGCTCAGCTGGTCCCGCCCAGCCGCGAAAAACCAGCGTGCGCACCCGCGATGTGCCATCGAGCCACGGTAGCCAGTGAGGTACTCACACCTGTGGCTTTGCAGGAGGGAGCATCAGCATGGCATCTCCGGGCTCACCAATCCTCGGGGGCGGGCTGAGAACAGATCAAGGGTGAGCAACAACAATGCCTCAGATGTCGTACTCACCGAAACGATGAACGAGATCCGGGCGAACAACCCTTCGGAAAATGTCCTGAAAATGGCCATTGTCTATCTCGCCAAGAATAGGTGTTAACTTGCGAAAGAGATATTCACTATCACGTGTCAGTTGTGGATAACGAAGTAGCGTGATCGGCACCTCCGTCCCAGAGACAGCAAGCATGAGCGTGTATAGGTTCATGAGCAGGTCTTCCTCCTGGGCACCTGGCTCGGCGGAGTTTGTTCCGCAGAAGCCGCCTGGCACCTCTTCCTGCGTTAATCGAGATTTTGGCAGAAGCAGACGCTTTTCATAATCCAAGAAGGATGCGCCAGCAGCATCCATTCTTGACACATGTCGCCTGCTCTCAGCGGCGGCATACAAGTCGCGAATGGGAACGAAAATATGGTCTATGACAATGTCTTTACGGCGAAGAACATCATCTGCATAGGCGCAAAACCACGGACTTTTGACAATGTACGGGCAGGGTAGTTGGCGGATGTCAGCCTCCAGGCCAGCGCGTGCATTCGGATACTTGTATTGCTCGATAGAGTCTGCTTCGTAGCCGGTATGAAGACCCAGATGAAACAAGAGTTCAACGAGAAATGTCGTTCCAGCTCTCCCGGTTCCAGTGATCACGACATGATGCCTTGGATGAGCAGCTTGGCTGCGGCCTTGACGACCTTCTGATTCTCCATGGAGCAAGAAATGCCTGATCCCTTCCTCAAAGTTCTTATGACCATAGGCATTGGCTACATCTGAATTGGCTTGGAGGTAATACGAGGGATCGAATTCTTCAGATCCCCTTCGTCCCTCCGGCAAGCCAGAGTTCAACCAGTGAAGGATGGCACCCGCATAATTGTTTGATCCGACTGCTTGCGCTACGTCTTTATTCTGATTGAGATAGTATGTTGGGTCAAAAAACAGAGATCCTCTTCGCCCTTCGTTGATTCCGTGATTGAGCCAATGTTGCTTCGCTGCGTCCTGGCCTGCTGCCCCATAGATATCGAGCAAATCATTATATTTCCGAAGGTAATAGGTGGGGTCAAAGATTGGAAAACTTGCAAATCGGTCTGAATCTGGCATGCGAATTTGATCAATCTTTATGACTGCAAACATTAGCATAATCCTGCTCGAACAGCCCCAGGTTGGATCGAGCAGATGTTCAATTGATCCAGCTGTGGCTGGCTCCCGATCGAAGCCTGGCGGCGTGTGCGGTTGTGGTCTCGAATCGCATCGGACATCTCGATGGGGTCGATGTGATTGGCGCCGTCTTCCGCGGCGTTGGGCTGGGTGGGTGATCATGGAGTCAGTCAGGGTGGTTCAGGCGCGGGATCCAGCACTAGGGAGCAATGAACTGCTGGAGGGTGAGGGTCGGATAGGCCCTCGGGCTGTGCCTGTTCCTGAACCTTCCGAACCCTTGTTGTCGTAACGCCTCTAATGCGATGCCTGGCTCTCGCTTATAAAGTGGTTCGACACCATCTCCACTGTCCAGCCCTCGCAGCGACCGATGAGGTGCTCGCCGTGGGCGATCAGCCCCTGGTGCAGTTGGCAAGTTAGCACTGGGATGCGGTTCGCCCCGGGCTGATTCTGTTTTGTTCTGCTGTTCTAGCGGGAGGCACCGCTTCGATTTCGCTTTATGCGCCTGCTTGGCTGCGTTGAATGGCTGCCTCTCCGCGCTGATGCAGTTCCCGAGCGTAATCGGTCCATCGGCCTTGTCCCCAATAGCGGAAGCAGCTCGTTTCCGAAAGCAGCACATAGAGCAAGGCTTCTTGATAGCCAGTGCTCTTTGTGATGGTCGGATCCTGCGCCACCAGGGGATCAAATGTTTTGTGGAAGCTGGCACTGAGCTGGTTCATCGGTTCGAGCACGTTTTCATATCCCTCCACCCAGCTCAGGTTGTTGGTCCAGGAAGCTCCTTCCATCGAAAAATTGCGATCGCTGCTTTTGAGGCTGGCGATGGCCGCTGCGGTGGTCTCCGCGGTGGGATGGCTGCCCACCTGTTGCCAGAGCTTGTGTTGCTGAATCGCTTGGATCTTGGGGTGGTGGCAGTCTTGAACGCCTGTAGCTTGCAATAACTCCAGGTATTCTGTGCCGTTGATCGCCACGGTGCCCGTGCCACAGCCCTCGGCGGCAATTCTGCGGTGAGCCTGCAGAAAGGCTGGTGGAAACTCATTCATCATCACCCCACCATTTTCACCATCAGCAATCTGGGAAACCAAGGAGGGAACCTCAACATCGCCCACCGACTGTTTTCCCCGTCCAAGAGCCTCATAATAGGGTTGCATTTGGCCCACCAGCTTGGTATCTGATCCCTGGGTTTTGATCAGCGCCACAAGGCTGATTGTCGCCCCTGTTGAGTTGCGAGCGATCAGTAGATTCGGACGATATTTCTGTTCATGGCTGAGGGGAGTCCCATCGAGATTCTCAACGCTATGTTCTTGAACAAGTAGCCAACGATAGCCACACTCCTTGAGGGCCTTCACGTATTCGTAAAGGGTATCAGGATGGTTTGGTAGATGCATTTCTGGAGGGGAAAACCCCTTCACCCGTTGCATGGCTTCGCGGCCAAACATGGCTGCGAAATGTTCTTGCCAAGCCAGCATCTGCAGCTTCAAATCCGGGATGGGAGTGGAGGGCACCACCGCGTGGCTCCAGAGGGTGCCAAGCCACTCCACATAGGGCTGAAGCTTGGGATCACAGGCGAGCCGCTGCAGCGGCTCCAAAATGTCTTGGCGGCCCATTTGCTGAAAGCCCCAGAGCAAATTGCCTGAATAATCCAACATGATGCGTGGATTGCAGCCCTCCTCAATCAGTTCGGGAATGAGGGTGCCCATGCGCCGATAGCAATGGGCAAAAGCCTCTGCATTGTGGTTATCTCCCTCGCCACTGTGCTCAAACATGTATTGCAAATGCGAGATCAGTTCGCCCCTCTGGCCAGCTGGGATCGTGGGCTGGTGCATGTGAAGGGCGCAAGCAAATGCCGACTGCATCTGCTCCAGCTTCAGATTGGTGTGGGGCAAAAAAATGGGATGGTCCTGCTGCCTCAGCTCCTGAAGGTGTTGCTCATTGCCAGCGATTGCTGGGAGGGCAGGGCCGGGGGAAAAGGAGGTCATGGGAAGCCTGGGTGGAGCGAAAGGGGCATCGGCGCAGCGGCAGCATGACTTGCTTGCCGATGGCTCTGTTGCAGGAGACGGCGTTGCCCTGGATCAGCACCTCCCGCTCCCAGGGACCTTCAAGGCTGTCTCGCAGGATGGAGACGGCAAGCCTCGTTTGATCAAACGGTAGGTGATGCTTTACCCCACCGAGTCTGGTGCTGAGCAGGCAGCCGCTGCTTGTTCAAGGATTGAGCGGCTCCTCCGCCCATTCCGTCTCGGCGCGCCAACGGTGTCGGCGATGGGGATGGGCGCTGAGCTCCAGCAGCTCCACCTGCCTGAGCGTGAGACGCAGCAGCAGGAAATGCGCGGGCATCGCCGTGTGCTCCCCCAACTCATGCGGGAAGGCGGCTGCAGGATCCAGCGGTGCGGCGGGGGGTGGCCACCCCCACAGCGCCCGCCCGCCTGGCGTCAACGCTCGCCAGTGGCGCTGCCGCTCCCGTTGCTCCTGCTCCGGCGAGAGGGTGTGTTGGGCTCCCCGCAGGCGGAATTGGCAGCGGGCCCGGGGCAACAACCAGCAGAGCTCCACCGCAGGCTGCCAAGCCAGCTCACCAGGCTTGGCGCTGCGCCCATCGGTGAGCAGATCCAGCTCCGCAGGCCCCCCCCAGCCGCGAAACACCAACGTGCGCACCCGCGGTGTGCCATCGGCGGCCACGGTGGCCAGCTGCAACCAGCGCGCCATAGGTGAGCGCCCCTCCCGCTCACGGGCGCCGCGCAGCAAAGGGCGCCAGGGGGGGAGGGCCTCGCTCACACCCGTGAGGTTGCGACGGAAGAGGGCGAGCCAGAGGGTGTCATGCGGCTAGGTCTCCTGCATGATCGTGCCGGCTGTGAGTGTGGCCTGATGGCCGCAGCTTTGGCACCGATACCGTTTGAGCCCGCGGCCATGGACGAGCCCATGCTCATGGCCATTCCAGCGCGGGCAATGGAAGCCATCCAGCCAGCGAGACTTCTCAAAGGCAGACCTCCACTGCTTCTCAGTTCTATAGAGCCGCTGGAACTCATGCAAGGAGAGGGCCTTCTGGAACGGAGTGCGGCTGCGCGCCATGATCTGACTGGCCTGTACGTACGTACTGGTCTACAGATCATCTACCCTCCTTGCGTGGCGAGCTGGGTCATCAAGAAATTTTTTGGTCTTCCCCCCAGCGCCGCAAGGGGGCTTTTCTGGTTGGCCCACTCCGCCTCCTCCGCCGTCCTCCCACGAGGTGATCCGAAAGCCCTCCTCGTTTGCGCTGCGGCAGCCCTGCCGCTGTAAACCGTGTTCAGGCAGGACCGGTCTGCGCGGTCAGTCGAGAAGCCGCTTCGGCGTTCCCGTTCTGCCGCTCTCCAGCCGCTTGCCAGCGATTCAGCCACAGGCGCACCATCAACCGTGGGGCCGCCGGATCCTCCCGGTCATGGCCTGTTTTGTGGTTGTCGCAAAAAAGCAGATCGCCCGGCTCCAGCCGCAACTCCAGCCGAAAGCGCCGATCCTTCAAGGCCTCATCAAGGCGGTCGAAGGCGCGCAGGTCTGCGGGTCTCAGCGGTTTGCCCAGCCGGGCATGGCTCGTTTCAATCCTATGGCGCATTCAGCGCAGGCTCGGGCCATCGCTGGCCTCCTGAAAGATCAAAGCCCACCTCAAGTCGCGTGGCATGGCCATGAAGCAGGGCACGATCATTGATGCCACCCTGATCGCGGCGCCCCTGCGATCAGAGGCCTATTCTCCCGTGAAATGGCCTGGTTTTCCATAGTGTCCCTAGTGTGCCGTCCCGGAGATTTGCGAGCAAAGTCGCTGCAGCTTTTCCAGGATGGAGTCGGCGGTCGCGGTCCAGTTGAAGGGGGCCTTGGTCTTGTTGTATGCCGCCACGAACTGCTCGATCTTGGCGATCAGCTCTTTCACGCTGGAGAAGCTGCCTCGCCTGATCGCTCGCTGGGTGATGATCCCGAACCAGCGCTCCACCTGATTCAGCCAGGAGGCGTAGGTGGGGGTGTAGTGCACATGGAAGCGGGGACGCTGCGCCAGCCAGGCTCTGACCTTGGCGTGCTTGTGGGTGCAGTAGTTATCGACGATCAGGTGGAGGTCCAGGTCCTCGGGCACGGACGCCTCGATCTGGCGCAGAAAGCTCAGGAACTCCTGGTGCCGGTGGCGGGGCTTGCACTGGGTGATCACCTCCCCGGTGGCCACGTCCAGAGCGGCAAACAGGGTGGTGGTTCCGTGGCGGATGTAGCCATGGGTGACGCCCTCCACGTAGCCCAGGCCCATGGGCAGCAGGGGCTGGGTGCGGTCCAGAGCCTGGATCTGGGTCTTCTCATCGACGCAGAGCACCATCGCCTTGTCGGGCGGATTCAGGTACAGGCCGACGATGTCGCGGACCTTTTCGACAAAGAACGGGTCGGTGGAGAGCTTG
>JBJTWN010000128.1:0-6059 GCA_046081785.1 Cyanobium sp.
GCTGGCCCTGCACCATGCGCTTGGCCACCACCTGGCAGGAGGGCTGAATCCCCGCTTCGATCTCATCGATGCGCGTGAGAAACCCCTCCAGGGCAGGGAGGAGCTCCTGCTCCAGCCTGGTGATTTCCTCTTCTCCATAGGGATGATCGACCCATGAGCGCTGCAGTGGCTGCCCTCTGTGAGCCTCCAGGATCTGGCGGACAGCGCGATGCACGCACCGCAGCAGCAGAACGGGATCATCCTGAGCTTTGCATCTGGCGGGGAAATGATGAGACGACGCCATGGCGTGCAGAGCAGGGCGTTTTTGGAGCCGGGGCGGTGTCAAGGACCCGCGCCCCCTGCCCATGGGCTGCGTCAAGCAGCCCCAACGCCACTCACTCGCGGGCATGGCTCCGATCCTTGACACCGCCCCGAGAATGAAAAAGCCTGCTCGGATAGCTTGGCGGTGCACAAAGTCGGCCACAGATTACAAAAAAGCACAATAGCCGGCTTACAGCAACACAATGGAAGCAGACCAAGATGGCCAGGTGACAGCCAAGAAACCCCTATCAGAAAGGAAGACCGGCTTGCTGATAGCTGCACTCGGCGGGCTTGCTGGTGGGCCGATTGGGTTGCTTGTTTCTCCATATGTGCTCCTCCTCCTGAATAACACACTAAAGGGAAAAAATGGAAAGCAGCCTAATCGCTTTATTCCGTGGGCCCTCATTGGAGTTATAGGCTCTCCAATATGTTGGCTTCCATTCTTGCCCGAAACCAAACAGCAAAGAACCAACAACCATGCAGAAAAGAATATATCCGAGAAGAGACGGCCTGAGCCAAAAATCAAATCACCAGAATCACAGCTCCCCTTGCCAGCCTACAAGCCAGCAGCATTAGTTGAATACAAACTTATCAGCGAACGCATTTCCTCCTGGCAATCACAGCCGAACGAGAAGCGCCTCGTTGATGTAGAGCTTGTCGATAGAGTAACTGCTGACAACATAAGGAAGATCGCAGGCGAAATTATTTCTTCTGCAGGGAGAGCATACGGTTACACAAACATCAGCTTTCGCTTGCCTGATTCCAGAGGAGGATGGGCGCAAGCCGATCTCTTGCTATCAGGAGAATTAAGTTCATCAGACATTGGAAGAATCAGAGTGAAGTTTCAAGGGCTAACAATAGAGGAAATGGCTGCCCTATACCAGACACGAACAGATCCCGTTGCCAGAGCAATGGGATCCGTCCTGGGCACATGGATATACACTGAGGTCCCCCCTGGTGAAAAGATCCAGCTAATTAAAACAGACGACTCCCTAATTATGAAGCACACTTCTGCAGGTGGAGGGCATACAAGAGAACATGAGATGACTTCCAGGCCGACAGCGACAGGAATGCGTATCGTTGACAAGGAGAACAATTCTTTTGGTGAATACTATATGATCAACAAGAAAGGTGATCTTGAGTTCTGGAGCGAAAACGGCAATTTTTACACTGCTCCTAAATTCGTATCAAGATAAGCTTTTCCTGATATTGTTTATACCTACTTGCTCTCCCCTCTTTTCTACCCCTGGCCATTCCCACATAGTGATTCACAAGGGCTGCCGTCTTTGTCAACGACTAGTTTTGTGTTGCTTGCCCTGAAGGACTGCATTGCCTCTTCGCATGTGCGGAAGGTCTTGCAAGACTGAGCACTTGCAGAGGATGCAAGAACTAGAACTGCGATACTTCCCAGAAATACTGACTTGATCATGGCTGTAGCTCTAAACATCAAGAAGGATGGATCAGACAATAGCAAGGCCTCCGAAACCTAAGGCTGATTTCGATTCTTCAATTCTTGATGGGAGAATTGATATATCATGTTGCCAGCTGTATCTACATCAAAACTGCCATTAAACTCCTTCGATCGTGCATCTAGGTAAGCTCTGGCGTCTGAGCCATTCATGCCAGATTCAGCAGCAAAAGACAGCGGGGTGACTCGCCCTTCATTCTGCTTGATTAGCCTAAAGAAGCAGGCCAGCAGTTGATCTTGGCGTTTCCTTTCATGGATCCTCGCGCCATTCCAAAACAACCACCCGCCGAAAGCAGACCAAAGGCTAAACATCACAATCACAGGCAGAGCCCCTTCCCTCATTTGGGCAGAGGTTGTCTGAGGCCAGATCAGAGAGGCGGTAGCCGACAGGGTGATGGGGAGACCGATCCCCAAAAGCGTGCCTGCAAAGATTTTTGTAACGAGCCTCACCAGCTTTCCGCTTTTTGCCTGATCTGATTTTGGCGCACTCAACCGCGCCCCTGCTTTGGCGGCCCGTCAGCGGCACGCTGTGCCGCGTCCTATCAGCCCTGGGGAGGAGCCACTGGCGCTGGATCCAAGGGATCTGGAGGCCTCAGGGCTCTTTGGCGTGGGGGTGGCGGGGGTGCATCACTTGCGGCGGAGGAAACTCGCCCTGCCGCGCCGTCTCCGTTAGATCCCACAGCCTCAACACCCGCTACATTCCCCTCCTGGATCCCGCTGAGCAATGGCCCGAGTTCAGCTGTTCCTCTCCACGGTGAGCGCTGAATGCCTCAGCAACAGAGATCGCCTGAGCCACGAGGCCCCCATCGCCCTGCGCCACCTGCGGGCCGATGGCCAGGGCCTTTGAGCTGCAGCCATCAGCGCCGCCGCCGCCGCTCCAGCTCGGCCAGGGTGTTGTTGAGGTTGACTTGCGTGCGGATCAGATCGCCGCGCAGCCCTGGATTTCGGGCGGCCAAGGGCTGGATGATGCGCAAGGCTTCCTCCAGCAGCGGCCGGGCTTGATCGGGTTGGCCCAACCGCAGGCGCAGGAAGCCGAGGCTGTTGAGGGCCTGGGAGAAGGCGGCGCGGCGGCTGGGATCGATGTGGCTGATTGGCCGCAGCAGGGCGACGGCCTCCAGCAGGGGGGGCAGGGCTTGCTGAAGCTGGCCGAGTTCGCCGTGGGCCTTGCCGAGGTTGTTCAACGCGATGGCCAGATCAGCCTGCTGGACGGGGTTGGCGCTGGCCAGGGCGCGCCAGATCGCCACCGCCTCTGTCGCTGGCGCCAAGGCGTCCTGGCGGGCGCCGAGGGCGCTGTAGGCGAGGGCGAGGTTGTTGAGGGCGGAGGCGTGGTCGGCCCGCCAGAGGGGGACGGCGCGGGCCGCCTCCCGCAGCATCGCCTCGGCCTCTTGATGGACGGCCAGGGCCTCACGGTGCTGCCCCAGGGCGTCGTGGCTCAAGCCCAAGCCCACCAGGGCGCTGCCCAGCCTCCCCAGCTCGGCGGGGCTGGTGGGGTGGGGGTCGCGCAGCAGCCGCATCGCGTCGCGGCTGGCGGCCAGGGCCTGGGGCAGGTCACCGGCTTCGCCGTGCCATTGGCTGAGGCGCACCAAGATGCCCGCCAGGTTGGCGCGCTGGCCGGGATCGGTTTGGGCGAGCTGGCGCTGCAGCGCCGCCGCTTCGCTGGTGGGCGCCAGCGCCTCACGGGCGGAGGCGCTGAAGCGGCCTTGGTTCACCAGAGCCACCACCAGGGAGGCTTGCGCGGCGGGATTGGCGCGGAGCTCCTGGCGCAGGAGGCTCACCGCCTCGCGCACGGCGGCCAACGCCTCGCCGCGGCGACCCAGGGCGTTCAGGCTTTCGCCTTGGTTGTTGAGCGCTTTGGCCAGATCCTGGCGCGCTTCGGAGCTGCCTTTCGCCAGGGGCCGCAGGATCGTTTCCGCCTCTCGGGCGGCGGTCAGCGCCTCCAGATGGCGCCCCAGGGCGCGGGTCCAGACGCTGAGGTTGATCAACGCCACCGCTCGGAAGGGAGGCCATGCCCGCGGGTTGGCCTCCAGCCATGCCATCACCCTGCGCTGCAGGCGCAGGGCCTCATGGGGCCGGCCCTCCAGGTGGGCCCGCTTCGCCGCCTCGTACCACTCCAGCACCTCCGGCGGGATCGCCTCGCCAGCGGCGGCGGGCGAGGCGCCGAGGGCGCGGGCGGGTGGCAGCAGGAGGGCGCCCGGCGCCAGCGGGTTGAGCGGCCCCAGCAGGGCGGCCGCCACCAGCGCCAGCAAGCAGGGGATGGGGGGCTTGGCGCGACGCATCAAGGGCTTGGGGGGCTGGGTTGGCGGGAGGGCAGGTGTTGATCAGCGAAGTGATCGAGTCGCCCGCACCTTGTCCAACATGATGCGGCGGTTGCGCTGATCCTGCCGCGGATCCATCGGCTCGATCGCCGCTTCCGCCCTCGGGCGCGGGCTCCGGCCGGGCGAGACAAACCAGCCGCTGATCTCCTTCAAATTGGCCAACACCCCCGCCACCGCCGCGACGATCACCAGCCGTGGCACCAGCTCAGAAGTGCTCGGCCAGGAACCATGGGTGCGTTCATCACCCCACTCTTCTCGCCTGCCCCATGCTCCTTTGATGCAGGTGCGGGGGGCATCGGTTGAGGAGCTGGGGCGTGCGCGATGGCAACCGGCTGGACAGCGGGCTCTTCCGCGTGAGGAAGGCCAAAACCCTCCAGCCCCGATAGGCTCCACGAATGGAGCACCCGAGGCATGCCCCGCGTTCAGCTGTTCCTCTCTGCCGTCTCCGCTGAGTTCAGCGGCTATCGCGAGCGGCTGGATGCGTTGCTTGATCGCAACAATGTGGAGATCAAGGAACAGCGCAGCTTCATCGTCACAGGCGATGAAACCCTGGAGATGCTGGATCGCTACATCCAGGCTTGTGATGGGGTGATCCATCTGGTGGGCGACATGTCCGGCGCGATGGCCATGGCGCCATCCGTGGCGGCGATCGCCCAGCGCTATCCAGAGCTGGCCCGCCGCTTCCCACTTGGGGAGTTTCTGCAACCCGATGGCCCATCGCTCTCCTACACCCAGTGGGAGGCCTGGCTGGCGTTGCTGCACGGCAAGCCCCTGTTCATCGCCACGCCCAAAGAGGGAGCACCACGGGATGAGCTCTACCGGCAAGAGGCCAGCCAAAAGGTCCTGCAACAAGCCCATCTGGAACGGTTGAACCAAGTGGAGCGCTTTGCCGCCTGTTCCTTTTCCTCTCAGGACGAGCTGGCGGCTCTGGTGTTGCGCTCCTTTGTGCTCGATCTGTTGGTGCAGGCAGGGCTGACCCGCCGGCCCCTCACCCTGCCCTTTGCCAGCATCGGCCCCCTGTTCAAGGGCCGAGCCGCTCTGATGGAGCAGCTGGAGAGCGCCAATCGCCCGGTGGCCCTGATCGGCCAGGGCGGCGTGGGCAAGACCCGCCTGGCGATCGAGCACGCCTGGAAGCAGGTGGGCCGCTGCAACGCGGTGTTCCTGATCAGTGCAGGGAGCGCAGAAACCCTCAACCGCAACCTGGCGGGCCTCTGCGCCCCTGCCGCCCTTGATCTCCGCGAGCACAGCACAACAACGGAAGAAGCCGCCCAGCGCCAAGCGGCGCTCCATTGGTTGCAGGCCAACCCCGGCTGGTTGCTGATCGTCGACAACGTCGACACCAAAGAGGCGGCCGCCGCGATTGAGGGGCTGTTGCCCCAATTGAGCGGCGGCCAGGTGGTGCTCACCACCCGCCTGCGCAACTGGAGCGCGGCGGTGCAGGGGCTGGAGGTGGAGGTGTTGGAGCCGGAGGATGCGCGGGAGTTTCTGCTGGAGCGCACCGCCGAACGGCGCCGCAAGGCAGCCGATGACGCCACCACAGCCCAGGCCATTGCCGTTGATGATCTTGGCCGTCTTGCCCTGGCGTTGGAGCAAGCCGGGGCCTACATCAGCCAGCGGCGCTTGAGCCTCGCTGCCTACCGAGAGCAATGGCAAAGCCAGCGGGAGCTGGTGCTCTCCTGGAGCGATGCCCAGCTGATGCAATACGACCGAAGCCTGGCCACCACCTGGCTCACCAGTTACCAGCAGGCGGATCCTCCTGCCCGCACCCTGCTGCGGCGGCTGGCCTGGTTCTCCTCAGAACCGATCCCCGAAAGCCTTTTGGAGGTGGAGGTGCCAGGGGATCCTGAGGCTTCTGCAGGGGCCTGGGAGGCGATCAGCCAGCTGGAGGCCTATTCCCTGGTGAACCGCTCCGCTGAGGCCCCCACCTTTTCACTGCACCGGCTGGTGCAGGAGGTGGGCCGCCTGTGGCAGCAGCA
>JBJTWN010000129.1:0-2843 GCA_046081785.1 Cyanobium sp.
CAGCTCCTGCTCGGGCCACTGACCGGCTTTTCTGCCGATCACCGGCCAGGCCGAGAGCACGTCGTAGAGCGGGGTGAGCCGGTAGCCGCCGCCCGGCAGCAGGAACAGGCTGAAGTTCTTGGCGTTGGGCCGGTCAGTACCGCAGTAGCAACAAGAGCATCGGCTCCGACTGGCGGCAGATCCGCATGCAGGTGCCGGCCCTGCTAGCCGACATCGCCTACCAGGTGGAGCACAGGCTGGAGCCGGTGGATCAGATCGCCATCCGTTTCCACCACCGGCTGGTCTCCATCCACCCCTTTCCCAATGGCAACGGCCGCCACGCCCGCCTGATCGCTGACGTGTTGATCGAGCAGCTTGGTGGGCTGCGCTTCTCCTGGGGAGGGAGCAGTTCCCTGGTGAATGCCTCAGCCCTGAGACAGGAGTACATCGCTGCTCTCCAGCAAGCCGACCGCGGTGACGTCAGCGCATTGCTGGACTTTGCGCGAGCGGGCTGAGCAACCCCCGCAGGGCTCCGGTCAGGTGTGGGGGTGGCGGGCAGGGCTGCCCTTGCGCGGCTGCGCGGCCAGCTGGGGGGCGCTCCGCCTCAACCTGCCGGTGCTCACTTGTGATCGCGCCTGGGCCGAGCTAGTCCTGCCGCTAGAAATTCAGCTGCTGCGCTAGGCAGCCCGGTCTTCAAAAAAACCTTTCACCAAAGGGTGAATGCGTGGGAGTGGGGCAGGCATCTTGAGGTTTTTCTGATAAGGCATCATGATGCCGGAGCAACGATCTCGCCCCCTGGTGCTGCCGTGCGTGCCACCCTCACCCTGGATGATGATCTGGCCGAAGCTCTTAACCGTGCGGCCCGTCTGTCGGGTCGCAGCTTCAAAGCGGTGGTGAATGAAACCTTGCGCCACGGCCTGAACCAATCCGTGAGCGGAGCTGCCGGATTGGAGCCGTTTGTTGTGAAGCCCCAATCCTGTGGATGGATGCCAGGCATTGATCCGTTACGCCTCAACCAGGTGGTGGATGGCCTTGAGATCGAAGGCTGGCTGCTCAAGCAACCCCGCATCGGAGAAGAAGAGTGATCCTTCCTGATGTGAACCTGCTGGTGTATGCCCACAACGCAGATGCACCCCTGCATGGCCAGGCCAGACACTGGTGGGAAACGTGCTTGGATGGCTCCCGGCCGGTGGGGATCGCCTGGGTTGTGGCTGTGGGGTTTGTACAGCCAGTGTTGAGGGATTGAGAGATTAAGGGTTGAGGGAAGGGCCCTGGGGGAGGCACACCACACGAAACCCGATGCCGTCGATGGCATTCCCGGGGTGGAACTGGAAGCGGGTGGCCGAGCGGCAATTTCTGGGATCGTCGAACCAAGAGCCGCCGCGCACCAGCCTTCTTTCTTCTCCTTCTGAAAGCCAGGCACTCCCATCCTCCGGCGCTCCCTCATAGCTCTCGTGCCAATGGTCCAGGCACCATTCCCCCACGTTCCCGTGCATGTCCTGGAGGCCCCAGGCATTGGCGGGAAACATCCCCACGGGTGTGGTCTGCTCTCGATACTCGCCCTTCCCGCCCTGGCCATAGGTGTAGTTACAGTCATAATTGGCCAACTCAGGGGTGATCGTTTCGCCAAAGGCAAACGGGGTGGTGGTGCCCCCACGGCAGGCGTACTCCCACTGGGCTTCGCTCGACAACGTGTAATGGCGGTCTGTGCGTTGGCGCAGGCGACTGCAGAACTCCATCGCGTCGTGCCAACTCACCGTCTCCACGGGGCGCCGATCATCCTCCGTCGTTGGCGTGGCGGAGGAACGCTCGCGATCCACTAGGGCATCGGCAACCTTGCGGAGGGGGCCGTTCTGCTTGCTCGTCTCGCGCTGTTGCTGGAAAAAAGATGGGTTCGGAGACAACGCCTTTCCCCACCGCTCCCCCTCCCTGGGCTCCCACTGGGCCACCGCGCGCCATTGGGCCTGGGTGATCGGCGTTTGCCCCTGAAAGAAGCCGGTGAGCTGCACCAAATGCTGGGGACTTTCATCGGCGCGGCGCCCGGCTTCGGATTCGGGCGATCCCATCCAGAAGCGGCCTGGAGGAATCCAGAGCAGGGGGAGCGCCAGACCCTCCGCCAGGGGTTCGTGAAAGCCCTGCACCTGCCTGGGCTGGCGCAGCAGGAATGTGGCGGTTCGGGGGCCGCTGGCGCTGGTGGTCATGGCACTAATTTACGTCTACACACAAGCTGGGCAGGTCTGTCACCCGTCTGTTCCGCAGCGGCAACGCTCATCTGCATCGATTTGATGCGTCATCAGCCGCCACAGGTGGCCCAGCGGAGGTTGGTGTCGATGAACACCCGCATCAGGGGCGCTCGTGAAGCTCATCACGACACCAGGGGGCAGGGCTGGCACTGTGGCTGGCGGCAGCCACCGCTTCAAAGCGATCGAGCACCTCGAGCTGGCGGCCGCGGGCGTGCACATAGCGGCCCAGAAACTCGCGTACCAATGCATTCACGGTAGTGTTCTCCCGCAGGGCGGCCTCACGGGCGCGCTGGAGCAGGGCATCGTCGATGGCGAGGATGAGATTGGCCATGATCGAAGTTACACGGGTTCCGAGGAGCACAGCCTGCTCAAGGGCAGGTAGCAGGTGCTTCCAGGCGCGGGCGAAAAGAAGGGCACGGATCCGGCGCCGAGGGTAGAGCCGCGGGCGAGCGGGGCGCCCTCCGGCGCTGTGCGGATCAACGGGCGAAGCCGATCGATCACGGGAGCGGGTCTGGACCCTTCCGGATCTCCCACTGGAATCCCTTCCAGCGGTTCTGTCGGCGAAGGGTGCTGGGGGAGGCACACCACACGAAAGCCGATGTTGTTGTTGGCATTGTTGGG
>JBJTWN010000130.1:0-5406 GCA_046081785.1 Cyanobium sp.
CCGCCCTGGGAGGCGGGCATGAAAGACACCTTCTATCTGGGCGACTACCAAAAGCTGGAGATCATCGGCCGTTTCGGACCGCATGAGGGCAAATACATGCTCCATTGCCACAACCTCGTGCACGAAGACCACGACATGATGACCCAGTTTCAAATCGGCACCAACGGCTGCGATCCCTGCGCCGCGCCCGCCCGGCCCCTGCCCGCTCCGGCCCAGTTCGATGATCCCCGTTGCCTGCCTGGCCCGGAATGCTCCCTGCCGCCGGAGGGGCGCGGGGTGTAGCGGATCGCTTTGGGCGAGCGGTTGATCAGGAGCGACGGCGCGTCAGCTGGGCTCCTCAGCCCGGTGGGAGCCGGCGTCAAACTGCTGCAGCGCTTTCATGTCGTAGGGATTGCGGGGGCCGGTGGCGCGGGGTTCGCCATCGGCTCGGCGCTCGACGGGAGCCTCCGGCTGACCTGCGGAGCCTTGGGGCGCGGTCGCCGCGGCGAAGCCTGGCGCCACCCCTCCCAGGCTGATTAGAGCCACCAGCCCAAAGGCGACAACCGCCCGGCAGGCTGCTGCGCTCCCGCGGGGCCAGACACGCTGCCACTCGCCAGGCCTCACCCAGCCCAGCAGCACAGACGCGAGGGTCTTGGAACCAGCCATCACCGGAGCAGGACCAGGGGAGACGTTCACGCTAAGCGCGCGTGGCCACAATGGGGATGGATTGGCATGGCTGATGCCTCGTTTTCCATCCCCCCGGCCCCTGGCCGCCCTGCTGAGCGGAACCCTTGCGATCGTTGGGGCCCTGCCGGTGGCCGCCCTGGCGGCGACCCAAGGAGCACCCCCTGCGGGTGAGCCCGTGCTGGCCCAGGCGGCCCCGCCAGCGGCGCGGGAGATCCCGGCGGAGGTGAAAGGGTGGGTGGAGGAGGCAAAGGCGGCCTACCAAAAGGGCGAGCCAGCCAAAGCCCTGCAGCTGCAGCTGCAGGCGCTGGCGTGGGTGAAGGCGCACCTGGGCCCGGCGCATCCGTTCCGCGCAGAGGTCCTCAGCAATCTGGGCCTGTTCTTGAGCGAAGTGGGCCGCCGCCAGGAGGCCCTGGCCCCCTCAGAAGAAGCCCTCAAGATCTATCCCTCAGTGATCAGCACGGTGGACTACAACGTGTTGCTGGATCCCCGGCAGGTGGCCAGCTACGCCATCGCCGAGTGGCACCGCATTCCGTTAACTTGACTGCGAGGGCCGGCATTGGCAGCCCTGGGGGCGCTGCTTGATGTCTAGATCTCAGATGATCTGGATGCCTGGCTGGCGGCCAGTTAATAGTGTGGAGTTTGGCCGCAACGCCGGCAGTAGTTTGGGCCAAGAAGATGCACATAGTAAAATGCACTTTGCCATACCTCCATCTTTGTACTCTTGTTGCTCGATGGCTGCACGTTTGGTGCAATTGTTCGCTGTGCTGTTTTGGATGCCGCTGCCCAGTCCTGCTGCGGGTGTAGCCCTTTGGGGCAGGAGGCTGGTGGCCCCAGAGGGCACGATGAACGGGTGGGTGGCACAGAAGCCTGCTGACCCTGGGAATTCTCGTGCTAAGCTGCGAAAGCTGGTGGATGAAGCCACTGCCCTAGAAAAAGGGTAACCGTGCGGAAGCGGCGCGACTGTGGAAAGAGGGTATTTCGATCGCCGAGACGATCTACGGTGACCCGATGTTCGCCTGGTACCTCACCTTAACGGCGAGAACCCTCTCATCTTGGAGAAATCACGCACAGGCCGAGACCCTTTTCAAGCGCGCCCTTGCCATCCGCGAAAAGGTGCTGGGGCCGGAGCACCCCGACACCGCTAGAAGCCTCATAGATTTGGCAGGTTTGTATGAGCGGCAGGGGCGCTACGGGGATGCGGAGCTGCTCTACAAGCGCGCCCTTGCCATCCGCGAGAAGGTGCTGGGGCCGCTGCACCCCGACACCGCTAGCAGCCTCATCAATTTTGGAAATTTGTATAAGTTGCAGGGCAAAGACTGGGAGGCAAATACCCTAATCAAGCAATCCCAGGATGTCATTCTTAATTCCCTGACGAAGGACAACGGAATTATTGCTGGCAGGCGCCTCGTGAATATCTCAGCTTCTTACGCAAGTCATGGCTATTTCTCATTGTCCGAAGAACTATTGCAGCGCTCCATTATTATTTTTGAAAAAGCGGGTAAAGAAGATAATCTAATCTATCCCCTCTACACCTTGGCAAACGTACAGCGGGTCCTTGGCCGCTACTCAGAGGCCGAGCGCAACTTAAAGCGCTCTCTTGGGATTATGGAAAAAATAATGGGTGTGCACAATATTGCCACTAATTTACAGCAGGCTGGTCTTGTTCGAATGTACATAGATCAGGGGCGATATGGAGAGGCTGTTCCTCTTCTCCAGCGCATGAATCGCAATAACCTCAACTGGCTAGTGCGGGAAGTTCCCCTGCTCCCTCGCGGGGATCGCAGCAGCCTGATTGATAAAAATCACGATAAGGATAACATCATATTTGAACTACTCGATCGGAGTCCAACAGGAACACCCCTTGCTCTGGAAACCCAACTGAATCGCCAGGGTCTGCTGGCGGAGATTGAGCGGCTACAGGCTTTGCTTACAAGCAGCAGCTTAGAAACCCGTCAACTGGCTGAACAGGTTGGCAGCATCGACCGTCAGCTTGCCTCAGAATCTCTGGCCCCGGGCCTAAGGAAATCAATGCTGCTACAGCGCCAGCAGATTGAAAATCTACTTTATGGCCTTCTTCCGCCCCGTAGTAGGATCGCTCCTGTCACGAATGCCCAGGTTGCAGAGGCTCTCAGGATCGCATCCCCACAAGGGTTACTGGTTGAGTATCAAAAATACCGTGCATACGGCAAGATTATTAATAAGTATTACGTGCCTGGTCCCTCCCGTTACATAGCCTTATTGCTACGACCTGATGGCAGCATCGGTTCCGTCCCGCTCGGCGAAGCAGAAAAGATCGAAACAGCCATAGAAAAGGCAGTGTGCGCCAGTGCAGACCCTAACCGACAGATAGAAGCCCCTGAGCGCCGGGCGGCGGTGAGCCAGCTACTGCTAAAACCGCTGCAATCTAATTTTAGAGGCGTGCGGGAGCTGTTCATCACTCCCGATAGTGAACTGAATCTACTGCCCTTTGCCGCCCTACCAATGACCAGTGTGATGGGCCCTACTCTCGGTGAAAGTATGCAATTGCGTCTGCTCACCACCGGCCGGGAGCTGGTTAGATTGCAGCAGCCCGTCAAAGAAGGCAACGGCTCTGCGTTGATCACCAATCCGGATTTCGGCTCCGCACCCACTTCCGTCAGTAGTCCGACAGAATTCCCCGCTAGCGAGCCGCGGAGCCTTGGTCCTTGGCCATCCCTGCCTGGCACTGCTGCCGAGGCCGAACAACTTGCGCCTCTGCTCCGCCCTCAGCTGCTGGTGAGCGGACGGCAGGCCACTGCCGCACTGGTGCACCAGCTACAAAGACTACATATCTTACACATCGCTACACACGGCTTTTTTCTGCCGGAGCGATCCGCCACATCAGTTCCATGTTCACCAGGAGGGCTGCGACAACGGCTGGAGGCGTCTCAAAAAAGTTCCATTTCTCCAGTACCCTCCATCACCATCGAACCCCTGCAACGCAGCGGCCTGGTGTTCGCCGGTGCCAACCGGGCCGCCGACGCTTATCTCACCGCCGCAGAAACCACGGCCATGAATTTGGATGGAACCGATCTGGTAACCCTGTCAGCGTGCGAAACCGGTCGCGGTGATATTCGCCACGGGGAGGGTGTCTACGGCCTGCGGCGGGCCTTCGCAGTGGCCGGTGCCCGTTCAACTCTGCTCAGCCTATGGAAGGTCGATGACTCTCTCACCGCGCTCTTCATGGAGGAGTTCTACAAACGGCTCAAGGCCGGTGAAGGTCGCGCTGATGCACTCCACCACACCCAAGCCTGGTTCCGCAACAACAAAAGTTCCACCCTCCGTGATGTTCGTGTGTGGGCGGGGTTTCAGCTCAGCGGCGATTGGCGGCCCATGACGAGGGGTGAGGCTGCTGACAAAGTCTACCTACATCGTTGAATTGTAGCCTTCTACTATCTCTAAACTCAACATCTGTGATGCGTTGTTTGATCCAGCAGCCTTGGCTCTTCCAGACTGCTCTGGCGTTGATGCTCCATTCTTCCCTGGGGATGATGACCGTCCAAGCTGAGGATAATATTAATGTCGTGGTAAATACGAGCGCAGAAGCCTTGCTCCCGGCCGCTGTGCAAGCCAGTAAGGCCCAGTTGCAGCAAAGCTGGAAATTTGATCCTAAAACGGCCCGCCTACCCTTTCCCCAGGTACAGCTGATGCCCCCCGGCGTGGACGTGAGACTTGCCTGCACTCCGAGGGCTTCTGTTGAAAACCCCGCACCTACGGTGATCTATTGCGCCGACAGCAGGGCGGTGCTGCTGGAGCACGACCTGCTTGCCATTGCCTACCGGCTCCAGAAAAGGCCCGCTGTGGCCTACTGGATCGCCGTGGGGCTGGCAGAGCGACTGCAGGCTCGAGCCTCCGCCCTCAGCCCAGCCGCCACAAGCCTGCAGACCAGCTGCCTGGCCGGGGTGCTGCTGGGCGCCAGGGGCCCCGGCCTGGCGGCAGTTGAGGCCGACCGCTCCATGAAAGCGGCCGCTAATGCCTACGGGGATGCCTTCAGCGGGGTGGTAGGCACCGGCCCCCAGCGCGCCTATGCCCTCCTCAGCGGCCTGGGGGCCACCAGTCTCGACTGCAGCACCGCCCATATGACCCGCCTGGCCTCAGGCCAGGTGCCCATCCCCCCAGATCTCGGCACCCGTGGGCCCTCGGTGGGCATCGATGTGTTGTGCCGCCAGCCCCCGGCCTGCCCGCGGCGAATGACCTCCGCGTTGGGTGGCGTCTGAGGTTTGAGCAACCGGGTTGTATGTCCTCATGCGTGGCGCAACCCGCGGCGCTTTTCGGGCTTTCTCGTCATAATGAATGTAATTGCGCTGATCGATGATTCGCTCCAGCCGTCGGGGACTGATTGCCCTGCTCCTGCTCCCCTGGCAGGCGGTGGTGTTTACCCCCGGGGTCGTGGCTGCTCTTGAAGCTGCGTCGTTGCCCCTTGGCGATGGCCAGCACATTGCTCAGACAACCATGCCCATGTCCAAGGAGATCCCTGCGGATGTGCAGGGGTGGTTCGATGCCATGAAGGAGCAGGCAGACAAGGGCAATGGGGCTGAAGCCCTGCGAATGCATGAGCGGGTGATGGCTTGGGCGCGAGCCAATCTTCCTGAAAAGCATGTTTTCCGTGCCAGGGTCATGGTGAGATATGGATATGTTTTGGCTAGCATGGAAAAGCATCAGGAGGCCTTGGCCCCCACACTGGATGGGAGTCAGATGCTGCGAGTGCTTTCAAAAGGCAAA
>JBJTWN010000131.1:0-8749 GCA_046081785.1 Cyanobium sp.
GGCCCCCTCCCAGTTGGTGTTCTTCTCGCTGCGGAAGGGGGTCATGCCGGCATCGGGCCAGCTGTTCATGTGGGGCCCGTTGTCGGTGCCGTACATCACGATCGTGTCATCGGTGACGCCCAGCTCATCGAGCAGGTTGAGTATCTCGCCGATGCACTCGTCGTGATAGATCATCACGTCGTGGTATTCCGACTGCCAGCGCCCGCTGCGGCCGATGTCCTGGGGCCGGGCATAGGTGCGGAAGTGCATGTGGGTGGTGTTGAACCACACGAAGAACGGCTCGCCGGAGGCCACCGCATCGCGGATGAAGCGCTTGGCTTCGGCCATGAATTCGTCGTCGGCCGTCTCCATCCGCTTGCGGGTGAGCGGGCCGGTGCTCTCGATCCGCTGGGTGCCGTCGCCGTTGGTCCAGCAGTGCAGCACACCGCGGGGGGCGAAGCGCTTGCGGAAGTTGGGGAACTCGGGGTCGTCTTCCTTGGGGTAGTCGCGCAGCTCGGGTTCCTCCTCGGCGTTGAGGTGATAAAGGTTGCCGAAGAACTCGTCGAAGCCGTGCATCGTCGGCAGATGCTCGTCGCGGTCGCCGAAGTGGTTCTTGCCGAACTGGCCGGTGCGGTACCCCTGGGGCTTGAGCAGCTCGGCGATGGTGGGATCCTCGGCGCGGAAGCCGAGTTCGGCGCCGGGCAGACCCACCTTGGAGAGGCCGGTGCGGTAGACGCTCTGGCCGGTGATGAAGGCGGCCCGGCCGGCGGTGCAGCTCTGCTCGGCGTAGTAGTGGATGAACTTGGCGCCTTCCTTGGCCACGCGGTCGATGTTGGGGGTCTGATACCCCATCAGCCCGTGGCTGTAGCAGCTGAGATTGCTCTGGCCGATGTCGTCGCCCCAGAGGATCAGGATGTTGGGCTTGCCGTTGGGCATGGTGAGAGGGATGGCAACAGGGAGCTGTCCGACCCGCCTGCGGAAGGTGGGCGCAGTACCCCCTATGAACTAGCCAGGCCGGCGCGGACAGCCCAGCGTTGCGACACTCAAAAAGGGTCGCCTCCTCAGGGCTGGGGCCGCGGCGCTGCCCCTGGAGGCGAAGGCGGCGCCTGGACCGCCGGCATGGCCGGGTAGGCACCGCCGAGCAGCGGCAGGGTTCCCTCCGGCCAGCGGGCCGAATGGCGATACAGCGCCGCGACAGCCGTGTTTTGCCGGCGTACGGCGCCCCGGTACGACTCGGCGGCATCGCGCAGGGCGCTGGTGGTCTGCACCACCCGGGTGGCGTCACTCCGGCCTGTGCGGTAATCGCGGTCGGCGGCGGCCAGCGACCGCTGGGCCTCGGCCAGCTGTTCGGCGGCCGTTTCGACCACGATCAGGCTGGTGATCATCGCGGCATGGCTGTCTCGCCCCTGCCGGGTGACGCTCAGCCAATCGAGCTCCGCCTGGGCCTGGCTGGCGCGGGAGCGGCTGCGCAGGGCCGCGGCCTCGGCCCGTCTGATGCCGTCGTCGAAGACCGTCCAGTCGAAGCCGAGGCCGAACTGGCTCTCGACCTCCCGGTTGAGGCTGGTGGTGCCCTGGAACGCCCCGATCAGGGAACCGCTGGCGAAATTCTCGGTGCTGCCGCTCAGCTGGCCGGTGAGCGAGAGGGTGGGCAGGGTGGAGCGCTGGCGGGCCCGCGCGCTCCACGCCTCCCCACCGGCCTGGGCCAGACTGGCCTGGATCTCCTCCCGCAGCGCCAGGGCCTGGCGGATCGTTTCCGGCAGGGACAGATCCCAGCGTCCCTTCAGGCTGAGCGGCTCAGCCGGCATCACCAGCTCCCCCGGCGGCAGGTTGAGGGCCTGGGCGAGGGCATCGGCCGCCTAGATCACCTGATCGTGGGCCAGGATCCGCAGATTGAGCAGGGCGAGGCGCTGGGTGAGCAGCTGCCCGACGTGGCCGTGATCGGCTCCGGCCGGCAGACCCTCCTCCACCAGGGCGGTGACGCTGTCGTAGAGGCGGCGGTAGTCCTGCTCCAGTTCGGCCCGCTCCTGCAGCGCGTAGTAGGCCTGCTGGATCTGCAGGATCAGGTCGCGGGCATCCACGTCGAAGAGGAAGCGCCGGGCCAGCAGCTGCGAGCGGGCGGCGTTGGTGAGCGAGGCGCGGCTTGTGTCGAAGAACGTCCACTCGAGGGTGACGTTGGGGCCGGCGGCCTGACCACCGCTGACGGTGAGCTCGCGCGAGCGCTCATTGCCGCTGCGGATGTTCTCGCGGGTTGTGGTGGTGGTGTAGCCGAACAGGCCCGGATCATCCGTGCCGACGCTCAGCTGCGGCCACCAGGCGCGGCGCACGGCCCGCACCGACCAATCCGCTTCCTCGATCGCCGCATAGGCGCGGTTGAGCAGCGGATGGGCCGCCAGCCCCTCGCGCAGGGCCTGCTTCAGGCTGATGCGGCGCGCGGCGCGGTTCTGCTCGTCGCGATAGCGCTGCAGGCGTTCCTGCAGCAGGCGGATCTGCCGGGCCGGCTCCGGCAGAGCCGGGGCCGCGGCCAGCGGCGGCAGGGCGGCGCCCGCAAGCGAGAGGAAAAGCGCGGTCTGGGCCAGGCTCAGCGGGACGCGCACACCCGAGGGAGTAGGGACGCCAGCAGATTAGGCACCCCCGCCAGTGGCGGCCTGCGCTGCCGCGCTTCCCTCGGTGGCCAGGATCAGACGGCGGCGCAGACGCAGGAACGGAATCGTGAGCACGATCGTGAGCAGCAGATAGGTAAGGATCGAGAACTTGATGCCCGGCAGCCCGCTGGCGTGGATGGTGGCCAGCAGCAGCGCCAGCCCCGGATTGCGCATGGAGGTGACCAGGGCGATCGTGGTGCGCTCCTCCATGCCGGGGCCCGAGAGGAACCAGCCGATCGTCAGCGCCACCAGCACCATCAGCGCCATCACCGGCAGGGCGGCGGCGTTGTCGGCCAGGAACCGCGCCAGTTGCGGCGCACTGATCACCAGCACCGCCACGGTGATCAGCAGCAGCATCGCGAAGCGGTCGATCGGAGCGGCCAGGCGCTCGGCCAGCTCGGGCCAGCGGTGCCGCACCAGCATCCCCAGGCCCAGGGGCAGGCCCTGGGCCAGCAGCACCTGGCGCACCACCTCGCTGGGATGCACATCCCAGCCGCTGATCCTGAAGACTTCGCGGTACAGATCGGCGAGCAGGGGCACCGACACGATCGCTGCGGCTGCGGCCAGCAGCTGCAGCAGGGCGGCCAGATCGTGGTCGCCTCCCTGCTTGGTCGCCTTGCGCAGGGTGAGCGGCGCGCTGGGACAGATCGCCATCAGGGCGATCGCCAGCTTCACCGGCCGGCTGAGATGGGCGGCGGCGGAGCTGGAAAGCAGCAGCAGGGCCACCAGGGGAACGAGCACGCAGGTGCCGATCAGCACCCGCAGACAGAGCAGCGGCCGCTGACGCAACCGGTTGACGACCCCCACCTGCAGGCCCAGGCCGAGGCCGAACATCAGCGTCAGCAGGGTGGCGGTGATCAGGATCTGCATGGGGTTGGGGCGAGCGGAGAGGAGCGAGCAGCGGGCTCAGCGCGTGAGGGAGCTCAGGAACAGCATGACCAGGGCCAGCAGGCCGATCAGGGCGAGTGCCGCGGCGGTGGCCAGGGAGATCGAGGGCTCCTCGCGGTAGGTGTATTCCTCCAGGCGCAGGCGCCGGAGCACGCGGCGATGCTGGTGATCGCCGCCAGCATCGCCAGCAGGCCGGTGAGCACAAAGGCAACGGCCACCGCGCGCACGCTGAAGGGAACATCGCTCACACCGCCGCGGCCCCGGGCGATGGCAGCGATGATCTTGTCGAGGCCGAAACCGAAGCTGATTAGCGACAGA
The DNA here is from genome assembly GCA_046081785.1 of Cyanobium sp. Taxonomy (GTDB): domain Bacteria; phylum Cyanobacteriota; class Cyanobacteriia; order PCC-6307; family Cyanobiaceae; genus Cyanobium. The sequence goes on from JBJTWN010000131.1 coordinate 3,828, forward strand.
CAGGTGCGAATCCAGGCCATCAGCGTGCGCTCCGCCGCCGCCCGGTTGCGCTCCTTGGCCAGTTCGTTGGTGACGTTGATCGCCATCACAGCTCATCCCCCTGATCGCGCGGCAGCTGGGCCTGCTCGCGCTCCAGCTTGCGCTCGAATTCGATCTCCTTGCTGAGGAAGGCGTTGAGGAAGGTGCGGATCACGGCCACCGCGAACAGCTGCAGCAGGCTTGCCTGCGAGGGCGCGGTGGTGGTGGAGATGATGTCGGCGCCGAGCTGGAACTCCAGCGCCAGGGCGAGCCAGCAGCCGAAGGTGAGCCGGGCCCGGTTGGAGGGCCGCTGCGGCAGCCGCCGGCCGAGGCGCAACAGGCCGAACCGCAGGGTGGCGAGCAGCCCGTACAGCACGGTGAGCACCGAGAGGAACTCCAGCAGCAGGCGGGTGGCCATCGCCAGAGAGCGGAGCAGCTCCTCGACCATCTGGACCGGTTCGCTGATTGCGCTCATGAACCGGAGGGCGGCGGTGGAAGAAGGCGCGGCCGGGGGGCCTGCAGCAGCTGCTGGCTGAGCCAGCCCGGCACGGCCACCGCAGTCACGACGATGGTGAGTGTGGTGCTGAGCCGGCTCGAGAAGGCTCGCGCCCCCTCCAGTCCGAGCTGGAGGAAGGCGATCGTCACCATCACGGCGAACAGGCCGGTGGTGAGGGCGCTGGCCGACCGCAGCAGATCGCGGGGATGGCGGCGGTCTGGATGGCTGGCATCGCGACCGAGACGCAGGCCCGCGATCACGCCCGCCAGAGCCAGGGCCAGCAGCATCACCAGCCGCGCCGGGCCATGGTCGGCGGGGGTGAGCTGGTGGGCCCGCTCCGCCAGGCTGAAGGCGGTGCCCGTCACGGCCCCCGCCGCAACTCCCACCAGCAGACGCCGCTGCGCCACCGGCAGCGACGCGCCCCCGGCGAACGAAGCGCCCGCCGAGAGCAGCAGTGAGGCGAACACGGTGGCGGGAACCGCCGGCAGCGCCGCCGCCACCGACCAGCCGCCGGCCGCGCCGGACAGCATCCAGAGAAGCGCCAGCCAGGCAGGGCGCTGATGGGGCGAGGCCGGGTGCTCCAACGGGCTGCTGAGGCTTAGGCGCACCGTAGAAACGGAGCCCGGGCCGCGCCAGCCGAGGCTCGGTGGATGACCCTTCCTGGGGGTCCGGTGTGGATCGGGCAACGGTTCAGACTTTCCTGTGGAGGCGCGGCTGGGTGGCAGGCAACAGCTGCTGCGCGAGCCAGCCCGGCACCACCACCGCCATCACCATGGTGGTGAGCATGGTGCTGGCAGCCATCGAATTCGGGCTGGATCAGCAGCGAATCGGCTGGCTCAAGGAGGCGAAGCATTCCTTGCTGCAGTGTGATTCAAGGCATAACGCTGCCCCTGAGTGGCAGGCAAGGAGGCTGAGGTGGCGCAGCTGTGAATGGTTGGCGGCCTGTCCACTCGAGGGGCTTGTTCGAAGCGTCCCTATTCAAGTGTCTTGGGCTATCTACACAGGCCCATCTCCAACATATTCTGCTAACGAGAAAAGCGACTTGCCGTAATAAACAGAAAGACTAGTGCTGCAATTGAGTATATTCCTATCGAAGCAAGCGTAAGATAGCGAAATCTCTGTATACGTAATTTTGCCTCTAAGCAACTGAGGACAACAGGTGCAATACTCCATTCGACAAGATCATTGTCTGCACTTTCAAGTCCCTTCAAAATATCATTGATAAAAAGATTAAAGTCTTTTTCAACTACGAACTGGTCTTTGAGCCCACATTCGCCAATCCAACAGAACTTGTACTCAAACTCTCTATCATCATGGCTACGAATCGTGTCAAAATCATAATCTACCATTCTTAACGAAGAGCTTCTGACCGAATACATTCGCCTTGTCTGACTAGGGAATATTGATGATATGTGCAGAACATGTTTTTTGTAATAACGCCCTTTTGCGGCAAAACCAATTAGATCAGTCTTTAGGTTATCACTTCTTATTAAAATTCCATTGCGACTTCCTTTTGGCCCTGCCAATAGAAACGCAACAGGAGAGTTACGGATAGTGAGGACTTTAAACGGGATATTGCTATTAATCATGGCCTGATATGTAGATGCTTGAATATGCAATCTAGGGGGGCCACAATATCGTCATGGCGGAAGTTAGAGTATTCCACTGAATTTACTTCTTTTGCCAAATTACTGTGTTTCCACTTTTGCTCCTCGTCTACAAGAAAATTTCTTAAAAATAATTGGTCCGCTTGAGGCACAGAGACATCTCCCCAAAGATCCCGTTTGTTTAGAAGCAAATGTACAAAGGAGGGCTTTCGAGGCCTTTTAGCCAAAAAGTCGCGAAGTTGCTCTTGAAATTCTAGATTAGTTTGAATACGCATTCTGTCAATTAATTTCTCCTGATCGGATCCATTATGATCAAGGATAATGCATAAAATATCTGCATATGACGCAATCTCAAATTGACCTGCAAACATTTGACCAGGGCCATCCAGCATGGCTAAATAGCGGATTGGGGAAGTCTGAAGAACTGCAATAAAGAAATGAACTTCTTGGGTTCTCTGTTGAGGGGGTGCTTGCTGAAGAATTCTACTTAGAAGGGTAGACTTTCCAACCATCCCTGGGCCCACAATGCCGAGCTTAGGGAGAGGGGGATCAATTTGGTCCAACTTATCAAGATTTAGTCTTTGCCCAACGTAGTCAGCTGCATTTCGTAGGGCAGGAGGAATAGCCTTTAAGGCCGCAATGGCTATTGCTAAGGTAATTACGACTATTCCTAGAACACCAAAGACCACTGACATCGGACCAGAAGAAGCATTCCATCCGACAAAGGAAATGATAGTGAGAATAGCACCGCCAAGACTTGCGAAACCCGAAGTTGGGTTAAGTTCTTCGATAAATCTTCTGGGCCAAAGACTCCAGCGGCGTTTAGATGTCATACATTCATGCCCCAGTGCATACTAGCTCATTGAAGCCGAGCAGTACATGAGAAATGAATTAATGGATTCAAGAGCTTTGAATTGTAGTCAAACATGGGCAGACAAGGGCGCGAAAAGTAACATTTCTTAATGCTATATTCCCTTTTTGATCTGATTGCGTCTAGTATTGCGGTCTACCCTCGATATCCCAGTTATCTCATAAAGACCCGAACGTCTTGAGATCTTAGCCCAAAGACTTCTTTCGTGGCATAACTTATTTACTAGGACCGGGTATGGTTCATTGATCAATAGCATATAGACCCGATTGCTATGATGAAATATCTTAAAGAGAATGTCTTGTAATTGGGAGTAGCCTTCTCAGCATAGCACGCCTTGATATATCTACACGCAGAAGCGGACTTCATGACTGAAGGCTGCGCATTACAAGGACATGCCCAATAATGATCATATATTGTCATTGATGAAAATACGTCTACTCTAACTGCGATACTGAAGTAGATCGTTTCTAGCAGCATCGTGAAGGGCTGTAGGCTTGTATTGATAGGCAGGGCGGAACTACTATCTTGTCAAAGTCTTCATCCTTGCACTCAAATAAGTATACTCCTCGGGTATTGAGCGGATTGCTCCTTGTGACGGCCTTCGCCTACTTGATTTTGCGATCTTAATGGCTCTCGATACGCAGGTCTGATCTCGCATACCTTTCCGCGAGGCCCCGATCCTTCGAACGCATTGGGGATGAGCCGCGGGGGCGCGGGGGCGCGCGCAGCGAGCCTCCGCGCCCTGTCGTGTTCCATCCCCTTGTTCGGCGGCCTGCAAGCCCATCGCCGGCAGCGCTTGCCGAATACGTTCTCGTCCCATCACTTGAGGACTACGAGATCGTTGCGGCTAGTCAAATTCATACGCCAAGTCAACTCCAAATAGGCCAGCCAACTCGCTCACCATCGCTCGGTAGTTGGGGCCAAGGCCGACATAAGTCGCAGTCTTTGGGGCCACACCTCCGGAGCAAAGAAGAAAGATTTCTCTTGTAAGGTCGACTGCGGGTACGCCAGGCTCGCCCCATACGGTAGGTTCCATCGTGCGAACCTCTACTCCGTTCACGACGACCCCGATTTCGCCTGGCAGTACCTCAGCGAGTAGCCCACAGAGCGCCAGTTCGTCGCGAATATGGCAACAGTCGTAAACATTGTGCCAGTAAAGGCTTCGCAGAAATCGAAGCAATCGAATCAGATCACAAGCGACATAGTGCTGAGTCTTAGCCACACGAACCCTAACCATTTTGACCTTCTGCTGAGGCTTGATGAGGTCAAGCAACCTATCGGCGATCGTAGAAGTATTCTGCGCGTCCCAGAGAAGGTAGGCCTTGTCTCTCAACAGCGGATATTCCTTGAGCACCGAAGCGGGATCTCCTATCACGAGAGGCAGAACAACAGTTCTTCCCTCTGCATTCTCGCGCATGATGGCCGCTGACAGCTCAGTTTGGGGCCAAGTACGCCTGAGAAATTCCTCGGAGAGAACAACGAGTACATAGCGCGACGCTTCAAGGCCCCGACTAATCGCCATCGAGACGCGCTCTCCCCAAGAGATTTCAGCTTCATCAAGCCAATAGGTGATTCCTCGTTCTTCGAGTTTGCGTGACAGCGGTCGGACGTATCTAAGCTTGTCAGAAGACGTGTGCGACAAGAATACGTCGCGCTTCATGCCCTGGGTCGAGTGTTCCGTCGAGGTGCTCTGCCATACAAAAGCCAGAATATCCTACCATAGAGGCAACACACAGTTATGCCGATTGCAGCAGGGTGAAGACTGCCCGCCAGAAAGCACCGGAAGCCGATAGGTCGCAGTCTAAATGTACTAGAAGCCAGAAGGACAACTCCTCGACCGCCGAACGCTAAGATTAAAGGCGGGAGAATGCCTCTGGAGAGACAGTGACCTCGGCCCCCGTCTTCTGTATCTTGATGTTAGCCACTTTAG
>JBJTWN010000132.1:0-2623 GCA_046081785.1 Cyanobium sp.
GTGGAGAGGAACAGCTGGACTCGGGCCATTGCTCAGCAGGCTCGTTTAGGGAATGTAGCGGGAGTTGAAAGGGTGGGCTCTAACGGAGACGGAGTGGCAGAGCGAGTTTCCTCCGCCGCAAGTGATGCACCACCGCCACCCCCACGCCAAAGAGCCCTGAGATCTCCAGATCCCCTGGATCCAGCGCCAATGGCGCCTCCCCAGGGCTGATGGCCGCCAGCTGCCAGCTTCCCCCTTCCACTTCCAGGGGCCGCAGCAGAAATCTCCCCCCATGGGCCACCACCACCAGATGGCCGGGCTGGGGATCGATGGAGCGATCGATCAGCAGCAGGTCGCCATCGTGCACGCCCCAGCGCCTGAGGCGATGGCCCCGCACCCGCATATAAAAGGTGCTCAGCGGATGGGCGATGAGCAGACCGTTCAGATCCAGCCCGTCTGGGGCTTCGGCGCTGCGGTAGGGGATGGGGATCCCTTCTGGGAGGTCGGCCAGCTGGAGCGGGGGCATGGACAGCAGGAGGAGGACAGGTGTTCTACTATTAGTGGCGACAGTGTGCTGCTATCTCAGTGATCTCTTGAGCCGCTTCCTGCAATGCAATCCCTCAATGGGAGTGTTTCCTCAGTAGCAAAATATGAGCATTGAACCGACCTATCAACTGGATGTGATCAGCGCAACAGCTGGCTATATCCCCCTCAAGATTTCAAGAGATGCACATGATGCCCTACTAAATGCTCGGAAAACAATCCTTTTCGGGGTATCCCTAGAGCAAAGGCTAGATATTGTGATTGAAAACTATATAACCCTCCAACGGTTCTTGCTGGATCTTGCTTTACAAAACTCTGTATTTTTTGGAGATGCCTCGGGGCGCCTGAAGGAGGGAAGACACAGCCTTAATAGGCATCTTACGAATCTGTTGTCGAGCGTTAGACTCTACCGAGATCAAACGGCGCATGCATTGTCAACGCAATTTGGGGAAGACTCGCCAACATACTCACAGTATGTTTCAGAAACCCACCATGCATACGATAACTCGCTGGGGTATCGATGCCTTGAGGCCTTACGAAACTACGTTCAACATCGCGGGATGCCAGCACATTCAATCATTTTCTCTTCAGCTCTTGATGAGGATGAGAAGGTTGGCGAGGCAAAGACGACCAAGGCTCGGCGCAGGCATTTTGTGGCTTTCAGTCTTATCCCAAAGAACTTAAGACTAGATGGCGGTTTTAAGTCGAAGGTCCTTCGGGAGCTTGAGGAAAAAGCAAATAGGAAAGGGAAAGTAGACCTAATGCCAATGATTCAGGATTATGTGAGCGGGATTGCTCGTATACATCAGAGTATCAGAATAAGTGTTTCGCTTGAGCTTGAGTCTGCTGATGCACATGTCGAAAACATGTTTAAGGAGATCCAGGCTCAGACCGGGCACCATTGTGCTTCAGCAAGGATTTGGCAAATTACCGGGAGGGAAATGGATCGGACAGGAGAAATTAATCTTGAATGGATAAAAGGCAGGAAATCGTATATGGAGAAGAATGCTTATGTCGCATCACTGCGGCACCACTATGCATCTTCTCAGTGATCTGATCGTCTACTCCATCTAGGGACAGCGTGAAGCAAGCGGTACATGTATATCCAGAACATTCCGCGGCCCATCTGGCTCTGATGTCAGAGGACCCCGATGGCTGTTGATTCCCGAGAGCAGGCCCTCACCCAGGCGCTCTGTTGGCTGCTCGATGAGCTCTTTGACGCGGAAGCCGATCTCCTGGCGCTGCTTGCCCGTGGGGCCATCGGGGGCTGGAGGCGGGAGCGGCTGGCCGAGTTCTGCGAGCTGGTGGGGGAGTGGGTGCGGGGGGAGTGAGCAGTAGGGCGGTCAGCCTGGGACGCCGGCCGCTTCGAACGTGCAGGGCGGCTCAGGAGTCATCTTGTGAATGGCGTAAAGATCAACGAGCACGGATTGCAAGAAGGGATGAGTTAGGTGCATCAAGGAAACGCGCAATCGGTTCGGCGTTCGCCAATACAAGGCGCAGAATTTCTGCTGTGCTTCTGTTTCCGACAACCAACCAGATCACCTTGGGAGGAGCACCTTTCAAGAGGCTCAGGCTGCGGAAATCGTCGTCTTTTGTTAAGATTACGTATCCATGAGTCGCTGCAAATCCCCAGATTTGTTGGTCAGTCGCTCCTTTGAGCCCCACATCGCGAAGATGGGAACTCCTTGGAAATGTCTCAGAAAGTTGAGCCACCAGTCGGGGACTGAGGTTCTCATCAATCAGTAATGCTCGGGATGACATACATGACTATGACGGGCACGGATCAGCACATAAATGTTAGCGGATCATGAATGCAACGCCAATTCCATCAAGCCCTTTTCACGCAACCGTGAGCTCGCTCAACCGCTTTTCCCGTTCAGCGGCATAACGCAGCACCGCCTGAATGTGCTCAGGCTTGAGGTCAGGGAAATCCGCCAAAATCTCATCCTGGCTCATGCCACCAGCCAGGTACTCCAACACATCCGAAACAGTGATGCGCGTCCCAGCGACACAAGCTTTCCCGCTGCGCACGCCCGGCGTGCAGGTGATCAATTCTCCAGTGTCGGCCATTTCTGTTGTTGCCTGCTCTCCCCCAAGCCTA
>JBJTWN010000133.1:0-5316 GCA_046081785.1 Cyanobium sp.
CCCCATAACGGCTGGAATCGCGACCGAACCTCCGGAATCAGGAGGTTTGACCGGATCAAGAAAACGGCGTGGGCCAGAAAGCCACTTCTGGCCCACGTTAATCAACACAACATCCCCATCATGTCAGACATCCGCGCAATATAGGCCGCGGCCACTATACCTAGCCTCCGAAGACCTGGCCGCGTTCTTTATACTCTGTCTCCTGGGAGTGATTCTGCCGCAGGCGGTCTGGCCTGCACCCCCCTCCCCCCTTTGTTGCCGCCTTTCGCCATCGCGGCTCTGGCTTCCGGGCCGGGCCGTGGCCTCCCTTGCCTTGCCCAGCTGCGTTGCCTCATGGCCCAGCGGTTGCGCTCGATGGTGCGGTGGGCCTGCTCGATCTGTGTGGCGCCGATGCCGCTGGTGATGCCAGGCCATGAATCGCAGGCTGCGACAGTGGCCAGCAGCAGGTGAGCATTCTTCAGCCGCTCCAGGGCGATGCAGCGATCCAACGTCAGCCAGCGGGGCTCTTCCAGCAACTGCATGCACCGATCCGCGGCGTGCTGATGCCGTTGGTAGGCGTGGGATGCAGGCCGCCTTCCTGTCCTGCTGCTGGTGCCGGTCCATCGCTGCGATGGCCATTTGTATTCCCCACAGGTCTGGCATCCCCAGCTCTTTTCAATGTGCTCCTCTGAAAGTCCAAGGTTGCGCCAGCTCACCAAAGGGTTGTAGAGGATCCGGCAGCCGCGTCCGCAACGACCGCAAACAAAGACCACGTGCCAGGCCACAGCATGTCCACGGTCAAGCGTGGGCGAGGGTGGTGCCGACCGCCCATGCCGCTGACGAGCATTCTCAGCCCGTGAGGATGCCGGTCCGAACGTGCCGCCGCACCTTGCTGTCCATCGCAGGGCGACACCGGGAGCACCGGGCAGGTCAATCGCCTTCTGCTGATGCTGGATCAGATGCCGGACCTGACGGAGCTCGATCCGATTCCCGCCGCTGCTCCAGTCTTCACCACTGAACAACCAGGCTCCCCTCATGGTGCGCCGTAGAAAGTCGGGGCTTACGCTTCATTGTTCCGTGTATCACGGCCGCGGCCCCCATGACGGATCGTCTTCGGCGTCGAATGCGTCCGACCCACTGCCAACAGGCGCGAAGCGGGCCTGATCGGTTCGCGCGTTAGGGGTGCACTTCAAAAGGGAAGAAAATAGTTCAGATCCCTGTTCAGGCAACGGGTCTGGTGACTTCCCGAGGTTTTTCCCAGGGAACTCAGCGACAACCGGCGACGAAGGTCCGAGGGCTTCCGCAGTTCCCGCGGGAAATGGACGGGAACTCCCCAAAACGCAGTCAGAGAGAGAGTTCTTCCCTTGTTCCCTCCCGTTTGCTGTGCACCCCTTTAGCAGGGTGGCCACTCGTGGGGCGAGCTTGTAGTGGCCACGCCTGCCGCTCACCCGGCAGATCTCTGGGTGCTTGGCCCTAGTGGCAGAGCTGAGAGTGTTGTCGAGCGTCTTGATCGATGGCCCGCCAGCCATGCAGATGCGCTCTTGCAGATCAGACCTCGATAGTGATTCACGCCCCTGAAGGTTCCAGGCATTTGTGAGTGCTTCGACAACCTGCCCTAAACAGTTGCCGACTACCTCCTGCTCTTGGCAGACCTCAAGTGACCCATTGCTGAGCTGATAGTAAAACTCTCGCGTAGGACCCATGCGAGATTTCGTGACATCCCACCGGCGCCGATTGTTAGTCTTTGCGCCATCCTTCTTCTCCTCTCTTCTGATTCTGTGAACCATTGATGGAATCTCCTTCCATGCTTTGGCGCCAGCATGGGCGCCATTAGCGGTTCCATCATGGTTCAGCCAGACGACGGCAGTATGGGGACAGATCACCTCTTTAAAGTAGGTAAGCAACGAAGTCACCATCTGGTTGTTGGTATAGTCCAGCCCAGAGGACGGCTTGCACACGGCTTTGCAGCTGTCGATCAGCACCAGGCCAATATGACGGCGCTTCACAAACTCCAGTAGTTGAATGCAGCCCCGCAAATCTGCTGCCCATGCGCTCATCCCCTGTTCCGCATCCGAAGCCCAGACAAAGAAACGCTGATCGGGCCCATGCTTTACCTCAGGTAGATCCGCTAGCCCCATGTCCTGCATGGCCGCGTAAAGCGGTGGCGCTCCGCTGTCCGAGGCGATGAACAGGACCGGTCGCATAGGTGCCGGCTGGCTGTGATCCAATAGGCCTGTACCCAGTAGCACGGCGCTTCCGGCTGCCAATGCTGCGGTTGTCTTTCCGCTGCCTGCATCGCCCCAAACCAGCGTCATGTCGTTATCAGGGATAAAGCCCTCTACCAACCAGTCCATGCCACTAATCCGGGATAGATCAAGCGATTCGGGCTGCCTCATTCCTTGCCCCGATACCTGTCTTTGCCTGTGAAGGTCAAAGAGGGCGGCTTCGACTTGCGAATCCGTGCGGCGAAATCTGGTGATGGCATCAGCTCGCAACTCCATAAGGTCATCATCATTGCCTGAAATCACTGCCTCCAGCATTTCATCAAGAAGCTGTCTATAGCGCTTGATGGGCTTCGGCGAATCTTCTGATGATGGTGGCGGCTGATGCTGGCTCGCCTCATTGAAATGGCGCTCCAATTGAGCGACTCGTTCAGTAGCCGCACCAAATGCGTTGTCGATAGAGCCACCGAGGACCATCTCAACGGGCCAGACATCCTGGGCGCGGACGATTAGAAACTTCAGACCAACTGCAGCGGCAGCAGCGGCGCAACTCCTCGCCTTCTTAATGCCAGTGTTGTCGGCGTCGGCCAAGTAGGCGATGCCGATGATTCCCGCTTCCCTCAAGCGCTTGTAGCGAGATTGGATCGCGTCGGTTTTGTGATCATGACCGGGCTGACTCACGGCGACCAGTCCGCCTGCGGCCAACCATGCGGCGCACTTCTCGCCCTCCGCCTCACTTATCCACTTGCCGGGGCCGTGCTGGAGAGCAACCGCCTCAAGCCACAGGGGCCACGGATCAGGGCCTGCATGCAGCTCCACCTTGCCCTTGGCATTGAGATGGCGCGGTTTGTGCTGCTTCTTGCCGCCGGGCGGAATTACGACTTCAACCCATTGCGCGGGTTTGTGGTCGGTGGTCAAGCTGTAGACCAGCTTCTTGCCGTTATCCCAGTGATCCGGTGGGAGCTTGCCCGCCTCCGGTAAGCGGGCCAGTTCTGCCGACAGAGGCGACGGCCCTGCGGCCTGCGCTCTGGGGGGCTCCCCCCCCCTTGGTTTGTCCAGGGTGAAGTGCGCTCCCCTGCCGTCCGTGGTTGGCCCCGTGAACGCCCAGCGTTGACCGTCTCGACCATCGTGTACGTCGCCAGACTTCAGGCCTTGAGGTGGTCCGTAGGTCTGGCCGTAGTGGCAGATCACGCGGACCCCGTCACTATTGACCCGGCAGTCCCCGTCCCTGTCATCCCTTCCGCAGATCGGGCAGGCATTCCCAGGGCTGGAACGGATCCAGTCGTGTGCGGATGAAGCACTCATGCCCGCACCTCGCCACACGCAACCAGCAGAGGCTCACGGCTGAAGGCTTCAACGCTTGCCGGGTCAACGCGACCGAAGGCGGTGAACGCCTCTTCGCAGCGCTCGCCATGCCACTGGAACGGCGCCTTTGTGGTCAGGCCGCCGCGCCGGAAGTGCACGCCTTCGCAGAAAGGGCTGAAGGATGCCGCCCGCAGGCGAAGCAAGGTTTTGGGGTGCACGCCCAGGCGGCCGGCCATCTGGGCGGTTGTGAGCCACAGCTCAGGACACAGAGTCACCACTGGAAACTCCGAAGGACTGCAGAGCTTTCCGGTGGCAGGTGTTGTGCCTGAGAAGGCCCTTGGAATCAGGGGCCGGCCAAGGTGGCTCTGACCCATTCCGCGTGCTCGGAGCGGAGCAGCTGCTCGATCAGCCGCTTACAGAAGGCCTCGCCGCACTCCTTGCGAGCCATCCGCAGATACCAACGGAAGGAAGAGGCATTTCCCCTGCGCGCTTCGTCCGTGCATGCCCGCACCGGATCCCATGCGCAGAGCCTCCCCGGAAGAACCCCGTCGTAAATGGCGACCTTCGCCTCTTCAAGCCGAGACCTGAGGCGCCGCACCATTTCGGGTCTCAGGGGCCTGCCTGATGCACTGCGGCACCCAGCCGCAAACAGATCACGGCTGAGCGCCGAGAGGCTCTTGTCGCATCCAGCCTCCAGGACCTTGCGGAAGCGCAGCGCCTCCAGCAGTGCCTCCTCATGGGCGTCGCGGTTGCGCTGATCCGTCGCCGGCCTCAGCCCGCCCAGTCTGGCCCCGCGTTGGGAGGCTCGCCGCAGACCCCGGCGGACCCGTGCGACGTGGTCGTCAGCGGCTCCCACGCCTGGCCCCGCCCCTCAAGCCAGCGACCGCACCCAGGCGCGATTTGCACACGCTTTGCACACACCTCATGGATGAGCAGGACTTGAGACAGGCAAGATCCCAGTCCCCAACAAGCGAAAGGGCCCCTTCCAGGGCCCATGGGTCATTTGGGTGATAAGGCTGACCTCACCCCATCTCCCTTAAGAGTGTCAGGCAGCCACAGGGGCGGCTTGACGGGAGAAACGAACGATTTTATTCGCTGTTACGGGTTTGCTCTCACCGAGCAGGCTTCAGTCACCCTCCTCATGCCCCGTCGAAACCATTGCAGCCCCGCGATGGCCGGGCCCTGGGGCCGGCGGCGGCGGAATGGAGCTGAGCGGAATCGAACCGCTGTCCGAAACACTGGTGTGGATCACCTAGTCGGCCCGAAGACCGACCCCTGAAGTATGGCACCGGCGGCTGGTGGCGGCGGCGGCGCCAGGGTCGGGTGGGCATGACCGAACCGCTCAGCAGCTCAGCAGGCCCACAGCCTCCAGAGGGGCCCCCTGCCAATCGGCAGCTCCTGGTCCGGCGTTGGGCTGATCGATGCGGGTCGCGGCAGGGGGAGGCGACCGCGCAAGCAGAGCCGCCAGATCAGCGATGACTACCTGCTCCCTGCCGATGGCACGATCCCACCCAGGCCTCAACCATCGGCCGCGTCCTGCCAGGGATTGAAGGTGGCGACCCCAGTGGGAAGGAAATGGCGCAGGTTTCGGGTCACCACCGTGAGGCCATGATCCAGGGCGGTGGCGGCGATCAGCAGATCGGCGCTGTCGTGCCCCACTGCTGCCGACAGCTGCCCCCAGCGGCGGGCGACAGGCAGATCCACCACCAGCAGCCGCTCACGGTGCAGACGCAGCAGGCGGTCCAGCCAGGCCGCCAGTTCCCTGGCGAAGGCTGGATCCGTGACGCGCTGACGGGCGATGCCGCGCTCG
>JBJTWN010000134.1:0-50289 GCA_046081785.1 Cyanobium sp.
CGTCGCGTTCTGAACGTTGCTCAATCGAATCATGCCAAGCGATGGTCGGGTCATATTTCAATCCAACAGGTTCTTGAATCAAGCTTTTATTATCGGCAAAATACGCCTGAAATATACTTTCTATCTTTGAACCGGCGCACCCAGGCATGCGACTAACAATGATCGACACCCCAAGTGCTCAACCCAGGGCGCTTTGGTTGTTGCAATGCTGCAGATGTTTTGCAGCCTTTCATTCCATCAGATCCAGTGCTCTCGCATATCCACTGTACAAATGATTTATAATGACCAGTTCGTATGGTTGCATTTTCCAAAGTGCGCCGGTTCAAAGATAGAAAGTATATTTCAGGCGTATTTTGCCGATAATAAAAGCTTGATTCAAGACCCTGTTGGATTGAAATATGACCCGACCATCGCTTGGCATGATTCGATTGAGCAACGTTCAGAACGCGACGCTAGTTTTAAGCTTGGCGAAAGGACGGTAATTTGTTCTTTTAGAAAACTACCATCTTGGCTCATCAGCAGGTATAGTTTTGAATTCCAGCGATCCCCTGATCTGAAACACGACCCAGAGTTACTATTGGAAGGAAGGTTTCTTCGACGAGATGGTCGTCAAATGCACGCAGATGCGTTGGCGGCAAAATACCTGTCTCCACAAATATTAGGGTTGGGGAGAGTGGAATTTATCCGGGTTGAGTATTTTGAAAGGGATTTTCGCTCAATATTCGGCAAATTTGTTGATCTTTCAAAAATACCAGAATCTGAGTATGAAAGTAAAGTTAACAAATCAGAGCATTTCATTCCAGAAAGCATAAGGACTCGGCTGTTGAACAATAATGGTGAGATTTATGAGAAATGTCCCTATTGGCGCCATGTTGAAGGGATGGCATATAGTACCGAATAACATAACAATTACATGCACGCGGTCAGCAAAAGCGCCGCTCGTCTCTCGCTCTGCTTTTTGCTGCCGCCCCTGCTCTGGGGCTTACACCCCAGCGTGGTAGCTGCTGCGCACCAGCGGTCCGCTTCTGACTTGGGCAAATCCCATCTGCCGGGCCACAGCGCCCAGCGCCTCGAATTCTTCAGGGCTCCAATAGCGCGCCACCGGGATGTGGGCCAGCGATGGCCTCAGGTATTGGCCGAGCGTGAGCCGCTGGCAATCAACGGCCCGCAAATCCTCCATCGTCGCCACCACTTCCTCTCGGCTTTCCCCCAATCCCAGCATCAGGCCTGATTTGGTGGAGATGTGGGGCGCGATCTCCCGGGCCGCCGCCAACAGGCCGAGGGAGCGCCGATAGGTGGCCCCCCGCCGCACCTCCCCCTGCAGCCGCTCCACCGTCTCCAGGTTGTGGTTGAAGCACACCGGCTGCGCCGCCAACACCGCCGCCAATCGCTGCCGCTGGGCCGCCACGGCCTTTCCCACCTGCCGCTGACCCCCCCAGAAATCCGGGGTGAGCACTTCGATCGCCACCGCCGCCTCCCGCCGGCGAATCGCCGCCATCGTGGCCGTGAACAGCTGGGCGCCATGGTCGCTCAGATCATCGCGAGCCACCGCCGTGAGCACCACATAGCGCAGGCCCAGCCGCTGCACGGCCTCCGCCACCCGTTCCGGCTCCGCCCCATCCAGCGGCGCGGGCGCCTGCCCCTTCTCCACCTGGCAAAACGCGCAACTGCGGGTGCAGATCGGCCCCCCCAGCAAAAAGGTGGCCGTGCCCGCCGCGTAGCACTCCGCCCGGTTGGGGCAGCGCCCCTCCTCGCAGATCGTGTGCAGCCGCTGCTGCTTCACCACCTCCTGCACCGCGCCAATCTCGGAGGCGTTGCCCACCGGGCGCCGCAACCAATCGGGCAATCGCTCCGCCGGGGCGATGGCGCTGTAGCGGGTGGGGCGCTGGCCGCTCATGGCAGGAACCTCACAAAACGGCTCATCACGGGCTCTTCACTCCATGCGGCGGCGCCCCTCCAGGGCCCGCGCCAGGGTCACTTCATCGGCATATTCCAGCTCACTGCCCACCGGCAGCCCGTAGGCGATGCGACTCACCACCGTGAAGGGCTTCAACAGGCGAGCCAGATACAAACTCGTCGTGTCGCCCTCCACGCTGGGGGTGAGGGCAAGGATCACCTCGCTGACTCCATCCCGGTCCACCCGCTCCACCAACGGTTGGATGTGCAGCATCTCCGGGCCCACGCCCTCCATCGGCGAGATCAATCCCCCCAACACGTGATAGCCCCCCTGATATTCGCGCGTGCGCTCCATCGCCAGCAGATCGCGGGAGTCGGCCACCACACAGATCTGGCCATTGCGACGCGTTTCGCTCCGGCAAATCTCGCAAATCGGTTCAGCGGAGAGGTGAAAACAGCTGCGGCACTGACCCACCTGGGTGCGTGCCGCCAGAAGAGCATCGGCAAAGGCTCGGATCTGCTCCTCCGGTTGGCGCAGCAAGTGGAGGGCCAGCCGTTGCGCTGTGCGGGGGCCGATGCCAGGCAGCCGCTCAAACTGGTCGATCAGACGAGCGAGGGGTCGGGTGAAGCCGCTCAGCGCATCAAGGCAGGTGGGCTGAATCTAGGCGGCCCTGGCTGGCTGTCAGGCTGGGGGGAGAATGGCGGGCAAGCCACGGGCGCCCTCTCCCCGGGCGTCCTTCCCCCGCGTGCTGAGAGCCGCTGCTTCCCATGCTTTCCTTGCCCCCCGTTGCTGCTTCCTTCCGGCCTTCCCCATCGGCCCCGCTGCCGAGTTCCTTGGCCAGCCGCCTCGCCAGGGCTGCCCTTGCTGTTCTGCTCGTGGTGGGGCTGCTTGGCGGTCTTGGCGCCTGCAGCGCCGCCGCCGCGGGCCTGCAATCCTTCCAGAGCCCGGACGGGCGCTATGCCTTCCTCTACCCCACCGGCTGGAACCGTGCTCAGGTGAGCGGCGGACCCCAGGTGGTGTTCCACGATTTGATCAACAGCGATGAAACGCTCAGCTTGGTGATCTCGGAGGTGAACAGCACCAACGATCTGAGCAACCTCGGCAGTGCCGAGGCGGTGGGCGAAAAACTGCGGCAGGTGGTGATCGCTCCCCAAGGGAGTGGCCGCCAGGCCGAACTGGTTGAAGCTCGCGAGCGGGAACTGGCCGGCCACACCTTCTACGACCTGGAGTACGCCGTGCATCTGGCCGATCGCAATCGCCACGAGCTGGCCACCGTCGTGGTGGATCGGGGCCGCCTCTACACCCTGGCCGCCAGCACCAACGAAGCCCGCTGGCCCAAGGTGCGCGAGCTGTTCCAACGGGTGGTCACGTCGTTCAATCTGTTGGTTTGAGCCAGCGCCCTCCCTCCCCTGCAGCCATCACGGTGATCGGCGATGGGCTGGCGGGCACCCTGCTCGCCCTCAGCCTCGCCGGGCGTGGGGCCAGTGTGCGCTTGATCGGCGCGGGGGATGACGCCCTGGCGACGGGCCTCAGCTACGGGGCCCTCCCCCGCGGACGTCCCTCCCGGGCCTGGCGGCGCCTCGAGCGTCTACATGGCCCCTTGGGCTGGCACGCCAGTGGCTTGGTGTTCCATGACGGCCGGCCCGGTTTTCCCCATCGCCTGGCAGCCCTGAGCCAATGGCTGCCCCTGCCCTTGGCCCGGGTCGACACCCCCACTTGGCGCTCGGCTCGGTGGAGGGCCCTTGCCGCAGCTGGGGTGCACCATCTCAGCGGGCGTGTGCGCGCACTGGAGCCCGCTTCGCAAGGGGGCTGGCGGCTGAACTTGGCCCCCTCCGGGGGGGCTGAGCCTGAGCTCACGGCTGAAATGGTGGTGTTGGCCGCCGGGGCCGGCTGCCGCACCCTCTCGCCGGGGCTGCCCCGCCGCTTTCGCCACAGCTGGGCTGGGGTGCTGCTCGTGGAAGCTGGCGCACCCGCCAACCCCTGGCTGGATCAGGCACGGCGTGGTCGCATCGTGCAACCTCGCCATTGGCGCCGGCCCGCCTTGGAGGCTGGCTCGGCTGGGATACAAGAGCCGGTGTGGATTGTGGATGCGGGCTTGGCACCCTGGGGCGACGGGGTGGTGGTGGGCCAGATCAGCTGGATCCCCCCTGCTGGCGCGGAGGGACTGAGCGGCTCCTCCCTCACCCCGCCCGATCCGCGCTGGATGGAGCAGCGCCTCCGGGAAGGCTTGCAACAGTTGGATCCAGAGCTGGCTCGCCTCGATGCTCCCTACCGGCAGGTGCCGGTGAGCTTTTGCAGCGATGGCCAGCCTCTGGTGGGCCCGGTGGCAGGGCCTCCCGGTCTCTGGAGCTTCGCGGGGTTCAGCGCTGCGTTCTCCAGGGTGCCCTCTGCGGCGGAAGCACTGGCCCCTCGATTGCTCGCGGCAGCAGGGAACGCCAGCCAATGATGGCTCCATGACCTCCCATTTCCTCAGCTCGTTCAGCCCTGATCTGGAGAGCCTCCTGCGCATGGGCCTGGCGGTGCTCTGCGGCCTGGCTGTGGGGTTGAACCGGGCCCATCACGGCACGTTGCCCCACCCCAATCGGGTGCGGGTGCATGTGCTGGTGGGGCTCAGCGCCTGTTTGATGGTGCTGGCCGCCGGCCCGGACATCGACGCCCGCAGCCGAGCGATCCAGGGGGTGGCCACGGGGGTGGGTTTTCTCGGAGCAGGAGAAATCTTGGTGGCGCCTCCTCGGGGCCGCAACCAGCCGCCTGAGGTGCGGGGGTTGAGCAGCGCCGCATCGATCTGGTTCACCGCCGCCCTTGGGGTGACCGTGGCCGCCTCCAGGCCTGCCCTGGCTCTGGTGGCGCTTGCTCTGGCGTTGATCACCCTCTCGGATCGCCGCTTGTATGGCAGCAGTGCGGGGGGGCAGCGCTCCTCAGACAAACAGGCTCCCTAGCCGGGGTTGCAGGCTTAAAAGAGAAAAAACGATCGGCGTGGTTGAGGGGCCGGCTCAGGCGTGCTGCCCGGTTCTGCCAGGCCTGGCCAATCGATCTCCAGGTAGCTCACGCCACCTTGGTCAAAGGGCCTTCCATCGAGATGGTTGATTTTCAAATCGGTGGTGCTCATTGCGGTGACCAAACCGCCCAACTCCATCGGGCCCATGTCGGTCTGAAGGTCTTTGCCGGAGAGCATCAACATGGCCGGCAGCCGCACCAGCTGATCAGGGCGAATCAGCTTGCGAAACAGGGCCTGCACCGCCAGTTGTTGTCGCTCCATTCGCCCGATATCGCCGGTTTCATCATGGCGAAAGCGCAGGAATCCCTCAAGGTTGCGACCCTTGAGGGTTTGCACACCAGGCTGGAGATCAATGTATAGACCCTGCGTATTGTCCGTGTAAAACATCCGCTTGGGCACGTTCACTTCAATGCCGCCCATCAGATCGGCGATGCGTCGAATCGCGCCGAGATTCAGGATGAGATGGTGGCGAATTGGTCGCCCCATCCGCGTTGAAACCTCACGCTTCAGCGCTTCTATCCCGCCAGCGCTGTAGAGAGCATTGATTTTCATCGGCCCATATTGTTCGGTTTCGATATAGCTATCGCGAGGGATCTGAATGATGGTTGTCTGGCCCCCTTCCACGCGCAAGGCTGCAATCACATCGGTGTTCCCCCCTCCTGCATCCGTCCCCAGCACCAAGACGTCATCTTGGCCAAAGCTCACCCACTCGCTGAAAGGATTGCTCCACTCCGTTTTGGCCAGCTTCTTTGGCTCGCCATTGGCCACCAGTTGAGCCAAGGGGGCGGAGAGGGCAAATCCCGCCACCAAACCCAAAGTGGTGGCCAGTAACAGAGGCCAGCCCGAGCGTTGCTGGTGGCGATGGGAGCGGCTTTTGTGTCGACGAGGCATCGATGGGGAGCCCTACAGCCGGAGGGGTTCGTTGGCGCGCAGGCCTGCTTGAACCCTCCAAAGATTGGCATAGGCTCCGCCAGCGGCAAGCAGGGTTTCATGGCGGCCACTTTCCACAATCCTGCCCTGTTCCATCACCACAATGCGATCGGCGTGGCGCACCGTGCTCAGCCTGTGGGCGATCACCAAGGTGGTGCGATTTGCTGTGATGCTCTCCAAGGAGCGCTGAATGGCGGCTTCCGTTTCGTTGTCCACAGCAGCGGTGGCCTCATCCAGGACGAGCACGGGAGGATCTTTCAGCAGTGCCCGGGCCAGCGCGAGACGCTGCCGCTGCCCCCCGGAAAGACGCTGGCCCCGCTCGCCCACGACGGTGTCGTAACCCTGGGGCAGGGCTTCGATGAAGGCGGCCGCTTCCGCCAAGCTGGCCGCCCGCTTGATCGCAGAGAGAGGGGCAGAAAAGGAGCCATACGCAATATTCTCAGCCACGCTGCCATGGAAGAGAAACACCTCCTGGCTCACCAAGCCGATGGCGCGGCGCAAATCCTCCAGCTTCAAGCTGTCGATGGGCAGGCCATCCAAACGAATCTGACCTGCCTGGATCTCGTAAAGCCGCAGCAAAAGCTTCACGATCGTGCTCTTGCCAGACCCTGTGGCTCCCACGATCCCGAGCGTGCTTCCGGCAGGGATGTCCAAATCAAAATTCACAAGCAGGGGGGCACGCTCCCCGTAAGCAAAATGCACCCCTTCAAATTGAACATGTCCAGCCACCTCCCGGGCATGGAGGGAGCGTGCTCCGGACGGAATGGCGATGGGCGTATCCAGCAAATTCAACACTCTGTGGGTGGAGGCCATGCCCCTTTGGTAATCATCCAACGTGCGACCCAAGGTGGTGAGCGGCCAGAGCAAACGTTGGGTGATGAACACCAGAAAGCTGTAGGTGCCCACGGCAATCAGGCCTTGCCAAGCTTGAAGACCGCCGATCACCAGAATGGCGAGAAAAGCGAACAGAATCGCGAAACGAATCAACGGCACAAAGGCTGCTGAAAGGCGAATGGCTCGTTGATTGCTGTGTCGATAGGCTTCACTTTCCCGCTCCATCCTGGCGCGCTCCCAGGCTTCTGCGGCGTAACTTTTGATGGTGAGCATGCCCCCCAAATTGTTTGCCAGCCGGCTGGCCAGATCTGAGGCGCGGCCTCTCACATCGCCGTAGAGCGGCGCGAGGCGATGTTGGAAGCGAAGTGAGCCCCAAAGAATGATGGGGATCGGCAAAAAGGAAACGCCTGCCACCGTGGGTGAGAGCACCAGCATGGCCATTCCGATCGCCACCACCGTGGTGATCAGTTGGAGGACCTCGTTGGCGCCATGGTCGAGAAAGCGCTCCAGCTGATTGATGTCATCGTTGAGGATGGTGAGAAGCTGGCCGCTGCTAC
The DNA here is from genome assembly GCA_046081785.1 of Cyanobium sp. Classification (GTDB taxonomy): domain Bacteria; phylum Cyanobacteriota; class Cyanobacteriia; order PCC-6307; family Cyanobiaceae; genus Cyanobium. Next base: position 7,217 of record JBJTWN010000134.1, read on the forward strand.
CAGCTTCAAAGAAAGCCATCTCCAATTTTTGAAGATGGTCATATCCCTCAATGCGCAACTCGTGCTGCACGGTTTGGGCTAAATTCCGCCAGAGCAGGGCGTAAAGGTATTCAAATAGCGACTCTGCACTCCAGATCAGAAAGGAGGCCACCGCCAGGATCGTGAGCTGGGAGGGCACGGAGCGAAAGCCCAAGGAGGCCAGCCAGGAGGTGTTTTGTTTCACCACCACATCCACCGCCAGCCCGATCAAGACCGGAGGGGCTAAATCAAACAGCTTGTTGAGAACAGAGCAGATCGACGCCCACACAACGGTGCGTCGATGGGGCTGGAGCCGCTGAAGCAGCCGCGCCAGCCCTGAAACACGCCTTTCGTACAAGGGGTGGTGGCAATCAGTGGTGGACAGATCCGCCAACACGAGCTGATCGATCGCCGTAGCCACCGCCACCGCCCCGACCGGACCGAGGGCGGGGACCGCCACCACCACCGCCACCACCTTCTCTAGGGGTGGCCTTGTTGACTCGGATCATGCGACCCATCCACTCCACATCCTGGAGGTCGTCGATGGCCCGTTGTTCCGAGTCGGCATCCGCCAACTCCACAAAAGCAAAGCCACGTTTGCGTCCTGTTTCCCGGTCGAGGGGGAGGCTGCATTGGCGCACCTGCCCGTATTGTTCGAAAAGGTCAACGAGATCCTCGCGCTCGGCTTCAAACGAGAGGTTGCCAACGTAAATGGTCATTCGAAAAGAGGTCCTGGAACAGATTCGTTTGGTGCTGGTGTCCCAGGGAAGATCAGTGAGCGGTGGAGACTAGAAGGGAGGCCAATTCGGACAACGGTCCGGTGAGCTTCCTGAGTCAAGGCCGGCTGAGCGTGCCGAAGGAAAGCCTAAACACTGTTGAATCTCCATCACCCTACAACCCCGCCTTCCGGCTTGATTGAGGAGTGTGAAGGGAGGTGGAAGGAAAGTGGAAGAGCCGAAAGGAACCCGGCAAACTGGCTTCATTGTCAGCAAACGCTGATCTGATTGCTCTGAGATGATTCCTCCTCTCATCCCGTCGCCGGTGCCTTGGAGCCTCTCCTGGAGAGAGGATGGAGAGCTGGCGCCCCAGGATCGTTTTGATCTTCTGCAAACTCTGATGCTTGCAGAATCGCCAGAGGTTCAGCCTGGCCTGATTGTGGCCATGGAACGCCTCTCGGTGGCGGAAATCACTAGCCTGTCCACAGTTGAGATCACCGGCTTGTGTGCTTGAAACGCCCTCCTTACAGGGCGTAGCGACGTGCTGTGGAATCACGACAAAAGCTGCGGGCGCTCGGCAGGCTGGTGCCCGCAGTGATCCGATCCACAACGCAGCGGCAAGCGTAAGCTGCCATCCCCTCTGGTGCGATCTTCCCTGCCTGCTCCATCTCCTGTTGGAAGGCGGCTAAGCAGTAGGCCTGAACGATGGATCCAAGGCCTGATGCCCTGGCGGGCTGGCTGACAGAGCCTAGAGCTGCTGTCACGACCAACACCGCGCAGGGCAGGGAAAAGCGAGGGAGACTCATAGACGGAAGAGTTGCAGTTCCTTGTTCATCACCCGCAGCCGTTGGAGGTTGGCCACCACCTCTGCGGGAATGTCTTTGGGTAAGTCCACTGTGGTGTGGCTGTCATAGATCCGGATTTTCCCGATCGATCGCCCGGTGAGGCCACCTTCATTGGCAATGGCCCCGACGATATTGCCGGGCCGCACCCGATCACGCCAGCCCACTTCCAGGCGAAAACGTTCCATGTGGGCTTCGGGGCCTCGATCGGCCTCGATCGGGCGCGATTCACGCTGCCGTCGTTTGGTGGGTTGCTCCATGGCGGCGGCCTCCAGCCGCTCCTCTTTCAACAGCAGGGGTTTGCCTTGCAGGGCCAGTGCCAGCGCGGCCTCGCTCAATTGTTCCGGCGTTGCCCCCTGCTCTCTGCCCAGCCGCTGGAGCATTTCCTTCAGCAGAGCTTGCTCCTCCAAGGTGAGAGGGGGCTCTGCCAGGAGGGCGGCAAGGCTGGATTCCAGCCGATTCAGCCGGCCCTGGTTGATGCTGGCATCGCTTGGCACGTCCATCGGTGAGATCGTCTCCCCCACGGCACGCTCCAGTTCCCCGAGAAAGCGTTTTTCCCTGGGGGTGAGAAAAAGGATCGCTGTGCCCGTGCGTCCCGCCCGACCGGTGCGGCCGATCCTGTGCACGTAAGCCTCCCCGTCAAAGGGCATGTCGTAGTTGATCACCAGCCCGATGCGATCCACGTCGAGCCCGCGGGCCGCCACGTCCGTGGCCACGAGCACGTCGAGCTGGCCATCCCTCAGGCGCTGAATGGTGCGCTCCCTCTGGGCTTGGGGCACATCACCATTGAGCAGGCCGACGTTGTGGCCCTGTCCTTCCAATGCTTCGGCCAGAGTGAGGCTCACCGCCTTGGTGCGAGTGAAGATGATCACCCCACCAGAGCCCTCGGCCTCCAGAACCCGATGCAGCACCTGGGCCTTCATCTGGGGTTGCACCACAAGGAAGCGTTGGTGGATGCGGCCCCCCTCCCCCTTGCGGGAGTGGATGGTGATCTCGGCGGGAGCCTGCAGATAGCGATTCGAAAGCCGGCGGATTTCAGACGGCATGGTGGCCGAGAGGAGAACCACCTGTCGCTGGGTTGGTAATTGCTCCAACACCCATTCCACCGATTCGATGAAGCCCATGCGCAACATTTCGTCGGCTTCATCAAGCACCAGAGTGCGCAGTCCGGAGAGATCGAGCGTGCCCTGGCGGATGTGATCCATCACGCGGCCGGGTGTGCCAACCACCACCTGAATCCCGCGGCGCAGGTGCTGCAGTTGCTCGCGGAAATCGGCGCCGCCGTAAATGGCCAACACCCTCACGTTTGGAAGTTGGGCGGCGTAGCTGCTCAGGGCGTCAGCCACCTGGAGGGCCAATTCCCGGGTTGGGGTGAGCACGAGCGCTTGCGGGCGGCGCTCCTCCGGATCGAGACGCTGGAGCAAGGGCAGGCCGAACGCGGCTGTTTTGCCGGTTCCCGTTCGGGCTTGACCCACCAGATCTCGGCCGAGAAGCAGCTCGGGTATGGCAGCCTTCTGGATGGGAGAGGGGGTGTCAAACCCCATCGCTGCCAGGGCGGAGAGCAGCTCGTCTCGCAGGCCAAAGCGAGCAAATCCGCTGCACGCAGCAGAATCAACAACGGCAGATGTGCCGTCAATCAAACAATCAGACAAGGGACAACCTCAGGCTTGAAGGCCAGAAAAATCCTTCAATACAGACCTGCAGCTGGCCCGAAAGACACTTCCTTAAAGGAACCATCCAAGAAGAAGACGTTCTGCTCAGCTCTGGAATCGTCCCTGGAGAGCAGGGAAGGGAATCTTCGAGTCCGATTTTGAAAAAACCGTGTCCCAAGCAGGCGGTCGGAAGCTGCGTCAGCTCTATCAAAGGGTGAAAAGCCATCTTATCACCGCGTCTCCATGGGCAGGAGTGGGCAATTCCCCTACAGCCGCGCTCTAGACACGCCCGAAGTCATCCTCGAAACGCTCGATGTCCAACTCGCTGAGCGACTCGCCACGTTGCACCTCCACGATCTCAAGCGCCTCGCGGCCTGCCTCGGCTCGATGGCGCGCCCCCTTCGGCACAAACAGAGTGGTGCCCTTTCGGGCTTTGACCGTGGCATCTTCCAGGGTGAGCAACCCTTCACCATTCACCACCACCCAGTGTTCGCAGCGATGGCGATGGCGCTGCAGGCTGATGCGCTGTCCTGGTGACAGCCACAACCGCTTCACCAGATAGCCCTCTCCAGCGGTGATGGTTTCGTACCATCCCCAGGGGCGCTCAACGCGCGCTTGGGCAATGGTTTGCATCGGTTGATCCAATATATTGGCCAAAATTTAGGGCTGATCCAGGCAAGTAGCCCAAGCATTTGTGGATCTCAGCACGGCTGTGCCGCCTGTTTTGGCGTGAAGAGCCAGGCCTCCTGACGCGCTCGCGTCAGAGCGGTGTAGAGGAGTCTGGAGTCTGCGGAGTGGGGCTCCGGAAGAAGCGCCATCACGACATTGGATTCGCTTCCCTGGGCTTTGTGCACGGTGAGAGCCGCCGCTGGTTCCAGCGCACCGCTGAGCTGGGAGGGATGCAACCAGATTGGCCGATCCTGGCCAAACACCAGCCAAGGATCCTGGCCAGCCATCCACACACCAAGATCCCCATTGCTCAGGCCCAGGTCATGGAGGTTGCGGGTGCAGATCACCGGGGTTCCCGTGGGCCAAGTGGGTAGGGCAGCGATGGAGGCCTCCCCCAGCAGCTGCCGGTGCACCGCCTCCACCCCCCATGCGCCCCGGTGCCTTGGGGTGAGCACGAGCAATTGATCGCGCAGCCGCAGCAAGGCTGGCCAGCCCTCCTCCGTGCCCGGGGTGCAGACGCTGGCGGCCTGCTTCAGGCGCTGAAGGTGGGCTTGCAGGCGAAGAAGCACAACGGCGGGCAGGGGCCCTGCTTCCGCCTCTTGCCAGTGCAGGTTGTCTTCCGGTGCCAGAGCGTTGAGCTCCGGCCGCAAGATCGTGATCGGGTCGGCGGAGGGGCCGTGGGGATCCTCGATGGCGTGGCGCAGGGCGGAGGCCACCCGGGCGATGGCTCCGGCATTGCGATAGGGGGTTTGCAAGGTCACCACCGCTCCTTGCAGGGCGGGAGGCAGGCCCCCTTGCAGGAGGTCCTGCAAGGGGGCCCCGGGAGCCACTGGAGCCAACTGGGCCGGGTCTCCCACCAGCACCAGGCGGGCTTCCCGGGGCAGGGCCCGCAACAGGGCATCCATCAAGGCCAGATCCACCATCGACACCTCATCCACCACGAGCAGATCGAGCTTCAGAGGCCGCTGGCGATTGCGGCGGAACTCCCCCTCGCCTCGGCTTTCGAGCAGCTGATGCAGCGTGGTGCAGGGCCAACGGCTGCCGGTGGCCGCCCGCAGTCGGGCAGCGGCCTTCCCCGTTGGGGCGGCCAGGTGGATGCGTGCCTCCTCCTTCTGGTGGGCGACGGCTTCCAACAGGTGGGCCACCGTGCTCGTCTTGCCCGTTCCGGGGCCGCCCGCCAACACCATCAAATTCCTCTCCAGAGCGGTGCGAATGGCCAACAACTGCTGGGCATCGAGGCGATCCGCGGCGGGAAGCCCTCCCTGCAAGGGGGTCTGCTGCTCGGCTCGGCGCATCAATGCTTCGAGCACCGCTTGCCGCAGTTGCTGCCAGCGACGCCAACGCAGCTGGTTGCCATCCAGGGCCAGGGGGCCATGGGGGGGCAGGGCCAGCGTTGAGGCTTCCAAGGCAGACCGATGGGCTTCAGGCCACCCCTCGCTGCTGATGCCCTGTGGAGCGGTGCCCTGCAGATCAATGGCCAGATCCCCCTGCTCCAACGCCCTCAACAGGGCTTGGATGAGCTCAGTGAGCCGTGGATCGGGCGGCACGCCATACAGACGGGGCAGGGCCTCCGCCAAGGCGGCACCCAGAGGGGGGAGCCAGGGGGGAGGATCTCGACGTTGGAGGGCGCTCATGGGTGGGTGCCCGGTTGCCATCCCGGAGGGTGGGCCCCCAGGGCCCGATCCAGGGCCAGCAACCGCTCGAGGGGGGGGCGTTCCACCAGCATCCCGGGGACGGGTTGGGGCAAGGCCTGCAGCCCGGCCTCCCCAGGCGTGCCGCGGACGAAGGCGTAGACGAAGCCGCCAAGGTGGTGCTCCGGGCTGTAGGCGGGCAGGCGCCAGGCCAGATAGCGATGCAGGGCGACCAGATACAGATGGGCCTGCAAGGTGTAGTGGTGGCTGGCCATCAACACCTGCAAGGCCGCTTGGTTGTAATCGCCTGGGCCGCAGCTCAACACCTTGCCTTGCGGATCCCTACTCCCCAGCCAGTTGCTCTTCCAATCCAACACCCACCACTGCTCCAGACCATTGACCTGGGCGGGGAAGACCAGGTCGATGGATCCGGTGAGAAAGCCGCAGTGGTTCACCGGCAACCGCTCCAGGGACGAGGCATAGCTTTCGCCGAAGCCGCCGCCGGGATGGAGGCGAAAAGCCTTGGCGAGATCCGAGGCCTGCACGCGGCCGAGGCTGAGGTCGAAATGGAGTTCATTCAGTCGCTGCCGGGGCTTGATATCGGCCGGACGGAGCGAGCCAAGGGCGCTGCCAAAGGGGGTTTGCAGCATTTGCTGGGTGGCGGCGAGCAGGGGGGGGGCCAGCGAAACCGGCAGGCCCGCTCGCCGCAGCTCGTGCTCCGCCAGAGCCTGAATCGCCACGGTTTGAAGCTCCGCGCCGTAGTCGATCTGTTCGAGCAGGCGATGCAGGCACTCGCCAAAGCCGGCCCCCCTGGGCAAATCGGCCCAGAGCCCTCGCCAGTCCTCAGCGGGAAGGCTGGCTTCCAGCTGCAAGCTGGGATCGTCGGTGTCTCGGCCCTCCTCCCAAACCGCGCCGCCCCGCAGGTCGCTGGCGCTCCCCCCGGGGCGGCGGTCGTGGGTCCAGCTGGAGTAACTGCTGCGGGCCCAACCCCGGTTGAGGGGCCCCTGCGGCAAGGGACCCAGGGCCAGGGCCGGCCTCTCCCGATCCGTTGCCGCTGCAACCTCCACAGCCTCCAGATCCGGTGGATCGAGCAGGCGCAGGGGCAATCGGCGCCTAGAGATCTCGTCTGCGAGGCGTTGGCGCCAATCCTCCAGCGTGGCGGCAGGCTGCGGCCAGTCCTCCTCGGGATCCGGCAGAGGCTGATCGGCAAACAGCCAGGGGTAGAGGGGGTTGCACTGCCGCCCTTTGGCGGGAACCCAGGCCAACACCAGCCGGTGCATGGCCCGGGTCAGGGCCACGTAGGCGAGTCGCTCCCGTTCGGCCTCCAAGGCGAGCCGTTGGTGACGGTCGGCGCTGTACCCCGTTCCCCAGTGTTTGTTGCGGTGCAGATCCAGCCGCGGCGGGCCCTGCGGGTCGGGGTGCCAGCGCTTGCCCTCTCCCTTGCCCTTCCCTGCATCCAGCCAGAAGTAGGGACAGATCACCAGCGGGTATTCCAGCCCCTTGCTGCGGTGCACCGTCACCACTGCCACCGCCTGTTGCACCTTGTCACTGTGGGTCTGCTCCGCCTCAGGCACCGGGTCGAGATCCAGCTGCCGCCGGCGACGCAGCCAGCGGGCGGCCGCATGGGGTCCGAGCCCCTCGCGGTGCAGCCGCTGCTGCACGAGTTCAGCCACCTGCTGGAGATCGGCCAGGAAGCGTCCCCCTTGCGCGAGTCGGGCCATTTGCTCGGCCCCGAGCACGGCCGCCAACGGACCAAGCAGCCCTTGTTGCGGCCAGCTTTGGGCCATTCGTTGCAAGCTCGAGACGAGGGCACTCCAGCGCAGCGGCGGGGCGCTGGCGATGGTCTCGGCGCTCCATCCCAACAGCGGCGAGGCCGCCAGCAACTTCAGCTTGTTGGCATCGGCGGGATCGGCCAAGGCATCGAGCAGCCGCTGCAGTGCGGTGGCGGCCGGGGTGGCATAGACATCCGCCTGGCTCACCAGCCGGCTGGCGATGCCCAGCTCCTGCAGCGCCTGGCGCAGGCGTTCCGCCTGCAGATGGGTGCCCACCAACAGGCAGATGTCATCTGGCGCCAAGGGCCGCGCAGTGGAGCCCTCCCGCAGCAGCGGCGGCTCCCGCAGCAATTGCGCCACGTGGGCGGCCATCTGAAGCGGCAACTGGCCCTCCACCTCCGTGCTGCTGGGCAGGGAACCCGATCGCCCGAGCCACACCAGCTCGATCGGCACGTTGCCGTCTCCACCCCGATCGGCCTTGGCTTCCAGGGGGGGCATGGCCAACCGGGAGCGGGGAAGCCCTCGCTCGCAGAGACGTTGGAGCGCATCAATGAGTTCGGGGCTGGAGCGTCGGTTCTCCCGCAGCTGATAGCAGCTGCCGGCCGCCTCGCGGGCGGCCAGGTAGGTGTCCAGATCGCCGCCGCGAAACCGGTAGATCGCCTGCTTGGGGTCGCCCACCATCACCAGGGCATGGCGCCCCGCACCGAAGGCCAGCCGCAGGATGCGCCACTGGATCGGGTCGGTGTCTTGGAATTCATCGATCAGGGCGGCGCTGTAGCGCGCCGCCACCGCCTCCAGCAGAGGTGTGGCGGTGGTGGCCCCGGGCCCCGGATCCAGATCGCGCAGCAGATCGGCAAAGGAGCACAGCCCCAGCCGCTGGCGTCGCCGGGCCAGCTCCTGGCGTCCCCACTGGCAGGCATGCAGCAAGGCCAACTCAGCGGGCCCGTCCACCAGATCGGCGACGGCCTCCATCAGGGGACGTTCCGGCAGCTGGATCGGCCGCGGACCGTGGCCCTCCACGGAGCGGGCGATCGGACAAAAGGTGCCCGGATGAAGAAACGAGCTGAGCATCTCCTCGTCCAACACCAGGTCGTAGGGAGGGGCTTCCTCGCCATCGCTGTGCATTGCGATGAAGGCATCGACGACGCCCGCGTTTTTCTTGGCGGTGGGTTTGAGGCAGTAGGGCTGGTAGCTCACGTCTTGATCGCGCCAGTCGCGGGCCTGCTCGAACAGGCGCTCCAACAGATCTGCCCCCCGCTGCTGCCACTGCTCTTTGAAGTGTTGCCAGCGCTGTTGCCAGAGCCGTGGCAGTTCGGCGGCCAGGCTGGTGTCCACGGGCAGCTCGACAGGGAGCGGATCCAGCGCCAATCCAGGATCCTGATCCAGGGTGCGGAGCAGGGAGCGCAGGGTTTCCGGCTGGAGGCCCTTGCGGCTCAGGCCTCGGATCAGGGGCAGGGGCAGGTGCAGCACCTGCTCCTGCCAGTAGCTGTGCACCACCTGCTCAAGCAGGGTTTCCCTCTCCACGTCCAGCGTCAGCCCCGGCGGTCTTTGGGCTTCGAGGGCGTGGCGCTGCAGGCTGCGCTGGCAGAAGCTGTGGATCGTGGTGATGTCTGCCCGATCCAGATCCTCCAGGGCGAGGAGCAGTCGCACGTCCCATTCCCCAGCTCCTGAGGCCGCCGACTCCTGGCGCCGCAGATTTAGCCACTCGGCCAGAACGGCGTCGGCTGGCTCCTTCTCGGGATCCTGCAGGGCGCTCAGGGCCTGCTGCAGGCGCCGCCCGATGCGCTCCCGCAATTCGGCGGCCGCGGCCTCGGTGAAGGTCACCACCAGCAGGCGGGGCAGGGGAATGGCCTTTTCGGTGACCAGCCGCAGCACAAGGTGGGCCAGGGCAAAGGTTTTGCCGGTGCCAGCGCTGGCCTCCAACAGCCGCAGGCCGGGATCCAACGGAAAGCTGTTGGGGTGGAAATCCTTGCTGGCCGTTGGCGGCGCGATGGTTTCGGAGGAAGGGGCCATCAGCGTCGGGCCGCTTTGGCGGGAACGATGGCGTTCAAGATGGGGGTGAAGAGGCGTGGGGCCCAGACCGCGAAGGGCAGCTCCTGGAGGAGCGACTCCAAGGAGCGCTGGTGTCCGAAACACAGTTCCATCTCCTCCCTTGAAGCTTCCCCTCTGGAGAGGTGGCCGTCACCGCTCCACACTTTGGCGACTTTTTCAAACTCCTTGCTGCCGGGGGCGGGTTCCCCCTGCTCGAGCCAGGCCCATCCGGTTTCCGGAGGAACGGGCCAGCAGGCCTTGCGCCAGCTCTGGCGCAGCTGCCAAAGCCGGGCCAATTCCCGCTGCGCTTCGGCTGGATCGGGCGCCACGAAGGTGCACTGGATCGCGAAGCTGTCTTTTTTCTTGCCCGCCCCCCGGGCAATCAGGACCCCCCGTCGCGGCGGAGCCTCCTCCAGTGCCGCAGCTGCCAGCTGCAGCTGCAACCAGAGTTCCAGCCGCTGGGCCACCCGCTCCCGGGCGAGATGCACCAGCACCACCGCATCCCCCCGCAGGATGGTCGAGCCTGCCCAGTGCCCCCACTGGAGGGCCGCGGCTCGCGCCTCTCCCAGGGGCTCCAGCGTGGCTAGCAAGCTGAGCCATCGCTCCTGCAGGTTTTCGGCCTCCAGGGCTCCGCCCTGGGCCGGCGGAAACCGTCCCTCCCCCCGATGGCGCCCGAGCCAAGCGCTGCTGGCGCCCTCGGTCTGGGCATCCAGAGGATCGGGCCCCTCGCCAAGGGCCTCTCGCAACAGCGCCGCCCGATCCCGTTCCTCAAACTCCAGGGCCTCCAGGTCGTCCACCGCCTCGCGTTGTTCGCCCGCAACCATCCCCAGCTCGCGCAACCACACTTTCTGGGGAGCCATCAGCCAGCCCCGCAGCTCCTCGTAGGGATCGGAGCGATCCACCCCTGCGGGGATCTCCCCGTCCAGGCTCCCCTGCGACGCACTGGCCAGTCCTTGGGCAGGCGGAGCGATGCCAGCCTGAAGGTGGCGACAGGCCTCCAGCAAGCGGCGATCGCAACTGGCCGGGAGCCGCGCTCCCTGCGGTTGGAAGTTGGCTGGAGCCAGGGGATTGGGCTCGTGGCACACCTGGAGCGCGCGGGCCTCCCCCGCAGGCAAGCGGCTCTCCAGCCATTGCAACCATTGCTGCACGGGGGCGGCGGGCGGCTTGCCCACGCCTGTCCGCTCGTCCCTGCAATTCCAGGTGATCACCAAGTGATCCCTGGCCGAGAGCAACGCTTCCAGCAAGGCGTATCGGTCCTGGTCGGCTGGATTGGGATCGCCAAGGCGCCGGCCGGCTTCCATCAGATGAAAGCCTGGCCTTTCCCCCTGTCTGGGAAACAGGCCAGCGTCGAGACCCATCAGGATCAGCACCCGATGGGGAATGGCGCGCATCGGTTCGAGAGCACTGATCGTGAGGGAGCCTGTGCGATGGCCAAATCGGCCGCTCTCCTGCGTCAAACGCTCCTGCAACACCGCAGCCACCACGGCAGGTTCGAGCAGAAGGTCGCTGCCAGCGGCACTGAGCCGCCACTCCTCAAGGGCACCATGCACGGCGGCCTGCTCCGAGCCCGGGGGGGAGCCATCCCCAAAGAGGTCGTCCAGCAAGGCCCCCAGCCTCTCCACCCAAGCTCGGCAGGGACAGGGCTCGGCCAACTGTGCCAGCCAGTGCTTGAGTCGCAGCAACAGGTGCAGTGTTCGGCCACCCAGCTCCAGGGGGGTCGGGGGTCGGGCGGGCGCTGTGTCGCTCTGCCAGGTGCCATCCGTGTCGGGGAGCACCAGGCCGAGCAGGAGCCGGTCGATGGCCCAGCCCAGGCTGTGGGTTGGGTCGCCCTGGCGATCGGCGGCCCCCAGTCCCCAGCGAAAACCGCAGCTCTGCAGCCGCTCGGTCACCCCTGCCGCCTCCTCGGGGCTGAGGCCGAAGCGCGCCAGCAAGGGCTCGCAGGCCAGCAACCGTTCCAGGCCGGTGGCCGTCAGCCGATCCCCGGCCAAGCTGAGCATCTCCAGCAAGGTGCGCCCCACCCCGCCCTCCTGTTGTTGGCTGCGATCGGTGAGGCGCCAGGGCAGATCCACTCCTGTGGCGTCCCGATCCCCGAAGACCGTGGCCACCAGCGGGGCGAAGGCCTCCACCGCCGGGGTCATCACGAGGATGTGGCGGGGTTCCAGGCTGGGATCGGAGGCCAGCAACTGGAGCACCCGGTCGCGCACGATTTGCACTTGCCGCAGGGGACCTGGACAGGCGTGGAATTCCAGGGAGTGGTCGCCCTCGGCCAGGTGAAGTCCCGGTTGGAGCTCCTGGCTGAGCAGATGCTCCTGAAGCTGATGCAGCAGCGATGGTGCCTCTGCGGAGCCATGAGAAGGCTCATTGGCGCGGCGGGTTGTGCGGGTGGGCCGCAGGAACAGATCCTCCTCCCGCTCCTGGCTCAGCTGAGCTTCACCGGTGCCCTCCAAAAGCTGCTGGAATTCGGCGCCCATCCGGCCGAATCGCGCCTCCAAAGGCGGAGCCTCCCGCAGCCACTCCCCGTCCAGCGGTTGGCGCAGGGCAAGGGCCTCGCTGAGGGCTTGCCGCCGCGCCACGCATCGCTGCCACAGCCCCGGGCAAGGGCTGAGCAGGTAGAGGTCGACGGGGAGCCAGGCGGCCAGGGCCTGGAGCAGCTGCACCTGGATGGGGGCCATGCTGCTGAGCCCAAACAGGCGCAGCCGCTCACCGAGATGGGTTTTGAGCGCCGTGGTGCACCCCTCCCCTGCGCGCAACCGATGGATCACCTCCATCACCTTGAGGCCGAAGGGTTCGGCCTCCAGCCGCTGCCGCAAGCGCCGGAAGAGCATGGGCTGCCAGAGCTGCTGGGGGGGCAAGGGCTGGCCGGCCTCGCCAAGATCTTGCCCCGCCTCCCACTGGCGCAGAAGATCCGGTCGGTAGAGGGCGTAGTCGTCGAAAGCATCGGCAATGGCCCGGGCCAGTTGCCAGTTGGGAAGATCCACTCGGCCTGAGCGGGGACGGTTCAACAGCCACAGGCGCAACAGATCGCCTTGGGGTTCGGCGGCAAGGTCGGGGAGCTCCTCCAGCACAGACCACACCAGGTGGATCGCCCGCCAAGGATCGGCCTCCGCCTCCCGCTCCGTGCCCGTCCCCTCAGCCAACATCAGCTGCACCACGCGGCGGAGATGGCTGCCGGGAAAGGGAAAGCGCAAATGGGCCGCAATGCCACCAAGGTGAAGTGCGAGCGACTCCCCCAGCCAGCGGCTGGTGGGCCAGGTGTTGACGACCACTTGCACCGGTTCGAGTGGTCCCGGGGGGGGGTGGCTGAGCTGGGCCGCCAGGAGCTGGGCCAGCACTTCAGCCCGGTTGCTGCGGTAGAGGGTCAGCAAAGACCAGTCCCCATGGATCCTTAGGCCACAGGTGCGCACCGTTGGTGCGCCAGGGTGTCGTGGGGGATGGGGGCGACCGCGGGACCGGGCACACTGAGCAGATCGCCGGATTCCGGGCAGTAGGCAGTCAGCCTTCCGCCGTAGCAGGCACCGGTGTCGATCAACAGGATGCGATCGAGGCGCCGCACGTGTGGCGCGGGGGTGTGCCCCACAATCACCTCGCCATAACGGCCGTCATAGGCCTGCCAGAACGGCAAGCGGATGTTCAGGTCTGGCACCCAGCTGAGGGGATCAAAGCCTGCATGGGTGGCCACCCAGTCCGTCCCCCAGTAGGCGGTTGGCAGGCCTTGCAGCCGCTCCACCCAGTGGCGGCAGGTGCGGTCGCCCAGCTGTCGGTAGGTGTCACAGCCAGCGAGCAGACGAAACACATCCCCGCGCTGGGGCACCAGAGCCTCCAAGAGCCTCTTCTCGTGATTCCCCATCAGCCAAACCCCCCGGCCGCTGCTCACCAACCCCCAGGCCAACTCCATGGCCTCCTCGATCGCCGGTCCCCGGTTGATCACATCGCCCAAGAGCACCAACCGATCTCCCGTGGGGAGCAATGCCAAAAGCTGGGCCAAAGCCTCGGCGCAACCATGAACATCCCCGATGACCCAATGGCGTGGGGGCGGGAGCAACGAGGGCATGCAGCATTTGTTGTCCCCACCAGTGTGACCTCTGAAGGCTGGTCCTGTCACCTCCACCTGGCAAGAAAGCGATCGCTAGCCGCTACGGTGCCCCGATCGCACGTTGGGGCAACAGTGGAGGAACATGAACGATTCGCCACCATCAGGCGCCCCTGAGGGGCCCCCTGAACTGCGCAGCCTGCCCACCGTTCAGCGCGTGGCTTTGCTTGTCAAGGCGCTCAATGGTGCCAAGCGGACCAATGAAGCCCTGGCTCGCTGCAGCGATGGTGAAGCCATGTTGGATGTGTTGTTGGACGCCTCCGCCCGCCTGGGGCTGGGCCTCAGCCGCGCAGAGCTGCGTGACACTCCACCGATCCGCGACTGGATCTGGTGGAAAAACAAAGAAGCCGTCTTCACGGTCGGTGACGCCAAGCCCCGCTATCAGCAGGATGGCGGGCAAGGCCGGCTCCCAATTCCCAAGCCGGAGACCGGTGAGGAAGGGGGAGTGCGCAAGAAATTTCTGGGCCTTTTCTAGTCGCCGTCCCAACCGGCCCGAGGGGTGGTCGCTCCACCCTCAGCCCCTGGCGGTGGCCTCCTGGCTGGCCAAGGGATCGGGGATGGAGCGACTGGGCGCATCGAACTGGCCGCGCAGCACAAACTCCAGCCGCAATTTCATGAAGGTGATGAACTGTTCATCGGTGGAGACCACAGCCGCGGCCGGGCGGGGAACCGCCGATGCAAGAACGGCCAGCTCTGCGCTCTCCAGGAAGGCAGGACGACGCACCAGCCAGAAATCGATCGCTTTGCCGTTCTCTTGGTAGTTGCGCGTGCGCTCGCGCAGCACCTCCTCCAAGGGCTCTTCCTCGGTGAGAAAAGCCTCGCTGGCGGCGATGAAGTGGTAGGTGGTGGTCATGGTTGTCGGCTGCCAAAAAGAGGCTCTCTCCTGGGATTGTGGAGCAAGGCCCGCATCTCGCGCACGGCCTGGGTCAATCCCACCGCAAGAGCGCGGGCCACGATCGTGTGGCCGATGTTCAGTTCCTCGATGCCCGCGATCGAGGCAATGGGCTCGACGTTTTGGTAAGTGAGGCCATGGCCGGCATTCACCCGCAGGCCCATGTGGCGCGCCAGATCGGTGGCCTCCTCCAGCCGTCTCAGCTCCTGGGGCTGGGTTTCCCATTTGGCTTCGGCGTAGCTGCCGGTGTGCAGCTCCACCCAGCGGGCTCCTGTGGCGCAACAGCCATCGAGCTGGGCCTGTTCGGCATCCACAAAGAGACTCACGCCGATTCCAGCCCCCTGCAGCCGCTCCACCATCTCGCCCAAGCGCCCCACCTGGCTCACCACATCCAGTCCGCCCTCGGTGGTCACCTCCTCTCGACGCTCCGGCACAAGGGTCACCATGTCGGGCCGCACCCGGAGGGCAATGGCTTCCATCTCCTCTGTGGCGGCCATTTCCAGATTGAGTCGGGTGCGCACCGTTGCACGCAAGAGCTCGACGTCTCGATCTTGAATGTGGCGGCGGTCTTCCCGCAAATGCACCGTGATGCCATCCGCCCCGCCAAGCTCGGCCAACAGGGCATAGGTCGCGGGGTCGGGCTCAACGGTGCGACGGGCCTGACGCACGTTGGCCACGTGATCGATGTTCACGCCGAGGCTGGCCATGGTGGTCGGGGTGGAGCGGGGATGGTATGCACCGTATCGGCCGCAGGATCAACTGCCTCCAGCCCTCGCCCGGGCGCAGCGCTGGCCCTTAATTTCAAAGTGTTCTTCCTCCACCAAGGGTGTGGTGTTGGCTGCTCTCTCCAAGGTTTGGCAGCAGCAGGGTCGATCCGATCAAGGATCTGCCCTTGTTCAGGCTGAGCCACCGGAGGATCTGCCCGCTCCCATGCCCGCCTTGGCGCCCTTGAGCATCCGTGAGAGCGCCGTTTGCAATGGCGTCAGCCCCTGGCTGGCTCCCGTGGCGATGCTCTTCACGCAGGATCTGGCCTTGCCGGCCTTCTTTGGAGGCGTCACGGTGTTGGATCGCCACCATTTGCCCAGCGAGGGCCCGGTGCTGCTGGCTCCCACCCACCGGGCCCGCTGGGATGCCCTCTTGCTGCCTTACGCCGCTGGTCGTCGGGTCACGGGACGCGATTGCCGCTTCATGGTGACGATCGATGAGATGGTGGGTGTGCAGGGGTGGTTTCTGCATCGCCTGGGCTGTTTTCCTGTCGATCAAGGCCGCCCCACAATGGCGAGTCTGCGCCTCGCCATTGATCTGCTCGCGAGGGGCCAACAACTGGTGGTGTTTCCCGAGGGGCGGATCCAAAGGGACGACGGACCGATTCACTTGCATCAGGGGCTGGCACGGCTGGCGCAACTGGCTGAGGGACAGGGGGTGCCTGTGAACGTGGTGCCGGTTGGCATTGGCTACTCCCAAGCCACGCCGCGCCCGGGAGATCGGGCCGCCCTCTGTTTTGGCCCACCGCTTCGCACCGCGGGCCAGGGTCGGGAAACGGCCCGTGCGTTCACCCAGCAGTTGGCCGCGGCCATGCGGTCGGCCGAGCAAGCGGCCCGAGCGGCCGCGGGTCGTCCCATGTCCCCCCCGTAAAGTTCGCCTGCCTGCGTTTCCCAGCCCGTGAAGAGGCTCCTGTCTTCCTTAAGCCTCCGTCGGGCTGGTTGTTGCGGAGTTCTGGCTTGCGCTGTCCTGTTGCCAGCTGTGCTGACACCGGCTTTGGCCCAGTCAGGGCCGGATGGCGGGTCTGGAGCAGCGATCAGCTCCTCTGATTTGGGGAATGTCAAAACCTTGCTGGCCCGAGGCGATGCAGCAGCTGCCGCCGGAAATCTTGTCGAAGCTCGCCGCATCTACGATGAGGCCCGATCGATCAGCAAGACGGCTCAAGTCCTCTACCGTGACCTGAGCGGAGCATTCCGCGGTCTGGATGCACGCATTCCGCGGGAGATGGACGACAAGGCGCGACAGATGACGGAGGCTTTTGTTGACGCCAACTTGCGTTTGGCGGCTCTCTTCCGCCGTCAGAATCAACCCGGCGTCGCCATTCCCTTGCTTGTGGAGGTGGTGAAAATCATGACGCCCACCACTGAAACCGGGCGCAAGGCATATCAGCAACTCCTCGAGCTTGGTTTTGCCACCACCCCTTACACGGCGCCCAGCGCCAACTCCAACTAGATTCGCCCTAACTTTGAGGTGGAAGCCATGGTTCATCCGCAGCATGTGCGCTCTGCCATCCAGCAGGCTCTGCCCGATGCCAGCGTTGAGGTGGAAGATCTCACCGGTGGGGGCGATCATCTCCAGGTCAAGGTGGTGTCGCCATCCTTTGCTGGCCTCTCGCGGGTGAAGCAACACCAGATGGTGTACAGCGCCTTGCGCAGTGAATTGGCCACGGAGGCCATCCATGCCCTGGCTGTGCAGACAGCCATTCCTTCCTGACTGCTTTCTGCAGCCTTTCATCCAACTATTTTTCTTTATGGACGCTCAACTTAAGCAACGCATTGAAAATTTGATTGCCAGTAGCCCGGTGTTTGTCTTCATGAAAGGCAGCAAGCTCATGCCTCAATGTGGCTTTTCCAATAACGTTGTCCAGATCCTTCAGACCTTGGGAATTCCTTTCGAAACCTTTGATGTGCTGTCAGACATGGATATTCGCCAGGGAATCAAAGACTATTCCGAATGGCCCACCATCCCTCAGGTGTATGTGAAAGGCGAATTCATTGGCGGTAGCGACATCCTGCTTGAGATGTACAACAGCGGTGAATTGCGAGAGAAACTTGCCATCGAACTCGCCTCTTGAGGGTTCCCTGCAACTAGCCTGGCCAGCGAGCTTTCCCAACCAAGAACCAATCAGCGAACTTCTCTTTCCAACAGGGTGCGAGGGTTTCCGTCTGGGCCTAAAAATCCTGACGGATCCATGATCCATCTATCGATCAGCTCTTCCAGCCGGCGTTGGGAGTGGTGATCGAGCACGGCCGTGCGACGCAAGGCGTGCAGGTAGCCATCGGCATAGAGACGCAGCTCCGACGGGCTGTGGTGGCGATGGGCCAGTTCCTGGCAGGCATCGCAGAGGGATTGAAAGTGGCGGATGGCGTCGGGATGTTGCAGAGCAGTCATGAATAGGGCTTGCCCTGTGCTCATTCTGGCGCTCTGGCAAGGGTTGTGTGCGGAGGAACCACCCCTGAGAACCGAACGACAGCTGGAGTTGCCCGCCAGAGAGACCAGGAGATCCCGGCTGGAGGGTGGGCTTGGCAAATTATGGTGTTATTCTGTTAAGAAGGATATTTCGCTTGATCTCATATTAAGACTCCCATGGCACAGCCGAATGAATCTGATTACGGCGGCCATGCTCGCAGGGTGCTAGTTGTCGATCCCCACGCCACCCTGCGCACGGTTCTGGCTCAGAGATTGCGCCAAGATGGTCATCTCGCTGCCGCTGTGGGAACAGCACGGGAAGCCCTTGAAATCTGTCAGGGCCAGGCCCCCCATCTGCTGGTGAGTGCGGAACTTTTGGAAGAAACCTCTGCTTTGAGGCTGGCCTCCCAGCTGCATTGTCCTGTCATGGTCCTCACGGCCCGCTCCGGTTCTGAACCGGTCGTCTCCCTTTTGGATGCAGGAGCTGATGATGTGTTGCGCAAACCCTTTGGCCTTGAAGAGCTCGCAGCCCGCTGCCGCACTCTCTTGAGGCGAAGTGGATCGGGTCTTCAGGAGCGAGTTTGCGTGGGTCCCCTGGAGGTGCATCTCTTGTTGAGGCAAGTCACCTTGCGGGATCAACCGGTGGAACTCAGCCCCAGAGAATTTGCTTTGCTCTGCGCCCTGCTGATGCCCCCGGGAGTGGTGAGAACCCGTCAGGAACTTCTGCGCATGGCCTGGCCACCGTTTAGTGGTGGCCCCCGCTCGGTGGACACTCAGGTGCTCACCTTGCGGCGCAAGCTCGAGCAGGCTGGTTTGGGGGAAGGCGGCGGCATCGAGACCATGCGTCAGCAGGGCTACCGCTTCAGCCTGGATACCTTGCCTGAGCCTGAGGAGTCAGCCGTCGATAAGGGGCCTGTTGTGCTTCAACAGACCAATGGCACTCGAATGGCATAGAGTCGCGGTTCGACGCTCTCGTAGCAGGTTTATTTCAGTCTGGCCAGGGAGATCGCTTCACCCACCAACAGCGCCACACTCATCACAGCCAAAAGCTGATAAGTCCAAGCTGGGCTGATGCGCGCCACCCCATCCGTCGCCACCCCGCTGAGGTCACTGAAACGGGTCAGAAAATCGTCGAAGCGCTCCACCCGCTGGGGCAGCAGATAAGCCTTGGGTTCTTGAGAGGCCTGCTGGGGAGCTCTGGATCTGCTCCGCACGTAAAACACCCGTCCCCCCTGACTCGTGGCCACAGGCGTGAGGCCTTCCACTTGCCGCCACTCAAGCTGCCAGCCCCGCTTGAGCCACCAATTGCACCAGCGGGGGTGGGTGAGCTGGAGGCCTTCCGGCTGAAGAATCACCTGCTCGCTGGTGACGGCCAGGAGAAGCAAGAGCCCAACGATTGTCGCTCCCCACAAGAAGGGCACGAGGGTGTCTGGCGCAAGCAGCGGCAGCGGCAACACCAACGCGGCATAAAGCGCCACCAGGGTGAAGCGGATTTGCGGAGCCATGCCGTAGACGTGTCGCTCTTGGGCCCCAGCCGTCATCGATCTTCTGGAGAACCGGGCAGGGGTTCAATCACGGAGGCGGGACTGTAGGCCCCGCCAAAGACCTCGGGCTCGCGCCCTTTCCAAAATTCACCGAGACGCATCAGATCGGCATGGGCCTCTTGCAGTTGCTGGAGATAGTCCTCGGGAGTGAGATTGTCTTTGTTCTCTTTAAGTTTGCTCAAGCGAAGCAAATGCCAAAGCCAGGGTTTGCCAAGTTCGCCCCGGCTCTCGAGATAGTGGGCCAGATCTTGCGAGCTCGGCAGGGATGGGCTGCTCATCGCCTCTTCAACGACATCTTGACCGCCACCCTATGAAGAACGGCTGCGATTCGTGAGGGCCTCGCCGAAGCCTGGGATCGGGGTCTCACCATGGCCGTGGCGGGTTCCGGGAGCCCTCGCTGCTTCGCCAGCGAGGGCTATGGATTTCAAGACCCAGGGCAGGAAAAGGGGATTTTCACGTCAGAATTGTTGCCATCTTTTGTCACCGCCATGCCCAGCCAGATCTCCCGCCCTCACCATCTGCCGCGCAGACCATCGGCGCTTCAGCGAGGCCAGCGGCTCCTGGCAACCAGAGCCGCTCTGCCACCCCAGTGCAGGCCGGCTGGAGCCCTCCTGGCCCCCAATGACGCGGTTCCTCCGGCCACCTCCTGGCATCGGCGCGCCCTGCGGGAGGGGGTGGTGGTCAGTCTGTTGACCACCCTTTTCACCTCGGCTGTGTTGGCTGCCCCTGAGCTCTTTCAGCAGTCCCCCCTCACCTCCCTGCGTCAACTCTCCACTCCCGCGTTGGCCCAAGGGCAACTCTTCCGACCCTGGTTGCTGCTCGATTGTCCATAAGGACATGGCTCTGGGCAGAGACCTAAGACCCACAGCAGTCCTTCGTTTCTGTCCCAATCTCTTTGCTGCTGCGTCCCCAGCCGGTTGCATACTCATCACCCTTTGCATGGCTTGCTGATTGCCAGAGTTTTGGGAAACCTTGCAGAGGGCGACCTTTGGCGCAGTGAAAGGGCACGGAACCCATCTCATTGCTGGGGTCATCCACGCCGGTTTGGGAGACATAGAAATGCAATTCATCCTCCGCCAACACGCGCCTGAGAACAGAATCATCCCCGCAGGGGCAGTGGGTGGGATGGCTGCTGCGATGGCCGCATGAGCAGCCTGGTCCGCAGTTGCACACGTACATCCAACGGCCGAGGAGGGAGTCGAGATGGGGGAGTGGGCTGGTCATGGAAACGACAAAAAGAGAGTGAAGGTTGGCAAGGGAGGCTATTGAAAAATCAGGGGTGCCTTTGGAGGAATGGGCGTCTCAGTCGCCCTCCAGCAACGCCTGCTCAACATCGTCAGAGCGGCAGACCCTCATCAGGCCCCACATTCCTTGCTCCACGACCCATTTGAGGACACCGCTGCGGTACATGTAATCGCCCGCCTCGCTGCGCACCTCAACATCGAAGCTGTGGACCGTGCCAGAGGTGATGCCTGAGGTGGAGGCCATCCAGGGGCTGAGGGAGCCGAGATGGGGCCATTCCTGCCAGCTGTGGCCGTGCAGGGTGAAGGAATGCTGCCGCGGCCGATCGCAGGCTCCCAGCACATGGAGCCGCAACCTGTCTCCAGGATTCACCTGAATCAACGGTGTGGATGGGGTGAAGCCATAACCGCGAGCATGGCTGGAGGGTTCGCTGCGGTAGTTGAAGCCCTTCAGGCCTTGATCTTCATCATCAAGCTCCTCTTCCAGATCCCCATCGACCGGATCGGCAATGGGCAGCTTGGGGTTGCCATGCAGGAAGTAGCGCAGACCATCCAGGGCAAGCAGCACCATCTCTTCCTCCCTGCTGCCATCGATCGTGTTGTGCAGGCTCGCCCTGGGACCCACCCAACCCTCGCCGTTCGGCCCATCCACCGGCGTCCAGTGAGGATCCAGCACCACCAGGGCTCCCACCAAGCCGTGGTGGCGATGGTTGCGGATGTCCGCCATGTCCATCAGGCCCACCGCCCCCACCGGGGCATCCGCATGCCAGAGATAGGTGCGGGAGGGCAGGGCAGGATCGTCGCTCTCACCCCGGTTGGGCACGGTGCCGTCCGGGTTGAGGCCCACATTGCTGCCATCGGCCTGGCGTACATCGAAGCTGACCAGGTCCGCATGCAGCGACACCCGGTTGGAGACCTTTCTGGTGCGATCCTCCAAGGGCACCTCCGGGGCTAGGGGTTCCACGTCCAGCTCAGGCGGCAGGTCGTTGAAGAGTTCCAAGGCCACCCACTCGCCTTGGCGGCAGCGCAACACCAGTGGATTGATGTGGAGTGGAAACCCTCCTGCCTCGTCGACAACCCTGAGGCGCGAGGAGCCCTCCTCATGGATGGGATCGTGACCCCCGCCGATCCAAGGCCCTCCCGGCGGCGCCCAGTCGTGCAGTTCAAACACCAGGCCGAAGGGATCGGCCAGTGCGGGGCCGTAGGCCACCGTGCGGTGGCGGGCCACCAACTTGTAGCGCCGGCACTGCTCCAAGGGGGGAGGGCAGGGGCTGGCCAGCGCTGGCTTGGGCCCGGGCAGCCTGGGCAGCCGTTCGGCGGGCGTTTGGGAGGGATCGAGGCTGCGGATCAGCCCCCAGGTGCCCAGCCAAAGGTCGATGGCGGAGGCGTATTTCCAGAGATAGTCACCGGGCCCGTAGCCCGGTTGCTCGATGTCGAAGCTGAAGGCTTCGGAGATGCCCAGCGACTGCTGGTTGCGCAGCGGTGAGCGCCCATCCTTCCAAAAGCGTCGCCAGCGCAAGCCATGGATCTGGAAGCTGTGTTGCTCCTCGTGGGAGCCTTGCAACAGGCGCAGCCGGATTCGCTCGCCTGGCCAGGTGTGGAAGAGGGGCGTGGCTGGATCGCCATTGCTGATGGCCCGCATCGCTCCGAAGCTCTTCCCCTCGCTGGCAAGAAAGGATTTGGAGCTGAACCACTCACTGGGATCCCGCGGGCGCTCTGCCAAGGGCTCACAGCGGTAGTTCAGGCCAAAGACGCCATTGTCGCCATGGGAATCCGGCTCAGGCGGCGGCTCCAATGGCTTGCCGTAGGAGAGGGAGAGGAGGTGGCGGTGGGTCTTGCTGCCCACCAGGGCCGTGGCAACGAAGGGGCCGCAGCAGCCATCGCCGTGGTGGGAGCTGTCACTCCCCCAGCCGCTGCCTCCATGGAGGTGCTCCTGCTGATGACCATGGCCATGATCCTCGTTTTGGTCGTGGGAGGTCAGACCACTCCAGTGGTCGGCAGGCACGGGAACCCCTTGGCGGCTGCAGGCACATCCTGTGGAGCCTCGGCTGTGGCTGTCATCCTGGGTGGGCTGGGACCGTTTGAACAGGGGGACCCAATCGCCATTGCCGAGGCAAAACTCTCGATAGGCATTGCTTTCGCCAGCCTCTTCATAGGCAATGACAGCGTTTTGGCCGGTGAGAATATGGCGGGAGAGGTCTTGTGGATCGTGGAAAGTAGCATGTTTCGGCTCCACAAGCAGGGCTGCAAAAAGCCCATGCTTTTGTCTGTAATTGGCAAACATATGGTCGTGGGTGAAGATGGTCCCGAACTCCTCATCGGCCCACCATCGATAGACCATCTTCCGGCCAAACCTTGGTGAACTGATGTAGTTCCATCCCGTGCTTGCTCCATCGCAGGCGATGGGATCGAATTTCACGATGTGCACGTGCAGACCGCATTCGCCTCGGTAGTTGGCGAAGCGCGTGCAGCCTTGATCAATTCCCTTTGGCCAGGCCGAATCAAAGGGTGTGCCAGGGATATAGCGCTCCAAGCGATTGTGCAGGCTGAGTTGCAACACATTGCTCTGGTTGCAGCGCAAAAACAGGGGCTCTTGCTGGGTGGCTGGCAAGCTGAGCCCCCTCTCGCGCACCAGGGCTTCCTGCTCGCCTCTCTCCAGGCAGGGGTGGCGGCGGGCCGTCTCCGCCAACGCGTCCTCGTAGGCTTGGCTCACCACCTCGGAAAAGGTAGGCACCCCATGCGGCGCGTCGGCAAGGAGATAGAGATGGCCGTGGGGATCCCACCAGCCGTAATCGTTGTAGGCCAGCGGAGTCATCAACACATCAATCGTGTGAGTCACCGTGCGAGAGGGAGGCAGTTCTTCCCCGCTCAGAGCATCGCGATGCAGGGTGGTGGGCCGATCGGGGTAGGGAAACGTGGTGAACAATTCACCAGGCTTGGGGTCGCTGTTGAACGCCGCCAGCTCCAGGGGGGTGGGATCGCGATAGTCGTAGTTGACCACATCCCACCCTTCCAGGGAGGCCTCTGCTCGGGGCTTGTGCCAGGGCGGCGTATAGGACTTTTGGTTGACTTCTCCCGCCAACCAAAGCGGGAATCCAGGTTGGAGCGCCGTGGGTTCCGGAGGCGGTTGCCGATCCGGCAGCGGCACCAGGCGCCCGATGGGGGTCAGGTCGGGGTAGTGGCCCAGGCGTCGCACCAGCCTCCTGCGCTCCCGCAGTGCGGTTGAGAAGCCCGCAGAAGGCAACGGAGCCAGCAGGGCGTCGTCTTCGCGCAGCACTGCGCCCGTCTCGCCATGGAAATAGTCGCCGGATATCCCGGATTGCAGGGTGTTGAAGGTTCGGAAGATTCCCCACATTCCATGATGAAAGTGGGGATAGAGATGGCAATGCCAAATCACATCTCCCGGCACCATTTGCCGGTTTCCAGCGCCATAGAGCGGAATGAACGTATGGCCCGTTTGCGGGCTGATCGTGATCGCATCAATGGTGTTGCTCTCACGCTCATAGGGAATCGCGTGCCATTCATAAACATGCAGATGAAACACATGGGTTTCCTTCACGCCGGCATGCACCAGGCGGATGCGCACCGGGTCTCCCAGATAGGCCTTGAGGATCGGCGTCTGCGGATCGCCAAACATCCAACTGGAATGGTGTTGTTCCTCGTTGACCACGATGTTGTTCGGATCGATCTCCCCCGCCTTGATGCGCCGCCACAGCTCCCGTTCTCGGGAGATCATCGGCTCCGCCCGATAGCTGATCGGCATCAGCGTGCCCGCGGTGTGTTGATGGGCGAGCTGGTCTTGATTCGCGCTTTCTTCCTCGCAGGGATTGCTCTCCAAGCGCCTGTGGGGGGCCGCCCATTCCGGCTCATCGTGGATGAAGATCACATATTCCCGGAAGGAGGCTCGGGGGTCTGGGTATTCCCGGGTGAGTGAATCGGGGTTGAAGGGATCAGGGAAGGGGGCTTTCGCTCCCCACTCCAGATCGGCGCTGTGGCGTTGGTGCACATCCACATAGAGCCCAGTGCCAAGGATCTCCTTGCTGAAAGGGTGGATCAGATCGTCTCCGGTTTCGGGATCGCTCCAGCGGCTACCAGCGGGCTCCACCACCAGGGCGCCAAAGAGGCCATGCGCATTGGTGCCAGCCTCGGTGCCCCGAAAGTCGCCCGGCATCGTGGAAGACAAACACGCCCTCGTGCAGGGCATGCCAGGTGTAGACGCGTTGTTCTCCAGGGGGCACCAAGCTGGAGGGATTGGCTCCGACATGGGAGCCGTCATTGCCAGCAGACTCCCCACCCGGGCCAATCAGATGCAGGCCCACATGGCGCGGACCGTGCTCCTCATCGGGTTCCAGCTCATTTTCCAGGTGGATCTCCAGCGTGTCCCCCAGGGCCCCTCTTAAAACAAGGGGCACAATCAGGGGATGGGGCCGCTTTGCTGCAGCAGCAGTGGTGGGCAGCCATTCCTCCTGGCGGTGGGGATCGTCCTCCAGCCCATGGGTCCTGGCCAGCGATTCGCGTTGCTCAGCCAGGTCTTGTTTCTGCTCAGCGGTGTGGTCTTTGTTGGCCTGGACGCGTTTGATGTAGGCGAGAATATCTTTGTATTTGCTGAGAATAAATATTTTGCCGTTGTGATCATGGTCCCCATATGTGTTAAACCACAGCGGCATCGTGATGGCTGCGATGTCACAGCGGAGGGTTGTCATGCTGCGGTTGCCTGCCATTCCTTTGCTATAGAGCCGGCTCAGGGATCGGCAATGCTGCCTTACATAAGTTAATGGCTTTTGCTTCATCAAGTTCGCTTCATCAAGACAGATGTCTGTTAGTCAAGTCCCATGACGAATCCGCCGGGCTTTGTTGTGCCCATCGGGCCATGGCAGCACAATGACCGCAGCGGATCAGGAGGCGCCTTTGGACGACACGCCACCCAATCAGATTCCAGGAGCCCGCTGACGTTTGGACCCTGCTCCAACACTCTCAAGCGACGTCTGGTTTCTCTGGTTCAGCCCATGCCCAGATCCCTGAGGCCATGCTGACCCTCCAAGCACCGTTGATGAGCTTCGTTCCCCAAAAGGGCTCTAGGTGCCCCGGAAGAGATGGGAGACCCTGCTAGACCCCAGGCCCCAGGAGGCCGGCGCCAGCAGCTCCGCCCCACAACTGAAGACCCTGATCACAGACGATCCATCGACCGCGCAGTCACGCCCCTTTCACCACAGGGCACCATGGCTGAGCAGACAAAGCCTGAACCGCAAGGTTCGGGCTTTGTTTTGACGACCTGCGCCAGCCAGCTCCGATTGGGGTCCTAAGGCGCCGCAGGAGGCGCGGGCGATGGGGGGGCGCACACCTTGGCGGCCCAATCGCAGCCTGCCAGGGCTGGTTTTTGCCAGTGCAGGGGGATCTCCAGCAGATCGCGGCTGCCGCTGATCGCCTGGCTCACAAACAACACCCCCGCCAGCAGGCTCGCTCCCAGGTGAAGGCGGCGCCAGCGCGGCTCCCGCAGGATCTCTGGCCGGGCGGCAAGGGAGAAGAGCATCAACCCCACTACGGCCACACCGCTCCAGTAGTGGGAGCTCCAGAACTGGGGCTGCAGGGGGTTGTCGCTGACGCGAAACACTTCTGGCTGGGCTCCCAGGGTGAGCACGCCAATCCAGGTGATCAGGGCGAAGGCCAGCCGCAACCCCTTGGCCTTCGCCCTCCACAGAGCGGCCAGGGAAGCCGCGCTGCCCACCAACACAAGCAGGAGCTGGCCACCCCGGCCGGCGCCCCCTCGAAAGTCAGCCAGGGGGACGGCGGTGCTGATCACCACCGTGAGCGCCACCAGCACAATGGCCACCACCGCCATGGCCAACCAGCGGCCCAGGTCGCTGTGGTCGCGGCCAGTGGTGGCGGGCAGCTTGGCGCCACCTTCGCGCCGCTGGCGGGTTTGCAGCCCCAACCGGGCCACGATCCCGATCAAGGGATACACCACGGCGACGGCCAGGGCGGGGTGGAGGATCCAGAGCCAGTCCTTGCTCTCCATCACGGCTCAACGTTGTGCCACCAGATTGGCAAGCCTGCAAACCCTTGGCCAGAGATGGCGGCCTGTCGCAACGACCCTCAGACTGGTCTGCCCCCCTCCAGGTCGCACCCATTCACGAACTGAGCCTGATGGAAGCGCTGGGCGAGCGGGTGCTGGCCGTGGCTGCTCTCCAGGCTGCGGAGCGGGTGACTGCGATCCAGCTCCGGATTGGCAGCTTGGCGGGAGTGGATCCCGAGGCCCTGCGCTTCGCCGCTGAGGTGGTCTTCGCGCAGACCTGCGCTGAGGGGGCAACGCTGGAGATCGAGGTTGTGCCTGCCGCTTTCTGGTGCCAGGATTGCGCAATGGACGTGCTCGCACCTGAGGGATGGGCCGTTTGTCCAGGTTGCGGTCGCCCGTGCCGTACGTTGTTGCAGGGCCGGGAGCTGACGCTCCATGCCGTTGAGCTGCATCCCTGAGACCTGGGGCAGACCTGGGCCTGGCCGAGCCGAAGCAGGATGTCTTGCCTCCCCCTTTCAGACGCGCGCTCGCAACGCGCCTAGCGTGGGGGCAGGTTTTTGCGGTTTGTGCCTCCCCGCCATGTGCCGTCACTGCGCCTGCGGCTTGCCTGAGCAGGCAGAAGACCATTCGTTCTCCGACTCTCCAGGCCGGCAGGTGGTGCTCGGGGAGGCGCTCCTCGCCCGCAACGAACATCTGGCTGCCCACAACCGTGCGCACTTTCGTGCCGCTGGAGTGCGAGTGGTGAACGTCCTCTCTTCTCCTGGTTCCGGCAAAACAGCCTTGCTGGAGCGTTTGGCTGGCGTTGTGCCCTCCACCCAGCGCCTAGCGGCGCTGGTGGGCGATCTCGCCACGGACCATGACGCCCGTCGGCTCCGCCAAGCCGGGCTGCCCGCCGTGCAGATCACCACGGGTCAGGCCTGCCATCTGGAAGCGGCGATGGTGCATCGGGGCCTTGACGCCCTGTCGGAGGCTGGCCATCCACTGGCAGCGTTGGATCTGTTGCTGATCGAAAACGTGGGCAACCTGGTCTGCCCGGCCGCCTTTGATCTGGGGGAAGATCTCCGTCTGGTGTTGCTGTCAGTGACCGAGGGGGAGGACAAACCGCTGAAATATCCCGCCACCTTCCGCAGTGCGGATCTGGTGGTGCTCACGAAGCTGGATCTGGCCGAGGCCGTGGGATTTGCTCGTGGCCTCGTCCACCGCCATCTCCAGCTGGTTGCCCCGGGGGCCAGGGTTCTGGAAACCTCTGCCCGCAGCGGGGAGGGCATGGGTGCCTTGCTGGAGGCGCTGCTGCCAACGGCGCTGATCAGGCAACCGGCAGGGTGAGCGCTCCGGCCGGCCAGGCGGCCCGTTTGCAGGTGTGGTGCCGCGGCGTTCTCCAGGGAGTGGGGGCGCGACCGGCGCTGCAGCGTTTGGCCAGTGCGCGGCGGCTGAGCGGAACGCTGCACAACCGTTTCGGCGGATTGGAGATCGACCTGTGCGGCTTGCAAGCGGCCTTGCAAGACTTCTTGGCGGCTCTGCCCGCGGCCCTCCCCGATGCCGCCCGGCTGGAGCAGCTGGAGGCCCATTGGCTGGATCCGCCCCATCCCCCCTGGCCCCAGGGGGTAAGGATCGCGGCGGCCCCTGCGGTGCCCCTCGGCCCGGCCCTGGTGGCCCCTGGCCTCTCCGCCGACCGGGCACCCTGTCCCCGCTGTCTGGCGGAGTTGGACGATCCCGCCTCCCGTCGCCATCGCTATCCGTTCATCAGTTGCTGTGCCTGCGGACCGCGCTTCAGCCTGGCCACCGCCCTGCCCTTTTGCCGGGCCCACACCACCCTGGCGGCCTTTCCGCCTTGCCCCGCCTGTGCCGAGGAGTTCAGCAACCCGGCCGACCGCCGCTTCCACGCGGAAACGATCAGTTGCCCGATCTGCGGCCCCCGGCTGAGCCTGCTCGATGTAGCGGGCCTCCCCCTGGCAGGCGGGGAGGCGGCTCTGGACGCTGCGGCTCGCCTGTTGCTTGACGGGCAGATCCTCGCCCTGCAGGGCGTTGGAGGGTTTCAGCTGTTGGTGGATGCCTGCCAGCGCCAAGCCGTGGAGCGCCTGCGACAACGCAAGCACCGACCCGCCAAGCCCTTTGCCCTTCTCCTCGCTGATCCCTGGCAGTTGGAGGAGGAGCTGCATTGTTCTGCCGCCGAGGAGCGGCTCCTGCGCCATCCGGCGGCGCCGATCCTGCTGCTCCGTCGCCGCTTCGTTGGCGGCGATGGGCGTTGGGAGCCCGTGGCGCCCGGCAGTCCATCCTTGGGGGTGATGCTGCCGGCCTCCGCTCTTCATCGGCTGCTGGCGCGCGGGGTGGGACGCCCCCTGGTGGCCACCAGCGGCAATCGCAGCGGAGAGCCCCTCTGCATCTCCCCCGGCGAAGCCGTGCAGCGTTTGGCTGGCATCGCCGATGCCTTCCTGGTGCACGACCTGCCGATCGCCAGGCCCCTCGATGATTCGCTCGTGCAGTTGATCGACGGCCGGCCGGCGCTCTTGCGACGGGCTCGGGGCTTTGTGCCGGAAGCCCTGCCATGGCAGTCGCCTGAGGGCCCTTCCGACTCCAGCCCGGAGTGGGCTGGTGCCTTGCTGGCCTTGGGAGGCGACCTCAAGGCCGCCCCAGCCCTGGTGATGGGGGATCGGATCTGGTTGGGTCCCCATCTGGGGGATCTGGCCGATGCCGCCGTCCAGTGCCGCTGGCAAGACGCCTTGCAGGCCCAGCTGTCGTTTCCCGCCATGGCTGTGACGAGCCTGGCCTGTGATGCCCACCCTGGCTATTTGAGCCACCAGCTGGCGCGGCCCCTCGCCGATCGGCATGGAATTCCTTTGGCTCCCGTGCCGCACCATCTGGCCCATGGACTGGCGGTGCTCGCCGAGCACGGTCGCCAGCCCCCCCTGCTCGTGGTGGCCTGTGATGGGCTGGGCCTGGCGGCGGCCGGGGCCCGGCCAGGACCCCCACCAGGGCAGGAGCGTCTCTGGGGTGGTGAGCTCCTGTTGATCCATGGGCTGGGGGATGGCGGCCTGCGCTGGCAACGACTGGCTGCCCTGCGCCCCTTCCCCCTGCCCGGAGGTGAGCGAGCCAGCCGCGAACCGCGGCGCTGCGGCTTGGGGCTGCTTGCCGCTGCCGGTGCATGGGCCCTGGAGCAGCCTGGCGCCGCGTTCACCATCGAAGCGTTCTCAGCCCGGGAGCGCGACGTGCTGTTGCAGGCCATGGCCGGTGGCTGCAACGCGCCGCTCACCAGTTCGTTGGGCCGCTTTCTGGATGGAGTGTCCTCCCTGCTCGGTCTGGCCCAACGGCTCAGCTACGAAGGGGAGGGTGGTTTGCGCTGGCAAGGGGCCGCCGCCCGGGGGCAGCTGGCGCAGGATCGCCGCGCAGAACGATCAACGGCGCTTGAGCCCTGGCCCTTTCCCCTGATGGGTTGCTCCCCGCAGGATTTCTGCGCCCCTCCCCTCGGCCGCTGGGACTGGGAGCCCCTCCTCCGGGCCCTGCTTGCCGACCGGGCCGCTGGCGGCTGTCCCCAGCGGGCCGCCTGGCAGGTGGAGCGGGCGCTGGTGGAGGGGATTGTGCAGGGGGCCGCTGCCGCCGCCGCCTGGAGCGGTTGCCGCCAGGTGGCCCTGGCAGGGGGGTGTTTTCAGAACCGCTCGCTGTTGGAGGGGTGCCTGCGGGGACTCAGGCAACGGGCCATCGAGCCCCTTTGGGGAGAGCAGGTGCCCTGTCATGACGGGGGGTTGGCCCTGGGGCAGGCCTGGGCCACTCAGGCGGCCAGATCGGGCCCGTAACCGGCTGTCATGGGCCTCTTGCGGTTCAAGCCGAGAGATTGCTTTATAACCAAACCAGACCCTGTCCCCACCAGCCCATGTGCCTGGCCGTACCAGGGCAGATTCGTTCCATCGCCAACCCTTCCCCTCCCGATGGGGATGGCGACCTCTGGCGCACGGCTGAGGTGGATTTCGGTGGTGTGCGCCAGCGGGTGAGCCTGGCCTGCTTGCCCCAGGCGCGGGTGGGCGATCAAGTGTTGGTGCATGTGGGCTTTGCCCTGTGCGTGGTGGACGACGATGCGGAGACCAGCCCATGAACCGCATGACTTGCATGGATGGCAATGAGGCGGTGGCGCACGTCGCCTACCGCCTCAATGAGGTGATCGCGATCTACCCGATCACGCCAGCTTCCCCGATGGGCGAATGGGCCGATGGCTGGAGCGCTGAAGGGAAGCCCAATCTCTGGGGGGCTGTGCCCAGTGTGGTGGAGCTGCAAAGCGAGGGGGGGCTGCCGGAACGGTGCACGGCGCCCTGCAAGCCGGGGCCCTCACCACCACATTCACGGCATCGCAGGGCTTGCTGTTGATGATCCCCAACCTCTATCGCTGGGCGGGGGAACTCACGCCCGTTGTGGTGCATGTGGCGGGACGCGCCCTGGCCGCCCAAGGACTCTCGATCTTTGGCGATCACTCCGATGCCATGGCTTGCCGGGCCACGGGTTGCGCCATCCTCACCTCCGCTTCGGTGCAGGAGGCCGCCGACTTCGCTGCCATTGCAACCTGTGCCTCGTTGAGCAGCCGGGTGCCGTTCCTGCATCTCTTTGATGGCTTCCGCACCTCCCATGAAATCCAAAAAGTGGAGGCGCTCTCCGACACCCTTCTGCACGCCCTGATCCCCGCGGAAGCGGTTCGGGCCCATCGGCAGCGTGCGTTGACGCCGGAGCGGCCCGTGTTGCGTGGCACGGCCCAAAACCCAGATGTCTATTTCCAGGGCAGAGAGGCGGTGAATCCCTTCCATGCCGCCCTCAGCCTCCATTTGAGGGAGGCCATGGAACGGTTTGGGGCGCTCACTGGAAGGCTGTATGAGCCCTATTCCTACGTGGGGCCCCCCGATGCGGAACGGGTGGTGGTGCTGATGGGCTCGGCGTGCGAAACAGCTGTGGCTACCGCCCAACACCTGGCCGCTCAGGGGGAGCGGGTGGGTGTGCTCAAGGTGCGTCTGTTTCGCCCGCTGGTGGCGGAGTGGTTGGTGGCCGCTTTGCCGGCGACCACCGGCGCCATCGCCGTGCTCGATCGCTGCAAGGAGCCTGGCGCCACCGGCGAGCCGCTCTATCTCGATGTTGTGACAGCCATCGCCGAGCAGTGGCAGCTGCAACATGGGGATGGGCCCCTCCCCAGGGTGGTTGGCGGCCGCTACGGCTTGGGTTCCAAGGAATTCAACCCGGCGATGGCCAGAGCGGTCTTTGCCAATCTCGCCCAGGCGCAGCCGCTGAATCACTTCAGCGTGGGCATCCAGGATGATGTCAGCCATCTCTCCCTTGCTGTCGACAGCCGTTTCAGCATCGACGCCAGCGATGAGGTGCGGGCTGTGTTTTATGGCTTGGGCAGTGATGGCACGGTGGGCGCCAACAAAAACACGATCAAAATCATCGGCGAAAGCACCCCGCTCTTCACCCAGGGTTATTTCGTCTACGACTCCAAAAAATCCGGTTCCGTCACGGTCTCTCACCTGCGCTTCGGCCCCCGCCCGATCCAGGCGCCCTATCTGATTGAGCATCCCACGCTGGTGGCGGTGCACCAATGGGATTTTTTCGCCCAGCTCGATGTGCTCAAGGGCCTGGTGCCCGGCGGCACCCTTCTGGTGAACAGCCCCTACGAGCCCACCGCCACCTGGGGGGCTCTTCCCGCTGCGACCCGTCAACAGGTGCGGGAGCTGGGGCTGCAGGTGTGGCAGATCAACGCTGATCAGGTGGCCAGGGAAGCCGGCATGGGAGGTCGGATCAACACGGTGATGCAAGCCGCTTTCTTCGCGGTGAGTGGCGTGTTGCCGCGTCAGGAGGCACTGGAGCGCATCCGGGAGGCCATCCGCCACAGCTACGGCCGCAAGGGTGAGGCGGTGGTGCGCATGAATGTGCTGGCCCTGGATGCCAGCCTGGCGGCCCTGCACCCCCTCGACTGGCAGGGGCTGCAGGATGCCGATCGGCCAGGAGCTGCCGCTGCCCTTGCCGCCAGCCAACGACTGGCGGAGGCCTCCCCGTTTGTGCAGGAGGTGATTGGCCCGATGCTCGCCCACCGGGGAGATGCTCTGCCGGTGAGCGCCTTGCCCTGCGATGGCACCTGGCCCACGGGCACTGCCCGCTGGGAGAAACGCAACATCGCTGCCACCGTGCCGGTTTGGGAGAGCGACTTGTGTGTGCAGTGTGGCAAATGCCTGCTGGTGTGTCCCCATGCGGTGATCCGCGCCAAGGTGGCCAGCCCCGCGGCCCTGCAAGCTGCGCCGGAAGGCTTCCGTGAAGCCCCTGCCCGAGATCCAGCCTTCTGGGGCCAGCGTTTCACCATTCAGGTGGGCGTTGAGGACTGCACCGGCTGTCAGCTGTGCGTGGAGGTGTGCCCCGCCCGCGATCGACAGGAGCCCAAACGCAAGGCGCTCAACATGGCCCCGCAGCGCCCCCTGCGGGAGCAGGCTCGGGGCCACTGGGATTTTTTCCTGCAGTTGCCCGAGGTGCCTCGCGACAGCCTGAACCTGCACAAAATCGGCCACCAACAGTTGCAGCAGCCTCTTTTCGAGTTTTCTGGCGCCTGTGCGGGCTGCGGCGAAACGCCTTACCTCAAGCTCGTCAGCCAACTCTTCGGCGATCGTCTGCTGATGGCCAATGCCACGGGCTGCAGCTCCATTTATGGCGGCAATCTCCCCACCACCCCGTGGAGCACCAATGCGGCGGGCCAAGGCCCCGCCTGGAGCAATTCCCTCTTCGAAGACAACGCTGAATTTGGCTTCGGCATGCGGGTGGCCCTCGATCAGAAACGGGCCATGGCCCTGCAGCTGCTGACGTCAGCCATCGCGGCAGAGGCGCCCTGGCGCGAACCTCCCCCCACGGCCCTGGTCGAGGCTCTGGTGGCAGCGGCCCTGGATCAGGGAGATGAAGTGGCTGTTTACGCCCAGAGGGAGCGGGTGGCGGCCCTCAAGCGCCACCTTCAGGCCGTGCTTGAGGGGCTGAACCCTGAACAGCGCTCAGCCTCCCCTGAAGCCCGCCTGTTGGATCTGGCCGATGCCCTGGTCAAAACCAGCGTGTGGCTGGTGGGAGGCGATGGCTGGGCCTATGACATCGGCTTTGGCGGCCTGGATCATGTGCTCGCCTCTGGCCGAGATGTGAATGTGCTCGTGCTCGACACCGAGGTGTATTCCAACACCGGTGGGCAGGCCTCCAAGGCCACCCCGATGGGGGCCGTCGCCAAATTCGCCAGCGGGGGGAAGGCCTCGCCGAAGAAGGATCTGGGCCTCCTGGCGATGAGCACGGGCACGGTTTACGTCGCCAGCGTGGCGATGGGGGCCAGGGATGAACACACCATTCGAGCCTTTTTGGAGGCGGAGAGTTATCGCGGACCCTCCTTGATCCTGGCTTACTCCCATTGCATTGCTCATGGCATCGACATGGCCAAAGGATTGCAGCAACAGCAGTTGGCGGTGGAGTCGGGCCGCTGGTTGCTCTACCGCTACGACCCCCGCCGCCTGGCGGATGGCCAGTCGCCGCTGCAAATCGACAGTGCCAAGCCTCGGCGACCGCTTGCCGAAGCGATGGCCACGGAAAATCGCTTTCGCATGTTGGGCTACAGCGATCCCGCTCGGGCCCGCATGCTTGAGCGCCAAGCCCAGGCGGAGCTCCAGCGGCGCTGGGCCCTCTACGGAGCTTTGGCGCAAGCCTGCACCCCTCAGCCCGAGGGGCCAACCGGTTGATCCATCTACACCTCTGCCGCCCTTACGGGCTCTCCTCATCCTCAAGCAAGAGCTGGGCAAACGCTGTGTAGAGGTCTTGATCGTCGCTGGCTCGACGATCGGCGCGACGGCTCGCCCCCTTGGGCGAGCTGCTCTTGCTGCCCCGTGCCTGGGCGGGTGTAGGGGACTCCCCTGCTGGGGCTGGCCGGCGTGAGCCCTCCAGTTCGCGGAGCCGATCGAGCAGGTGAGGGGGCACCCTGCCGTCCGGGCTGGCTGTCATCAGGGCTCGGAAGAGCGCAGCTGGATCCTCTTCGCGCTCCAAACGGTGCCGGCCAGCCTCCCCTGAGCGGGGCTTCACGCCACCCCTGAGTGGTGCTGCGTTTGGGGCCTCAGTAGTGGGGGAGGCTTGAGCCTCGATTTTCTTGGGCAGCGTGCGTCCGAGCGCTTCAAGCCGCTGTTTGCTGCGGGCATCTAGTGACATGGCAGAAACCGTGGCTTCAGGGGCATTCAAGGGTGTCTCGGGTCAGCCGCCCGCTGATGGGATGACTGCCCGTGGCAACGGCGCAGAGGGCTTTGCGCGCATCGCTCCGCAGATCCACATGGGTGAAGTCGGCACCATCGACGCGCACATCTTCAAAGCGTGTGTTGAAGGCAAAGGCATCCTCTAGCCAGGCCCCCCTCAGATCCGTGCCTTTCAACACGGCATTGTCCAACGTGGCTTCCCGCAGATCGGCACCGTTGAAATTGGCATCCTGCAGTTTGGCGCCAAACAGGCTGGCCAAGCGCAAGTCAGCCCCTGAGAAATCCGCTTCTCGCAGGTTGGTGAGGTTAAAGGTGGCGCCGCGCAGGTCGGTGCTGTGGAAATCGGCGCCGATCAACACCTGTTTGGCATAGTCCATCGCTGCCAAAGCCGGACGTGCCCCCAGCACCGCAACCGGCAGGTTGATGGCGAGCAGCAGGAGAAGGCAGAAAACCGCTCGCTTGAGCCATTGGATGGACTTGGCAAACAGCGCCTGGTTGATGGATTGGCCCGGGCCCCATGAGGGAGGAGATGGGTCCATGTTTCTCATGATCAGCGTAAAAGCTAACCCCTCTCCTCCTCTTCTTCCAAGCTCACCTCTGAGCTGGTTAAATCATCAGCCCGTTTCCAATTCAAGCGACCAGCTTTTCAGCACGCCAACGTCCCGTGGCGCGCGGTCTGCGGCCGTGAGTCGCCACAAACCAAGTGCTCCCTCGCCAACCAGCGCAGTCAACACACCCGGTGAGGAAGAATCATAGGTTTCAATGATGTTGTCTGTGCTATTGCCCAACCGCTGGTGTAACAACGTGCTCTTGCCAGAGGGCGCGGTGAGGCGCACTTCCAGATCACCGATATAGGGATGACGAATATCTAATTTGACAATGATCTTCTTGACCACCCCACCAGTCTCCGCCTGGATACTGCTCGTCACCCCTCCGTTTGTGTTGTCTGGGATCGGTAGGTTGGGGGTCACTGTCTTGGTGAAGTGGCCAGCTGGCCCGCCTTGATCGGCGCCGATTCGAAAACCCATGCGCTCTGAGGGAGTGTGGATGCCAGCGAGGGTCAGGCCAGAGTCTCGTCCATCCCATTCTCGCGAATTCGGACTGGTGGCATCTGAAAGCGCCACTCCGGCTAACCCGGCAAACAGGTCTGCCGCATCGCCTCGATTGCGGTTGGATTCGAGATCACGCGTGCCGTCCGCCTGTAGCAAACCACATTGGTAATGGCGTATCGCGGTGCCCTCTTCCCACTCGTTAGAGCCAAGAATGTCACAGTGATAAACCGCCAGACCACTGCTTACGCCGGCGCGATCAAGGCCTACTCGTGAACGATTCTCGATGAGGAAATATTCGTTTGGCTTGCTTGTTTGAAACTTGATCACTGTTCCATAATCACCATGAATAGCCTCATATTCGCCAGGCTGATTGAGATTGATTTCCTTGTCGCACCAGCCCACCAGATCACGCAGGTAAGCGCAGACTGGCGCTGGGCTCCGGCCATAGTCAAGGTGATTGCCTGCAGCCATCAGGCAAAAGCTGCCCAACCCTGCACTGGCCTTGAGATTGCCATCGCGCTCGCCATAGTCATAGAGATCGGGAAAACGGCACAACATATGACCCGTTTCATGACAGAAGGTGCCAATTGAAAGGTCTGTCGAAGACCTGCCAAGGCTGCTAATCATGTATTGATCCGTACGGATGGTGCCAAATTTAAGATTGATGCTCCAGTTGTGTGGCCAGAGCTCGCCAGCATATTGAGTCTGGCCCGCATAAAGGACGCTGAGGGCATCAATGACACCCTCGTTCTGGGAGTCGAACTGTCGGAGATCAAGCCCATCTGCCAAGGCGAGCTGTAAAGCTTCCTCAACGAGCAGATTCTTGACGTAGTGCTGGCGAGTGCGACTTAATGTGTAGGGACCAACCACGACGTTATGGTAATCCAAATTTCCGTTGGAAACCTGCTTGAAATAGTCGCGAACGGAGCAGATATTGCCATTGGCTGTGTAGTTTTTACCATTCAACAGGCTGTCAATATCATCGCGCGATAAGCTGGTCTTAACATCTTGAAAGTTGACTAGTATTGTTAAACCTTTTATCGTGCCCTTGGCAAGAACTCTTCCTGTAAGCAATCCCTGGGCGGGGCCAAACGTCCTGTTGATCTCGCGCGCCAAAGGATTTCTGGCTGTTGAAGATCTCATGCTTCGCTTGGCCATTGCCTTGGCGGCGATCACGTCCTTGTCCTCCACCAGGTGTTTGGCTAAGTCAGCGGGAGGCTGCTGATCGGCCGCCAGGCCACTGGATTGGTATTTGCCAGAGGAGAGCCGAGCGTAGCAATAACGATTCTGCTCTGGGTCAAACACGACAGAGTAACCTTCATCGGTCTCATAACGTGCATAATGCTCATCGCCAAACGCTCGCAGCTTGATGCTGGCGTGGCCGGGTTGTTCAAATGTGAGCAGCTCTCCAAAGATTGCACTCATGGTTCCTCCGATGTCGATGGGGTTGTGTGGGTTTGTTCAGATCGCTGCTGCGCGTGTCGCGCACTTTTGCTTGCGCGCACGTCTTCGCTCTCTTTGAGATGAGGCAAGAGGGTTGGCGGAGGAGCGTCTGCGATCGAGACACCTGTTGATTGGTAACTGCCTGACTTCAGTTCGGCATAGCAGTACAAGCCGAGCTCGTCGTCATAGATCGCAGCGTAACCCGTTGGGGTTTCGTAGCTTGCATACAATGAATGGCCGCTAACAATTAATTCAACCTCTGGCCCATTGGCTTGCCCAAGGCGTACTTTTGCAGCATGGATCTCAGTCATGACAACGCGACTATAAGAATAAGTAAGTAGCTGAAATTATTGTTTCTCCCGATGCAGTCTTAGGTTCGTCCCGAGGCAGGGTTGGTCTGTCTTCACATTTTGTAAAATAAGCCGAATCGAAAGGGTAGCCATTCGCTGTCCGCCCAGTCCAATCGTCTTTTGTGTCTCTTCTGCTGGTGAAACGCATGCTTGACACGCGTTTGACAACGCTTGACCAGAGTCAGCGGCTGCAAGCCATCAAAACAATGCCATCGCCTTGATCTTGGCTAGTTTTTCGCCCTCAAGGCCATCGAGCTCTTCTACAGAGAGCAGGCCATCTTTCACGAAGCTTGCGAAGAGGAACAAAATGCCCTCCAGGCGAAAATCAAATCGACCTTCCATATCGTGCCGCTGGGTGCTCAGGAAATCGTGGAGTTGCCACAGGGCCTCAACGGAACCCACTCCGGAGGCATGTCCCTTCACTTTGCTGATCAGGTCGTTGACCGCTCGATGTTGGGCACGATCAAAGGCTTCCCTCGCAATCGCCTGCTCTTGCGGTGTCCAGACGCTCAAAGTGGATTGGGCCATTGTCTGCACGGGGTCGACGGTAACGTTTAGATAACTGCACGTTATCGCCCAGATAAGGGAAACGCGAATTGGGGGTTGGACCTGAAGGCTTCCTTGATGCGGCGCTTGGCTCCGGGCAGCTCATGCCAGGCCAGGTGGGGAAAGGCATGATGTTCCCAGTGATAGCCAAAGTGGAAACAGGCCAGTAGAGACAGCCATCCCGGCAGGTTCAAACTGCGGGGCTGATGATCTTCTCTCGCATGGCCCGGGCCTGAGGCGAGGGGCCGGTGGGGGAGGAAGGTGCCCACCAAAAAAAGCTGCAAGGAACTCAGCCAAACAGGCAGGGCGCCGTACAACACAACGTTGGCCACCGGGCTGGAGGAGAGGGTTGAGGCAAGGCCGGTGAGCACCAGCCAGCCCAGCACGAGAGCCGTGAGTTGGGCGGGCGAGAGGTAAGCCGCCATGAATCGCAGATACCAGCTGGTCAGCGCCGGTTGGGCCTCGCCGTGGTGGTCTGGATCGCCCGCGCAGCCCGCGTGACGGTGGTGAAGCTGGTGATTCGCCCGGCAGTTGGCGTAGGGCAGGGCCGCGTACAGCTGGAGTGCAAGCGCTCCAATGCGGTGATTGGCCCTTGGCTGGCCCGGCCAGAGGGTGCCGTGCATCGCGTCGTGGGCCACGATGAACAGGCCTGTCTGAAGCAGCGTGCGCCCCGCCACGGCCAGGCCGACCAGGACGGGGTGCAGGTGGGACAGGCTGGTGGGGAGCAGCACCAGCCAGCTCCCCAACCAACCGAGAAGGATTCCGGCGGCGAGCAGGAGGCCGCGCCGGGTGGCGAGCGTCAACGGGCGAACTTGAGCAGCTCAGCGGCGGAGGCCAGCAGATCGATGGCAACAAAGTAGATCTTGCCTTCGGGATTGAGCAGGAAGCGCCAAGCCACATTCATGCCCACGCCAGCACCAAACCAAGGTGTTTGCACCTTGCCGGTGACCTTGATTTGATTGAAGCCCCCCTCGGCTGGCTCCGAGTAGCCGCGCTCAGGCAGAAGCTTGAGGTTTTGGCAGTCTTCCCGGAAGAAACGCAGGATGGCCTCTCTGCCCACAATCGGCTTTTGGAAGGGTGGCTGGAGGGCGCCGTCCGGCAGGAAGAGTTCAATCAACGCATCAAAATCGTTGGCATTCAGCAGATCCATATAGGCATTGATCGTGGGATTGATCACCCCTTCGATGAACACCTTCTGGCGACTCTCCTCAGGTGTGGGAGCCGCGATCGGTTCCATGACCCGCTGCCCCTCCCCTTTGGCTGGGTCGTAGCCCATGTCTGCCACGAAATTGCGCAGCAACGTGATCTGCTGCCCTTGATCCACAGCCTTGACCGAATTCAAAACGGCGGCGGCGTTGGCGGAAAGCTGGTAGCCCTTGGGGATTGGAGCCACAAGGCCAGCCGCCATCCAATCGCCCAGCTGATACCAGAAGCCGAGCTTGATGTTCACCGACCAGCTGGCGTAGGTGCGGCCAATCGGGGTGTCGGACCGATTGGCCAGTTCACACATCACCTCACTCTGCTTGGGGAAATCCATCGCCTTGATCTGGTTCAAAATCGGCTCGGCAAACTGCATGCGAGCCGCGCCGGGAGCAGCGATCGTGATGGTCTGGCCCATCTCCAAATAGGCAAACCAGATCAAGGCAAGCTGATCCTCAGCGCTGAGCAGGCGGAAGCGGGCAGTGATCGCTGGCACCGCATCGGCGCTGAGTGTTTCCGGAAAGATCTGGGTGGCTTTGTCGAGGGTAAACATACGATCGCTGGCTCAATTGTGAAGATTTCCTTCAGACCCTACTTGCTTTTCGGAGTTTTGCCTAGCTGAATCCGGTTCGGATCCCCTCCTGGTGGCTTGGCCATGGGGAGGGCTGGGCTGCCGAATGGGGGGCGGGCTGAAGCCCTCGGGAATCCTTTGAAGAGCGCTCTTCCAGGTTTCTTCGTCCATGCCACTCTCCTCCCGCCAGCGTCAAGGTCGCTGGGCTGAGCAAAGAGCCCTGCGCTTGCTGCAGAGCCGGGGTTGGCTTCTGGTCTCCCGCAACTGGTCCTGCCGCTGGGGCGAGCTGGATCTGGTGCTCAGCAAGCCGGGCCGCCTGCTGCTGGTGGAAGTGAAGGGCAGGGGAGCGTCGCCGCGCGATGGGGATGGTCTGGCTGCCTTGCATCGCGCCAAGCGGTTGCGGCTGGAGCGGGCCTGGGCTTGCTGGCAGGCAGCGCACCCCCACCTGGCCGAGCGGCCGGTGGAGCTCGTGGCGGCCTTGG
Source organism: Cyanobium sp. (assembly GCA_046081785.1). Classification (GTDB taxonomy): domain Bacteria; phylum Cyanobacteriota; class Cyanobacteriia; order PCC-6307; family Cyanobiaceae; genus Cyanobium. The sequence goes on from JBJTWN010000134.1 coordinate 47,368, forward strand.
TGCCCCTTCCACCCCGACGGGCGGCGGTGCGTTGGGTTCGGCTCACTTAGCCGCGGGCGCCGGCGGTTGCTGATCGGATGGCGGTGTTTTTGGCGTGGGGTCAAACCAAACGGTGCAGCGGTAGCGAGGCAGGCTGCCCATGCGCCCCACCCCAACCTCCTGGCAACGGGTGTTGCTGATGCCCGATCGATCCTCCAAGGGGATCTGCTCGATCGCTCGCTGTTGGGCATCGCTCTCACTCCAAATCGATTCAGCCGTGCGGCTCTCGGCCTTGGCCTGGGCGGAAGTGAGCCACAGCAGAGACAGGGCCGCCATCAAGACCCTGAGCCCGCGTCTCTGGAGGAACGCGGGCTCAGAGGGCCCGCTTTGCCTGAGAGGTGATGCGCTGTGGCAGGTCATGGCTGGTGTTGGTAGCTGCTGCATCCCTAGCGCTTGCGAGGGCCGATCCCTGCGCCTTGGCTTCGGACTTGCCATCTTGGGACAGTGGCCGCAACCCATGGCTTCCCCCGCTCCCTTCGCTGCCCATCGGGCCCGCCATCGCTTTGGCCAGCACTGGCTGGTGGATCAAGAGGTGCTGCGCCGCATCGTGGAAGCCGCCCAGCTGGCTCCCACAGACCATGTGCTTGAGGTGGGGCCAGGTCGCGGAGCCTTGACGGAGGCTCTGTTGGCCTCCTCCGTTGCCGAGCTCACTGCGGTTGAGCTGGATCGCGATCTCGTGGAGGGGCTGCGGCAGCGTTTTGCCAGCCAGCCCCGCTTCCACCTGCTGACCGGGGATGTGCTCTCGATCGCCCTGCCACCAGCGGGATTGCCGGGACCGAACAAAGTGGTGGCCAACATCCCTTACAACATCACAGGCCCTTTGCTTGAGAGGCTGATGGGTCGCTTGGATCGACCCGTCACCCCCCCCTACAGCCGGTTGGTGCTTCTTGTGCAGAAGGAGGTGGGGGAGCGCCTCCGCGCTGAGCCTGGCAGCAGCGCCTACTCCGCCCTGAGTGTGCGCATGCAGTTGCTTGGCCGCTGCCAGGGCATTTGCGGGGTGCCGCCGCGATCGTTTCAACCTCCTCCGAAGGTGCACTCGGAGGTGATCAGCATTGACCCCTTCCCCCCAGAGCAGCGTCTCCGTCAGGATCTGGCGGTGGCCCTGGAGCAATTGCTGCGCCGGGCCTTTTCCGCCCGGCGCAAGATGTTGCGCAACAGCCTGGCGGGGATGCTGCCCGAGGAGCGCCTTGCGGCGATGGCAGCGGAGGTGGGGGTGAGCTTGCAGGCCAGGCCTCAGGAGCTTTCTCCTGTGCAATGGGTCGCGCTGGCCACCAGCTTGAATCGCGCCACTGTTCCCGGGGCTGATGGCCTCCAACCTGATGGCTGATTGCCGCGTGATCGCTCCGGCCAAGATCAACCTCCATCTGGAGGTGCTTGGTTTGCGGCCGGATGGCTATCACGAGCTGGCCATGCTGATGCAGTCGATCGATTTGGCCGATCAGCTTGATTTCGTTGGCCGCTCCGATGGCGAGATCACTCTCCGCTGCAACCGCTCCGAGCTGCCGCTTGGGCCAGACAACCTGATCGTGCAGGCGGCTGAGCGCCTGCGCGCCCATGCCGGCCTGGAGGAGCGGGGCGTCGCCATCCTGTTGGAGAAGCGCATTCCGATCGGCGCTGGCCTGGCCGGCGGCTCGAGCGACGCGGCTGCCACCCTGATCGGCCTGGATCGCCTCTGGGGGCTGGGCACGCCCCGCCCCGTTCTGGCGGAGCTCGCCGCACAGTTGGGTTCCGATGTGCCCTTTTGCCTTGAGGGTGGCAGCCAGCTCTGTTTTGGCCGGGGCGAGCGCATGGAGGCCTGCCCGGGGCCAACCTCGCCCCTGGGGGTGCTCCTGCTGAAACACCCCCAGGTGTCGGTCTCCACCCCCTGGGCCTATGGCCGCTGCCGGGAGTGGCGCGGTGACTTCTACCTCAGCCAGGAGGCTGACTTTGAGCAGCGGCGCCAGGCGCTGCGGCAGAGCACCCTGCTGCAGGGGCTGCGCGGGCAGGCGCCGCTGCCCCCCTTGAGGAACGATCTCCAGGCTGTTGTGGCGCCAGAGGTGCCCTCGGTCGCCCTGGCCTTGGAACTGTTGCAGCAGAGGCCGGAGGCGATGGCTGTGGCCATGAGCGGTTCTGGCCCAACGGTGTTTGGCCTTTTCGGCACGGTTCAAGCGGCAGGCCAGGTCGAGGAGGCCCTGGCGGAGGCCTTGCAGGTTGCCGGGCTCGAGAGCTGGTGCTGCGCCCTGAGGGATTCGGGTGTCAGCCTGGTGGAGGCAGCCCTCCCATGAGCGATCCGATGTCATCCACCCCCCCCTCTGGCGAGCTGGCGCAGCCAGAGCTCCGCAAAGGGCCTCTCAGTTTCCTGAGCGGTGCCCTCACCAGTGCAGTGCTGGCCTGGCTGTGCCTGGCGCTGAGTCGCAGGGTGGTGTCTTACTACGGCGCCCATCCGCCTCACTACAACAGCCAGGTGGCTCAGAGCATCGGCACGGCGGTGAAAACCCTTGTGGTGGGAATGACGTTTTTGGCCACCTTCAGCTTTGCCTTCATTGGCTTGGGGCTGGCGCTCACCTTCCTGCGAAGCCTGTGGGTTCTCTTCCAGAGGCAAAGGGCTGCAGAGCCGCAGCGCCCTTCCTAAACTGAATTAGCTTGACAAGGGGGATGACCGTTCACGATCTCGGCCTGTTGGTGGTGCTTCTGCTCCCAGGCATGCTCCTCTCAGTGCTCATCCTCAGCACCTTTGCCGCCGGAGGCTGAGATAGGTTGGCCCCACTGTGGCAGCAGCCTCCACCGTGGCCGAAACCTTGCTTTTCAATGCCCTTCGGGAAGCCATCGATGAGGAGATGGCCCGCGATCCCCATGTGTGCGTGATCGGGGAGGATGTGGGCCATTACGGAGGCTCCTACAAGG
>JBJTWN010000135.1:0-44535 GCA_046081785.1 Cyanobium sp.
TACGGCGTGGCCCTTGGCCTGCGCCTGCACTGGCTTCCGGTGGAGGCCGAGCAGGATCTCTCCACCTTGCAGGCAACCAAAGCCGAGGAGGAGGCAGCGGAGTGGGCGGAGCGGCAACGGCTCAGCGCGGAACTCGCCAGCCGCCTCAGGCTGCCCGAATCTGCCGCCGCTGCCTCCGTGCGGGAGTTGCTCGATCCCTACTGGGGCTTTGATCGGATCCAGAGGGCGGATGCCCTGGCTCGACTGCTGCGGGGAGATCCGCACGCCGCGGTCCGAGGCGGCTGATGCTTCCCTTTCCCAGCAACGCCCCGTACCGGATCGACCAGGTGGCTGCCGCGCCCCTGCTCATGGCCTTGTTGACCGCAGCCATCCTTGTCACAGCCACCTTGATGACGAGGCTGGCTCGGCCGGCTCGCTTGTCCTTGTGGGCTGCTGCGGGAGCGGTTCTGTTGGGCGAGGTGACCTTGTTGTTCGGGCTTGCCTCCTGGGGCACCAGCGATGTGACCAAGCTGAGTCACTACTTTGCCGTCAATCTTCGTGCTCTGCAGTTGGAGCCGTTTTGGATCCAGCTGGCTCCCCTGATTGTCTGGCTGCCCTACCGGATGGCCCTTGTGCATGGCCTGGTGTCTGCCGGTTATGCCGCTTTGGGGCTGGGGCTCGCCCGCCGCTGGCAGGCTTTGGCCTGGGGGCCGTGGTGGGCCTTGCTGATGGTGTTCAGCCCCTTTCTGCACAACTTTCTCCAAAATGGCGTCAGCCGGCAGGCCCTGGTGACCCTGCTGCTGGTTCCCCTCCTGTTGTGGGCAGGCCAACTGGCGACCGTGGCTCGTGGGGTGATGGCCCTGCTCACCCTTTGGGCTGCCACCGTGCATGGAGGGTTTATGGCTACAGCGTTGCTGGCCTTGCTGCCCAGGGGGCTGGTGTCGCTCGGGCGGGCAGATCCAAGCCCCGTGGCCGACTCCCTTTCCTTGGGGGCAGCTGGCCGAGGATCTCGTCGCCCTCTGGTGTTGGCGATTGTGCTGTTGGGCTTGGCGGGACTGCTGGCGCTGGTGGCACCGATGTTGTGGAGCAAGCTGCATCACTACACGATGAATGAGAGTTTCTTCAACAGCTATGCCCTCTCCCCACAGGTGGTGAGGCTGCAGTTGGCGTTGGGGCTGGGCGCGGGCACGGTGTGTTGGGTTCGTCGCCTGGGCTGGCGCCAGCTGTTGGCCTGTCGATACACCCGCCAACTGGCCTTCTTTGGCGTTCTCTTTGCGCTCATCCAACAGTGTTTGCGACAGGACTGGCTGCCGGCCTTCACCAGTCGCTTTGCCGATCCGGCCGGGTTGTTTCTTCTCATTGTTTACCTGGCTTGGTTGGAGCGCTATCGCTCCCGCTGGGCCGTGCTGCCCGCGCTAGCCGTCACCCTGGATTTCTGGCTGCTGGAGCGGCTGCCCGATGCCCTCACCCTGCAATGCGGCCAGGATGATGCCTTTTTCTGTGCGCCCGATCGCTGGCCCTGGCAGGTGCGCTGGCATTCGCCCTCCTAGCTGTGGCAGGAACTGGCCAACGTGTTTCCCCGTTCCGTCGTTCCTGAACACCCCAATCCCTGGTGTCCTTCATACTTGCTGCCGTTCACACCAACCGCCCGGCTCCCGCCCCATTGTCCGAGTTCGCCAAAGGCACCCTCGCAAGCAGGAGATTGGTCCCGGCATCACCCTTGCTCTTCCGCCTGCTTTGGGGGCTCACCCTTTTGGGCCTGCTGATTCGGGCCCTGCGCCAGCCCTCTCTGGCTGGCACCTACGAGCCCAAGCTGGATGAGCTGCTCTACGCCGGCCAGCGCCTGCTCGATGGCCAGCTTCTCTACGTCGGCCTGGTGAACGGCACGCTTCCCGTGGCCCAGTGGCTCTATGCACCGTCGGCGTGGCTCGGCAGCCTTCCAGCCCACCGCCTGTGGATTCTTGCCGTGAATGCTCTTGCAGGCGGGCTGTTGGCTGGAGCCTTGCGCAACTTCGCCCGAGCTGGTCTGATCGCCTTCGCTCCGGGATCCATGCTCCCCTTGGCGGCCGCCACGGCTTTTGTGGCGGGATCCCAATTGGTGCCAGGCGGCCTCTCCGGCTTGCCTGAGCACTTCGCCAATGCCTTCCTCGTGCTCGGCCTGTTCGGGTTCAGCCGCCTGGTGGCCGCGGGGGTCGATCAGGCGCCTTCGCTCCGATTGGAACTCGCCTCGACAGGCGCGGCCCTCGCTCTGGCCCAGCAGTGTGCCCCTCGGCTCACCTCGCCGCTGTTGATGGTGATCCTTCTGGCCCTGCTCATGTTGCGGATCCCGCGCCCGGTGGCGGTGGTGTGGCCACTTCTGGCCGGTGGCCTGGTGGCAGGCTTGCTCCCCTTTGCTCCTTACCTATTGGTGGCGGGGGGGGCCAGTTTGGCCTGGGCCGGGGCTGTGCAGCTCCCCCTGGAGCAGGCCGCTCGCCTCCCTGCCGAGAGTGATCGTCTCCTGCCCTTGCTGGGGGACTTCCTCAGGCTCAATCTCGCTGGTCTGCCCGTCTGGCTGTTGGCCATCGTTCCCTGCGTTGCCCTGGTGGACTTTGCGGTCAGGCGGGCTCGCCAACCTTTCGGTCGCGGCGATCAGCTGTTGCTGCTTCCGGTTTTGGCCCTGTTCTTCCTGCTCGAAACCCTGCAGGCCTTTCTGAGAGGTGGCTTTGAGTCTGAGGAGAGGATGTTGCTCGTGCTGCCCACGGTGATGCTCATGGCGTGTGGCTTTGCCGTCATGGAGGCCCACAACCCTTGGCGACGCCGTCTGGCCAGTGTGGCGCTGCTGGTGCTCTCCCTGATCGTGTTCAACAATGTGTTTCTGACCACCCTTCTCCACACCCCGCGGCAGCCCGCTGAGATCGTGCGCGAACTGGAGGCGGATCGCGGCGCGGCACGGCGCGCTCTGCTGGCTCAGCCCGCGGGCTTGAGGGGCTTCACCGCCCCCCAGGATGTGGCGCTCCAGCGTCAGCTTCGCCAAAGGGCCACCACCACGGGAATCGGCCCTGAATGGAGCCTCAACCAACAGAACCTGCCACCCAGCTGGGCCACTCGTCGGCTGGCTCTGCCCACCGAGCCCTCCACCATCTGCCGCCAGCTCACCGATCCCACCAACCACCACCTGGTGTGGATGCGCACGGATCCGGACGGGCCAAACACCGAAGCTTTCTTCCGCGCCTGTCTGGATCGGGAACCGGGCCAGTGGCAGGACATCAGCGCTGATCTCAAGCTCAGCACCGGGGAATACCGCGTCTTCCGCAGACGGGCTTTGCCAGCTCCAGCTCCCGGCGCCAAGCCTGCTCCCTGAAGATGGTCGCCCCCTTCCCCGACATCGCTCCATTTCGCGTTGATCAGGTCATGCTGGCCCCAAGGGCCATGGCCTTCCTCTTTGTGGCCCAGGGGATGGCATCGATTGTGATCCACATCGCGGGCGTGCAACAGCGGCACAGGCTTTGGCGCGGAGCTGTGATCGCCCTGCTCCTGCTCGTGCTGGTCTTTTTCACCCTCGCCAGTTGGGGCAACAGCGACACCACTCGTTTTTCCCACTACATGGAGTGGGAACCGGATCGGGCTCCGCCTGAACTGCTCTGGCGCGTGTTGCGGCCGCTGGTGTTGCTCCTCCCTTATCGCATGGCTGCCGTGCAGGGCCTCGTGGCGACCGCCTTTGCGGCTGCGCCCATTGCCCTGGCGGTCCATTGGCGGGCCAGGCCATGGGCGGGCTGGTGGGCCCTGCTGCTGATCTGTAGTCCCCTGCTGCGGGGGTTTCTTCAAAATGCCCACACCCGCCAGGCGTTGGCCGTGGTGTTGCTCTTGCCCCTCTTCCTGCAGGCGGCGCGGCTGGTGCGGATCGATCGGCGCTGGGTGGGACTCGGGGTCGTGCTTTCGGCCCTCACCCACAACACCTTCGTGCTCAATCTGCCCATTGCGCTGTTGCCAGCCCTGCAGCGCCTTCCCGAGGGGTGGCGCGAGCTGCGTCTCAAGGCCCGGGCCTTGAGCCTGGCGAGCCTTCAGCGCCGCTGGCCCTTGCTCCTGGCCGGGCTCGGGGTGCTTGCTTTGCTGCTGATGGTGGCTCCTACCGCCTGGGAACGGTTTACGGATTACTCCGCTGACGAGTATTTCAACAGCTACAGCCTGCGGGCCATCGTGGGCCGGTTGCAGCGAGCCCTTGCCCTCGGCCTGGTGCTTGGCTGTTTGCAGGCGCGTCAAGATCCTCGCAGGCTGCTGCGCTGCCCGCTCACCCTGCTGCTCCTCCTTTTTGGCCTCCTCTACCACGGGATCCAGGCGTCGATCAGTGGCCTCTGGCTTCCCCAGATCACGAGCCGCCTGGCAGACGGGGTGGCCTTCTTCCTGTTGATTCTCTATTTGGCCTGGCTGCACCGCTACAAGGCCTACTGGTGCATTTTGCCTGCGCTATATGTCACCCTCCAATATTGGCTGGAAGGGCGCATTCTCTACTCTGCCACTTTTGCTTGCGGCCGTAATGATGAATTTCTCTGCATTCCCGATCGCTGGCCCTGGCAGGTGCGCTACTGAGGGTGTCGATGGCAACCGGCCCAACGTGATCTTGCACACATACTGACCATGCCTTTAGCTGCAGAATAAGCGAAGCATGGGCGGCCCCAGTGATAAATCTAGTGAGAGAGGAGAGCGAGGCGAAGGTGTGGGCCCCAGGGCTGAAACGATTTGCATCGCATGGGTTGCCGCCTGCATTGCGATCGCGAGCCACCCTGAAATGGGGCTCTATTTTCTTGGCCGCTTTTCTGGCCATTCACTGGCAGGAGGTCAGCTCGCCCACGCTCAATGTGGACGATTGGGCTCTGCTGGGTGACCCCATTCATCAGCTCGCCCAGAGCCGGCCCGGCTGGGATGTGATCTATGGGCTGCTCTTCCAGCAGGCGTTTTCTCCTTTCTTTGGCTGGTTGCTAGCCGCAGCCTCCCTTTTTGCCATTGCCGCCTGCCTGCCCCTGTTCCTGCCCGCCCTGTCTCCACCATGGATCGCCCTGGCGGCCTTGCTGATTTCCCTGCATGCCTATTTGCTGGATTTGTTCAACTTCAGTTTCGCGATTGGTTTGTATCTGGTGCCTGCGGCGCTCTCCGTCTGGGGAGGAGTGCTGATGGCCTTCAATCCAGCGCCACCCCTTTTGGGCAGACGCTGGCTGGATGGGGTGCTCGGCGTGGCGATGGTGGTGTTTGCCATGGGGATCTATCAGCCCAATGGGGTGATGGGCTTGGGGTTGATCGGATTTGATGCCCTCAGTCGCGCCCTTGGAACGGCGCGTTTCCCCCGCATCAGCGGCCTCAGGCTGCTCTTCGGGATGGTTGGCGGCTCGTTGATCTATGCCCTGATCGCCAGTGCCGCGATGGGGCACCAACCCGCCAATGAACGCACCGGCTTTGCTTCGCCGGCCCGCTTGGTGGAAAAACTGTTCAACGCCGATGTCTACCGCGAGATCTACGCCACCAACGTTTCGCTCCTCTGGACCCCTGCCCAGATCCTCCTGTCCCTCACCTTCCTGCTGCTGCTTGTTGTGTTGTCGCTCGCGCTGTGGCGCCGCTCCAGCAGCTCCGCTGAGCGGATTCGGCGCTTGGGCTGGCTGTGGCTTGCCGCGGGCTGGCTCACCCTGCTGCCGCTGTTTCTCTACTTCGTGTTGCAGGCTGGCTTCCCCAGGCGTTCCCTGGGCCTGGGCAACTTCGGCAGCGTGGGGTTCCTGGTGATGGCTCTGGTGTGGCTGCAAGGGGTGGGTGGCCCGAGGGGGCCATGGCTGCGCAGAGGTGTGCGGGCCCTGGTGGGAGTCTTGATCGTGGGTTACGTGATCCCCCAGGCGGCCTTTGCCAGCAAGGTTTGGGAGCGTGTCCATCTTCTGGAACGGCGAGACATGGCCATGGCCCAGGCCATTGCGGCCGATGTGCGCGGCCTCTCCCGGGCCAATCCAGGCGTGGCCGCTGCGCCCTTCCAGCTGTTTGGCACCACGGAGAGAAACCAACCCTTCCCCCATTGGAGCAGTGTGGGCGAATCGGCGTTTCGCCAGAGCTGGAGCATCCAAGGCATCTTCCGTCAACTGCTGGGCCTGCAGGTGACTCACATCGCCTATCGCAGCGAGGGGAATGAGGCGCAGGTGCGGAGCGCGGTGCCCCGCTGCAACGCCTGGCCGGATCCGGGCTCGATCGTGAAGCATCAAGGGCAGTGGTTGGTTTGCCTCGAAGCCAATCCAGCCGCGCGAGCGCCTGGTGGCTAACTCCCTCTCACAGTGCCCAGCCGGTCAGGATCACCGTTGTGTGTTCGCCTCGATCTGAGCCGTGAGGAGGGCCATGCGCCATTTGCGCAAGCCCCGGTGAAGGAATTCCAGGGGCTTGCCTCGATAGAGGGGATTGAGGCGCCAGAGGGGAGCAAGACCCAACCAACGCACCCGGGCTGTCGTGAGCGTCCTGACGCCATAGAGGGCGGAGGTCATGCCGCAGACCACGATCGTGCCCTTCGGGCGGGCCTCTTCCGCCAGGCGAATCAGCACCTCCAGCGGCAGGCTGGAGCGCAGGGGGGGCGCCAGCCAGGTTTCCGTGAGGGGGCCGAAGCTGCCGTCGATGGGGGCTTTGGGATGGTCAACCAATTGCAGACGATCGATCCCCGGCCTGAAGCCCTGCCGTTGCAACTGCTTGCACCACTGGCGCAGCACCTCCTGTGGCATGCGGCTGCCGGGAAACTGGTGGGCCAAATTGGGCACTGAGCAGAGCCAGAGAGGCCGATCGGGGATGGCATGGCTCAAACAGTGCGCCACCTCTGAGCTGCCCCTCTGGCGCAGCGCCTCCACCAGGGTGGCGAAGAGCTGCTGCCGGGTGGCCTCTGGCACGGGCTCGGGAGGAAGGGGCGGCCGATGCCAGCGGGGCTGACGACCACTGATCACGTAACGCACCACGCGCCCTGGTTCCGGGATGGGCCGTCCCAGCAGGCTGGGCACGATGGCTCGCAGCTCCCTTGGGCAGCGGTAGTACACCCCCAGGCCATCCCCACACACCACCATCTGGGAGATGGCCAGGTGGTCGATCACCTCCCGCTGGCTGGAGAGCCACTGGCTGTTGAGCAAGGCCCAATCCCACCGTCCTGGCTCCAGCTCCGTGGGATGGGCCACGAGCCGCAGCGCGCCAAAGATCTCCGGTTGTTTCTGGTGGAGCACAGCCAGCCAGCGTTTGATTTCGCCATGCATTGCCGCCAGGGCCTCGGGCTGCTTGCGCAGCACCCCTGTGACCACGATGGCGATGGGCGCGGGACCCCCCCGATCCGGCAGCAGGGTGCTCACCACGGCCAATTGATGCACCAGATGGATCAGGCCGCCGGTGAGCACCAGGATCCGGGGCTGCTGGGGCTCGGGGCTCAAGAGGGAGGGGTGGCGAGGGGCTCGATCGGAGCCAGGCGGGGATCGAGGATCTTGGGACCCATCCCGGGGAACTTCACAGCCAGGGAGATCTTCTCCCCTGATCCAAACAGGTGGGTGATGGTCCCCACCCCGAAGCTGCTGTGGTGGAGCTGATCCCCCACGGCCCAGCTGTGGGCCACAGCCCGACGTCTCACGGCGTTGCTGGGCGCAGCCGCCGCGCCTCCTGTGGCCACCTGCCTGCTCTCTTGTCGATCAATGCGGGTGAGCCGATCCATGCGCTGCTCCCGCCGCAGGGCCGCCCCGCCAGTGCGGGGCACATCCCCTGTCAGCAACTCCGCTGGCAGTTCAGAGAGAAAGACCGAGGGCACCGCAGGTTCGCGCATGCCGCCCCACAGGCGTCTCTCGCAGGCATGGGAGAGGAACAGCCGCTCCCGGGCCCGGGTGAGACCCACGTAGCAAAGGCGCCGTTCCTCTTCAAGGGAGGCCGGATCATCGAGGGAGCGGTAACTCGGAAACAGCCCCTGCTCCATCCCCACCAGGAACACCACCGGAAATTCCAGACCCTTGCTGGCATGGAGGGTCATCAATACCACCCGTTCCGGGGCGGTGTCCTTGTCATCGGCATCGCCGGCCAGGGCAGCGGTGGAAAGGAAGCCTTCCAGGGATCCTTCCTCGTTTTCCTCCTGATATTGCAGGGCGGCATTCACCAATTCGTTCAGGTTGCGGCGCCGATCTTCCGCCTCATCGGTGGCTTCGGCGATCAATTCCGCCAGGTAGCCGCTCTGCTCCATCACCCGCTGCACCAGCTCGGCGGGCGGCGCCTCCTGCAGGCGCTGCTGCAGATCGCGCAACAGCTCTGAAAACTGCAACAGGCCCTTGGCGGATCGACCAGCCAGGGAGCGCACGGCTTCAGGGTCGCTCACCACCTCCCAGAGGGGCAGCCCCAGCTGGTTGGCCGCGTCGCTGAGCCGCTCGATGGTGGTTTTGCCGATGCCGCGGCGGGGCACGTTCAACACCCGCAGCAGGCTCACGGAATCGGCGGGATTCACCAGCAGGCGGAGGTAGGCCAAGATGTCTTTGATTTCACGCCGGTCGTAAAAGCGCAGGCCTCCCACCACCAGGTAGGGGATGCCCCAACGCACCAGCGCTTCCTCCAGCGCCCTGGACTGGGCATTGGTGCGGTAGAGCACGGCCAGATCCCCCCAGGCCAGCTCGGGATGTGCGGCGGTGAGCATGCGCATGCGGTGCACCACAGCTTCTGCCTCGGCGATTTCGTCGTCGCAGCGGGTGAGGCTGATGGGTTCCCCTTCCCCCCGGGTGGGCCGCAACACCTTGTCGATGCGTTCGCTGTTGTTGGCGATCAGAGCATTGGCCGCCTGCAGGATCGTGGCGGTGGAGCGGTAGTTGTCCTCCAGTTTCACCATGGTGCGGGTCGCCTGATCGTCGGCGCCGTCGCCGAAATCGGCTTGGAAGCCCATCAAAATCTTGAAATCGGCGGCGCGAAAGCTGTAGATGCTCTGATCAGCGTCGCCCACCACAAACACGGACCGATCCTGCCAATCACTGATCAGGCCTGGATCTTTGCCATCGGCCACCAGGAGTTTGAGCAGCTCGTATTGGGTGCGGTTGGTGTCTTGATACTCATCCACCAACACGTGGCGAAAGCGCCGATGCCAGTAGCTGCGAACGTCGGCATTCTGTCCGAGAAGCTGCACGGGCAAGAGCAGCAGATCATCAAAATCCAAGGCGTTGTTGGCCGCCAAGGCCCGGCGGTAGTGCCGGTAGGCCTCGGCCACCTTGCGATCCCGTTGGCCTTCGGCGTTGGCCTCCAGCTGGTCGGGCAGCCAGCCCTGGTTTTTGGCGTTGCTGATGGTCCAGCGCACCTTTTTTGGCTCAAAGCGCTTGGGATCGAGCCCCAGCTCCTGGGTGACGATCTCCTTCACCAGGCTTTGGGCGTCGTTTTCGTCGTAGATGGTGAACTGGCGCGTCCAGCGCAAACCTTCGGGATCGTTGTATTTGTCGATGTCGAACCGCAGTAGGCGGGCAAACAGGGCGTGGAAGGTGCCGATCCAGAGGTCTTTGATCACCTCGCGGTAGATGCGGCTGCGCAGCTGTTTTTGCTCCACCAGTGGCAGGGTGGCCCAGGGCTGGCCGAATTGGCGCTGGGCCAGGGCCTGGGCGAGCAGCACCTCCAGCCGCTCCTTCATCTCCCGCGAGGCCTTGTTGGTGAAGGTCACCGCCAACAGGGCCGCCGGGTCGACACCGTGGTGGCCGATCAGGTGGGCGATGCGGTGGGTGAGAGCGCGGGTTTTGCCGCTCCCCGCCCCGGCCACCACCAGCAGGGGCCCACTGGCGTGATCCACGGCCCGGCGCTGGGCATCGTTCAGACCGGCAAGAAAGCTCATCGAAGGATGGTATCGAGGCCGTTGCTGTCCCTGCCACTCTCCTGGCTGGCTTGGCGGGGTGGCTCGGGGCGTGGGGATGCTCCGTAACCTTTGCCGAGGATTGTCTCAGGGGTCGCGCATTGATGGCCGCGCATGCAGCTGCCCCCTCGGGCCGGCCAGAGGGCTCCTATCGGCCAGATATCGATGGCCTGCGGGCCGTGGCCGTACTGGCCGTGATCCTGTTTCACTTCAACGAAGCCCTGCTGCCCAGCGGCTTTCTTGGGGTGGATGTGTTTTTTGTGATCTCGGGGTTTGTGATCACGGGCTCCCTGGCCCGCCATCAGGAACGCCGGTTGCGTCCGTTTTTGCTCCAGTTTTACGCCCGTCGCGTGAAGCGGTTGTTGCCGCTGCTGATCGTCTGTGTGCTGCTCACCTCGCTGGTGGGAGCCCTGGTGGTCACCCCGGGATCGGAGGAAGCCACGGCCACCTGGCAAACGGGGGTGGCGGCGCTCTTTGGAGCGGGCAACCTCGTGTTGCACGCGCGGCAGTTTGATTACTTCGCCCCCACCACGGGGCTCAACCTCTTCACCCACACCTGGTCGTTGGGGGTGGAGGAGCAGTTCTACCTGCTCTTTCCCTTCATCGTGTTTGCCAGTGGTTTTGCCCGGGGCGCTCCAGGCGGCGGGCGGCGGCTGGCCTGGCCTTTGCTCCTGCTCAGTGGGGCCTCCCTGGTCGGTTGGCTGGTGCTCAATCAACGGGATCCAGGCCTGGCCTACTACCTCTTCCCTGTGCGTTTCTGGGAGATGGCCGCCGGTGCCTTGGCCTACCTGGCCTGGCGCGCCCGCCCCGTGGCCGCCTGGCTGGCCCCTCCCCTGCCCACCGTTCCTTTGGCCTTGGCCCTGCTGGTGCTTCTCGCCTTGCCCAAGGCGTTTGCCACCCTGGCCACGGTGGCGGCGGTGGCGGTGACGGCCCTGCTGCTCTGGGGCCTGACGCCCGATCAGATCACGACGCGTCTGCTCAGCACGGCTCCGATGCGGGAGATCGGCCTGCTCTCCTATGCCCTCTATCTCTGGCACTGGAGTGTGCTCTCGCTCAGCGCCTGGACCGTGGGCATCCATCCCTGGACCGTGCCCTTTCAGCTGGCCCTCATCGCCCTGTTGGCGGTGTGGAGCCATCGCTGCATCGAAAATCCGCTCCGTCGGGCGGCCTGGGGAGGCACCCCCCGGCTCACGCTGCTTTACGGCCTGCTATCCATTTCCCTCGCCAGCCTCCTGATCTACGGGCAGGGCCATCTATGGCAAGGCAAGCTTTTTGCAGGCGATCCAGCCCGAGCCCAGATGCTGCCCTGGCAGAAACAGCTGGCCATCTCGGGCACCTCTGTCTCCAGCCTCCACTGCCACACCGAGCCCGCCGATCCCGAAGGGCCATTCACCCCCTACGCCCGCCGCTGCACCACAGAGCGCCGTCCCAGCGATCGCCAGCGCCTGTTTGTGCTCGGCGACAGCCATGCCCTGACGCTGTTGCCCCTGGAGGAGCGCCTTCATGCCTCGTTGCCTCTGCAGATCACCCATTACTCCCGAAATGGATGTCCCATGCCGCCCTCCGCCGCGGGGCATGAATCGAGTGGGTGTTGGGCCTTTAGCCAGCAAGCGCTCGATTCTGTGCTTGCGGAGGTGAGGCCGGGGGATGTGGTGTTGGTGCACAACTATTTCCGATCCCATTTCGGCGAGGGGGAAGACACCCGCTCCATGCAGATCGATGGGCAGGGGCGCCATGTTCAGGGCGAGAGGGCCAAGGTGAGCTACTTCCAACGTGGCTTGGCTTCCTTGGCGGACGCCCTCGCGGCCAAGGGGGCCTCGTTGCTGATCATGGCCGATGTGCCCCGTTTTCTCGCCCTCAAGGTGGATCAAAACCTCTGCGTGCAGGAATGGTTTCGCCCCAGGCTCCCCGCCTCATGCCGCGCAGCGTTGCAGCAGAGCCTTCGCGCCCATCAGGAGGATCACCTGGCGCTGCGCCGCATGTTTGCCAGCCTGGAGAGGGCCCATCGCAATGTGCATGTGTTTGATCCGGCGGCCACGCTGTGTCCGGATGGGGTGTGCCGCAGCCATGATCCACAGGGCAACCTGCTCTATCGCGACCGCGACCATCTCGAGACCCGGGCGGTGCAGCAGCTGGCCGAGCCGCTGCGCAGCTTCCTCCAGAAGCGGGGTCTGCTGGGCCCCGCTGGCTGAGCCGGGGGGCGGGACGTACATTAATCAGCCCTGCGCCAGGCCAGCCGTTGGCCCAGACCCCAGCCAGCCCCTTTCGCCCCATCCCGATCTTCATCGGTTACGACCCTCGCGAGCGGGCCGCCACCAATGTGCTGATCGATAGCCTCTACCAACACAGCCGTCGGCCGCTGGCGATCAGCCCGATCGTCACCCCCCAACTGGAGGAGGTGTTTCACAGGGAGCGGGATCCCAAGCAAAGCACCGCCTTTTCCTTCACCCGCTTTCTGGTGCCTTGGCTGATGGGTTATCAGGGCTGGGCCATCTTCATGGATTGCGACATGCTTTGCCGGGGTGATATCGGCGAGCTTTGGGATCTGCGGGATGAGCGCTACGCCGTGCTCTGCGTGCAGCATGAGCATGTGCCAAACGAGAGCGTGAAGTTTCTCGGGGAGGTGCAAAGCCCTTATCCCAAAAAAAACTGGAGTTCCCTAATGCTCCTCAACTGCGCCCGTTGCACCGCCCTCAGCCCCGAGTATGTGAACACGGCCACGGGGCTGGAACTTCACCGCTTCCACTGGCTGGCGGGCGACCACGAGATCGGCGCCCTGCCCGATCGCTGGAACCATCTGGTGGATGTGCAGCCAGCGCCCCAGGTTGCCGCGGCGGAAGGAGGCCCCACCCTGTTGCATTGGACCCTGGGTGGACCGTGGTTTCGCGAGCAGCGCACGATGGGAGGTCCCCTGGCGGCGGAGTGGTTCAGCGCCCGGGATGACGCCCTGCGCCTGTGGGATTGAGCATCGTCACGGTGTGCATGAACCGGCGAGAGCACTTGCTGGCGACGGCCCCGAAGGTGGCGGCCTGGCCCCATCACAGGGAGCATGTGATTGTGGATTGGAGCAGCGCGGTGCCGTTGCGCCGGGAGGAGTTGCCCGCCGATCCCCGCATCCGGCTCCTGCGGGTGGAGGGGGAGCCGCGCTGGAACTTGTGCCGGGCGTACAACTTTGCCGTGTCTCAGGTGCGCGGGGAGATGGTGTTGAAGCTGGATGCGGATGCCTGGCCAACGGAGGCCTTTGATCCCGATCAACCGGGTCTGCGGCTGGAGGGGGATGGGAGTGGCGAGAGGGGCCCGTTGTGCGCGTTTGGCAGCGGACCTGAGGGACGCAAGGGACAGTTTTTGATCGAGCGCGGGCTGTTCGAGGCGGTGGGTGGATTCAATGAGTTGCTGGTGGGCTATGGCTTTGACGACAAGGATTTGCTGGCTCGTTTGTTGCAGCACAGTGGCGAGATGGCCGCGAAGCTGCCGCAGGAGTGGATCGGGGTGATTGCCCACAGCGATGCGGAGCGTGCGGAGCAGGGAGCGAGCCGCGGTGGATTGGCGGTGAGTCAGGGATTGGCGGCGATGCGTGCGACCCGGCTGGCGAACCGCCTCCTGGCGGCCCACTGTCCCTGGGGGCCGCGGGCAAGGCGATCGGCCTATCGGCAGGAGGCTTCCGGCCTTTGGCGCCTTGAGCCCGGCAGCCTGCCGCGCCCCCCGCAGCAAGTGGTTGCGGAGGCGGAGCATGCCCGGCGCATGACCTTCTGGGGCTTCTTCCTCGCCATCCCCGAAGTGTTTCTTGAGGTGCTCCCTTTCAGCCTTTTTCCCCCCGCCCGCCAGGGACGCTGGCAGGTGCGCTGGTGGCATCGGCTCTGGTGGCACACCGGCCGGCGCATGCTGGAGCTGCCCGTGAGCGCTCTGGTGTGGGGCCGCCAGCTGCTCGCGGCCAACACCCGCCCCCGCCGTCTGGATGCCCGCCGATGAAGGAGTTGAGCATCGTCACGGTGTGCATGAACCGCCGGGAGCACCTTCTGGCGACAGCGCTGAAGGTGGCGGCCTGGCCGCACCATGGGGAGCACCTGATCGTGGATTGGAGCAGCGCGGTGCCCCTGCGGCGTGAGGAGCTGCCCGCCGATCCCCGCATCCGGCTGCTGCGGGTGGAGGGGGAGACCGGCTGGATGCCCTCCAGGGCCTACAACTTTGCCCTCAGCCAGGCCCGGGGCACCTGGTTGATGCGCATGGATGCGGACTGCTCCCCAACCCTCCACCTCAGGCCCGATGCCCTGATGGCCGCCGGCCTGGCCTGGGTGGGAAGCGGGGGGGAGGGACGCTTCGGCCAGTTCCTGATCGAGCGCAGCACGCTGGAAGGGGTGGGAGGCTTCAACGAATACCTCTCCGGGTGGGGCTTTGAGGACAAGGACCTTCGGGCCCGGCTGGAGGTGCAGCAGGGGCTAGGGCTGGGCCCTTTGCCGACGGTGGCCATCGAGGTGATTGAGCATTCCGATGAAGAGCGGATGGGGCAGCCCCGAGCTGGCCAAGGCCAGGCGTTGCGCCGCAACCTCGGCCTGGCCACGATGCGCTCTTCCCGCCTGGCCAACCGCCTGATGGCCGCCCACTACCCCTGGGGGCGGGTCACCCCTCGCTCCCGGTACGAGGAGGCGGCCCCTGGCCAGTGGCGGGTGATCCCCGAGTCTCTTCCCCGCCCCTCGCCAGAGACGGCCGACGAGATCGACCATGCCAGGCGGATGGAATTTTGGAGTTGCTTTTTGGCCATCCCCGATGTGTTTTTGGCTGATCTACCTATCAAGCTGGTGCCCCATCCCCGCGGCGGGGTGTGGCCGGTGCGCTGGTGGCACCGGCTTTGGTGGCACACCGGTCGTCGCCTGTTGCAGCTGCCGGTGATTGTGCTGAGCTGGACGAGGGGTGTTCTGGGGCGACCGCCAGAACCATCCTGATGGCTTGCAAATAGGAGTGCTCAGTCAATCGGGCAAGCTCTTGCGGCGAGCCACGCTGGGGTCCCGGGAGTTCTTTGCCCCTTGACTGCTTGGGATGGCGGCCGCTCTCATTTGGGCGACTCAAATCGGTTTTTTCTGGTGTCCTCTTTCACTGAGGGCTAACTTTCTGCCGTGATTCGTCTCACCCTGGCGTCCAACGCCATCCACCTGGAGGCGGCCCGTCGTCTTCGGGATGGGTTGCTCCCCGGCAATCGCGGGCTTGAGCTGCTGCTTTGGGAGCCACAGCGCTTTTCTCTCACCGTCGCCGATCGACGCCGCTGGCCCATGCGCCTGCCAGCCAGGCCCCTGAGCTATGCGCTCCTGGCTCCTTGGGCCCTGTTGGGGCTCATTCGGGAGCTGCGCCTGGCCCACCGCAGCGGCGCGGGGGTGGGGTTGCGGCTGCTTCTGGCCCGGGCGCGCCGCCTGTCCCTGCTCGATGACGGGCTTGATCAATACAGGGCTCGGCCCAAGGCGATCGATCCGGAGAGCTTCCCTGCGGGCATCGATTGCTGGCTCTTCTCGGATGCTCCAGCCTGGCGCGCGCCCTGGTGTGGCCGCTTCCGCTGCCGGGAGTTGGGCCCCCTCTTTCCCGCGCCCACCCCAACATCAGCGGCAGACACTCCAGAGCCCGGGTTGGCCGCAAGCCACCCGCAGGGCACCCTGATCATTGACTCCCCAGGGGTCGAACGCCTGGAGGGGCAGGCTTCAGCCCTTCCCCATCCCTGGTGTTTGATGGCCCATCCGGTGCTCGCCAAGCGATCTTGGCGGTTGCCGCTGGAGTCTGGGGACAGCTCCCGGCAGGGACCTCCTGAGGAGCTGCTGCCCAGCTGGAGGGGAACCTTGGTGGTGGGGGAAAGCCTGATGCTCCTGGCGGCGCTGCGTTTGCGCTCGCCGGGCACCAAGCTCGTGCTCGCGCTGCCCCCATCGGTGGATGGTCACTTTCAGGCCTGTGTCGCCGAGGCGGCTGCCGCGGAGCCGTTGATCAGCTTTGCGGGCGCCTGAGCCTCGGGGGCTTGGCCAGAACGGGGGGCTCAGGCCAGCTCTTGCAGCACCGCCAACACTTCCGTTGCGGTTTGATCCCAGCGAAACCGGCTGGCCCGTGCGGCTCCCGCCCGCGCCAGGGCCTCAGCCAGGCCCCCCTCCCGCTCCAGCTGGGCCATGGCAGCGGCAATGTCTGCCGGGCTGCGGGGGTTCACGAGCAGGGCCGCCTCCCCCACCACCTCTGGCAAGGCGCCGGCCCGCGCTGCAATCACCGGGGCCCCACAGGCCATGGCCTCCAGGGCCGGCAACCCAAAGCCCTCCCAGAGACTCACCATCAGCAGGGCGCGGCAGCGGTTCA
The DNA here is from genome assembly GCA_046081785.1 of Cyanobium sp. Taxonomy (GTDB): domain Bacteria; phylum Cyanobacteriota; class Cyanobacteriia; order PCC-6307; family Cyanobiaceae; genus Cyanobium. The sequence continues at coordinate 16,124 of JBJTWN010000135.1, forward strand.
GGAGCTCCAGCCGCTGCTGATCACTCACCCAGGCCAGCCAATCGCACCGCGGCCCGATGCCCAATTCAGCGGCGAGTTTTTGCAGCCCGGGGGTGTAGCGGTCATCGTGGGGGCCCACCACTTTCAGCCGCAGCTCCTTGCCAGGATCAGGAACGGCGGCGAAGGCCCGCAACACCGCGGCCAGGTTTTTGTGGGGATCGTGGCGACCGAGCACCAGGAAGAAGGGCTCCCGCCTCAGCCCCAGCGGCCGCAGCCGCCCGGGATCAAACCCGAGCCGGATGGGCACCAGGCGCCTGTGGGGCACCCCCAGGCGGGCGTGCACCTCTCGAGCGGTGGCTTCGGAATTGCAGAGCACCCGCACAGCCCGGTGCAACACCAGGGGCACGTAGGCCAGGTGGTAGGCCAACAGAGGGCTGGGCTGGGGATAGCGCAGGGGCAGCAGATCGTGGGCCAACACCACAGACCGCACTCCTCGCAGCAGGGGCGCCTCCGGCAGCGGCGAGAGGAGGAGGGGGGCTCCGCTGGCCTTGAGCAGCCGGGGAAGCTGGTTTTGCGTCCAGAGCAGCCTGGCCAGGTGTCCCTTGCGGCCGTACTCGGGCGAGAGATGGCTCGGGATCGGCAGGCTGCCGGCTCGGTCGCCAGAGAGGGGGTCGAGGAGGGGCACCTGCGCCGGATCCAGGGCGGCCACGAGGTCGCGAGCCACCACGCCGATGCCCGTTGGCCGATGGCTGAGATAACTGCCGTTGAAGAGGGCCAAGGGGGTGCTCATGGCTGCCTCCCCCGCCAAACCTCCAGGGCCCCCGCCAGCACGGCCCAGCTGCGGCCAGGCTGAAGGGGCAGCCGGAGGGCGCTCACCACCATCAGCCGCAGACTGCGCAGCGCCACCACCCAAGGGGGACAGTGGCGCTCCAAAAAACGCAAGTAGCTCACGGTGGAGAGTCGCCAGCGACGGGGCGAGCTGCTGCCACTGCCCTGGCCGCGGCGGTGCGTGATGCGGGGGGAGGGCAGCCACACCACGGGCGCTCCGAGGCGTCCCAGCCGCAGACAGAGATCCATGTCTTCGTAATAGAGGGGAAAGGCGGGATCGAAACGGGCCGAGGGGTGATGGGCCGTGGGTCGCAGCGCCAGGCTGCAGCCGCTCAACCAGTCGAGCCGCAAGGGGCCCTCTGCGCCGCTGCAGCCGCTGGGCAGCCGGCGTGAGCGGAAGCGCAGGCCAGGAGTGAACCAGCCGCCGCTGGCCTCCAGCGCTCCAGTGCCGTCGTCCACGGCGGTGCCCACCAGGCTGTGGGGGCCCAGCTCCGCCAAGCGTTGTGTCAGCTCCTCCAGCTCATCGCCTCCGGGCAGGGCCGTATCGGGGTTGAGGAGCCACACCCAGCCCCGCCACCCCTGCTCCTCCAGCCAAGCCATGGCCCGGTTGCAGCCAGCTCCGAAGCCATCCCCCTCTCTGCCCATCAACAGCTGCAGGGCCATGGGGGCCCGCGAAGATGAAGAGGTGCGCAGCTTCGCCAGGTCGACCGGCTGGCTTAGGGGACTGTTGTCCACCACCACCCAGTAAGTCGGCCTCTCCCGCTGGCACGCCAGATCCCTGGCCAGATCGCAGAGCACCCCTGCGCTGTGGTGCGCCACCGTCACAACGGCCAGGGCAGCTGGTTGGCACGGGGCTCGGGTGGCCGGCATGGGGGCGAGCGTACGAGATCTGCCAAGGCCATAGCCCCGGCAAGGCAAGCGATAGGCTCCGCCCATTGAACTGGTGTGGCGATGCGATTCGTGGTGGCGGTGCCGGCCCGCCTCGATTCAGCCCGGTTGCCCGGCAAGGTGATGGCCGATATCGGGGGGAGTCCGATGCTTGAGAGGGTCTTGGCGCGCTGTGCTCTGGCCCGTCGGCCTGCCGCGGTGGTGCTCTGCACCGACAGCCCCTCCTTGGTGGAGGCTGCCGAACGCTGGGGTTTTCCGGCGCTGCTCACCTCGCCGGAGTGCAGCTCCGGCAGTGAGCGCCTGGCTTCGGCCTTGGAGGCCATCGTGGCTTTCGCCGGTGGCGAGGCCGGATCCTCCCTTTCCGAAACGGTGGTGTTGAACGTGCAGGGCGACCAGCCCTTTATCGATCCGGCGGTGATCGACGCCATGGCAGCGGAATTCGAGCGTTGCCGCCCCGTGCCTGAGGTGCTCACCCCCATCTATCGCCTGGGGCCGGAGAAGCTGCACAACCCCAATGTGGTGAAAACCCTGGTGAGTGCGGATGGCCGGGCGCTTTACTTCTCCCGTTCCGCCCTTCCCCACGTCCGTGGGGTGGAGCCAGAGCAGTGGCATGCCCATGCTCCCTTTTGGGGACATGTGGGTCTCTATGGCTACCGGGCGCATGTGCTGGCGAGGTGGAACTCCCTGCCCGTCTCGCCGCTGGAGCACATCGAGAAGCTCGAGCAGCTGAGGCTGTTGGAAGCGGGCATTGCGATCGGCACGTTTGAGGTGGCCGGAGACTTCCTCTCCGTCGACACCCCGGAGCAACTCGAACAGGCCAGGGCCCTCGCTGCAGCATCCGCTGACGATCCGGTCGCCTGAAAACGCGGGCTCAACCTCTCGCCAGTCCCGCCTGCACCAGATCGTGAAGGCGCAGAAGCCCCAACATGCGGACACCGTCTTCGACCACCGGCAACACGCCGATGGCCTTGCGCCGGTTGCGCTCCATTTTCTCCAGGGCATGGATGGCCAAGATGTCCCCCGCCACGGTGATCGGGTCGGCCGTCATCAGGTCGCCGGCGGTCAGGTGATTCCAGGTCTCAGGTGGGTGGCTCTGCAGGGCCCGCCGCAGATCGCCATCGGTGATCAGTCCCCAGAGCTGGAGGCTGTTTGCCTCCTTGGCCACCCAGCAGGCACCGACGCCATCGGAGGTGAGGTGGCCGATCACCTCCGGCAGAGGCGTGGCTGCCCCCAAGGGCGCCAGCCGCGCCACGGGCACCATCAGGTCGGCGGCCGTCAGCGTGAGCTGTTTGCCCAGGGACCCCGCCGGATGGTTCAGGGCGAAGTCCTGCGGTGAGATGCCCCGTCGCTCCATCCACACGGCTGCCAGGGCGTCTCCGATGGCCATGGCCACCGCTGTGCTGGCGGTGGGGGCCAGGTTCAGCGGGCAAACCTCCCGATCCACCGACCCATCGAGCACCACGTCACAGCCCCGGCCCAGGCTGGACTCCACCCGTCCCACCAGGGCGATGCGGGCGGTTCCACGGCGGCGCAGGTGGGGAAGGATGTCGAGGAGCTCCTGGGTTTCGCCGCTGTTGGAGAGCAGGAGGGTGACATCGTCTGGGGCGACAACCCCCAGATCGCCATGCAGGGCATCCAGGGGGTTGAGGTAGATGGCCATCAGGCCGATGGAGGAGAAGGTGGCAGCGATCTTGCGGGCGACGATGCCACTCTTGCCCACGCCTGTGATCACAAGCTTTGCGCGCCGTTCCGCGCAGCCCTCGAGGAGGTTCAGGGCTGCCTCCACTTGGCCGTCATCAAGGCGGGTGGCGGCGGAGGCGATGGCGGCGGCTTCCTCCATCAGGCAGCGGGTGAGGGCAGACAAGTGTGGGGAGAGAAGTGACTTTGATCATCTCAAGATCTGGGGCGCTTCTCCAAGACGGACCGAACGACCTCGGCCGTTGGCTTGGCTTAGATCGCGGCATCGCAGAGGCTGTAGTAGACATCCTCGTAGGCTTTTGCCATCAAATTGGCATCAAATTTGCGAGCCGCCTCAGGCACCCTTGCCGCGAGAGTTTTGAAATAATCTTGGTCATTGGCCAGGCGGCTGATGATGTCAGCCAGAGAATCCACCTGAATTTGCCAATCCGTTAACGCAAACACCTCGCCCGCCAGGCCCGTCTCTGTCTTCAACATCAAAGGAATTTCTCCGATCGCACTGGCGAGAACGGGCTTGCCAGTCATGAGGCTGTCAATGAGCACCAGAGGAAAACTCTCTCCTTGAAAGCGACTTGGAATGAATCCCATGTCTGCGCATTCGAAGTAGCTGCGAATGTGGCGCTGAAAACCCAAAAAGTGGATGGGCTTGAATCCGCTGTATTTCGGTTTCAATCGCTTCGGCTCTTCACCATCACCAATCAACAACAAATGGATGGCCCGCTCACTGCGGTCATTGGCTTGCAACACAGCCTCAATCCCCTCTTGCCAGCCTTTATCGTCGCGACCTCGGGCCACAAAGCACAGCACAAAGTCGTCTTCAGCGATTCCCAGCTCTGCCCTGGAGAGTTTGGGATACTCATTGGCAGTGACAGCATTGTTGATGCGGGTGAACGGATGCCTGGCTTGGAAGTCGACGGAGAAGGGTTCGAGATTTTTATCAGCTGTGTAAACGTAGTGATCAACTCGCTCTAGATTTTCTTGCAGGCTGGCAAACAACTCGGGGGTCATTATTTCATACATGCCATGCATGGTTACCACATGCTTCACCGAGGCATTCTTGGCGATCAGAGCCGCCACCGTCATGTCAACCCAGCCGTGATGGCTGTGGATCACATCGATCCCCATGTCCGTGAGGATGGAGGAGAGGAGGGTTGGGGTGTGGAGATCAAGCAGGGGCACATCTGGAGACAAGAGCGCCTGCACTCCGGGTTCGCTGGGCAATTGCTGGAAGTTGATCACCACCACCGCATGGCCGCGTTGCTGAAGCAGATTGGCCAACATCAGAGGCAGGGTCTCACCTCCGCCGCTGATCAAGGCGTAGGTGGCGATCGCTATGTTCAAACGCCGCTGCTGCACAGGTTCATCGTGTTCTGTGTAGAGCGCTTGAAACTCAGCCTCTTTGTCAAGATCATGGTGAATGCACCAATGTCGGTAAACATGGTCGCGCTGTCGCCTTAAGTCAGAGGCATCGATGCGGTAGAGGTTGGAAACATAGCGGCGGACGATTTGGTGCTCTTGGTAGTAAATGTGCTCTTTCTGCACGCGCGTCGATGTGCTGGAGGCATGTTGACGGTAAAAGTTTGTGGCCTTTGGGCTGTAGGCGACCAGCCCACCTCTGATCAGTGCAAGGTAGAAGATCCAGTCTCCGCACAGACGCAGGGATCTCCAGATTTCATCACTTAAAAGAGGCATCTTTCCCGGATGTTTAAACAGCGCAGCACTGACATTGGGGATGATGTTCTTAACAACCCATGCATGCTTGGTTAGTGAATGGGCCGAAGCAATAAACTTGGAATTCCAGATGTTTAAGCCGAGATCAGATAGGTAGCTGTTGCTGTTCCAGACAATGGTGTCATCGGGGCCGCCAACAAAATCACTGGTGCAGAAGGCGAGCCGTATGGCAGGATTGCTGAATGGAACGACGAGTTCTTCGAGCAAGTTGGCTGATGAGTAATCGTCAGATTCGGCGATCCACACCAGTTCGCCTGTGGCCAACTCGAAGCCCTTTTTCCACTGCTGAAAAACGCCACCTGAGTTGACCTGATTAAAGCTGCAAATTGTTTTCTCTGGATAGCGAGCCGCATACTCCTCAAGGACGACACGACTCTCATCAGTGGAGCAGTCATCCAACAAGATGACTTCGAAGTCGCCATAGGTCTGTGCATAGATCGAATCCAGCCGCTTCCGCAGGTAGGGGGCATGGTTGTAGTTCGGCACAATGACCGAAACTTTGGGTGCAGGCTGGGGCGATGCGGAGGCGTCTGGATAGGGATAGAGCTGATTCCAGGCTGCTGAGCGATCGGCGCGCATCCCGCTCAACGCAAGCCATAGAACAGTCCGCTTGTGCACACCCCTGATGCCCTCAGTCCTGGCAATTCTGATCAGTCGCCGTAAAAGAATGGTGGGTGACTGTTCCGAAGACGCATAGAGTTTGTTAACGGCACGAATCCAAGCTTTGACGAGAGAGCGCAAGCTGTTCCTCCAGAGCGCACCTTGAGTGTTCAAGTTTATCAGGTGCATGCCAAATGGCCTGTGCCCAAACGGCGCTAGCTCTTGTCAGGCTGGCAATCACGCTTTAAAGTTCATTCAAAACCTGCGACAGCGTGGTTGTAGGGCTGGTTTTCTGATCGCCTGCTTTCTTCCTCCTCTTTTGATTTTGCCTGGTTTGATAACCTTATGAGCGAGCCTGTTTCCGCCAAATCCATGAAAAGGGGCGAAAGAATGAATCGCTGGCTCAAGCCAGTCTTGCGTCGGTGGTTTAAGGGGAAGCAAGCCAGAGATCAAGAGATCCTCAACGCCGTTGAGGTGATTCGTGATTCAGGTTTATTTGATGAGGCTTATTATCGTGCCTCTTATGGCGGGCCAAATAAGCTTGAAGACCCCATATACCACTATTGTGCAGAGGGTTGGCAGTTAGGTGCAAACCCCTCATCTGATTTTGACACCCAATTCTATCTAGAGACGAATCCTGATATCCGCGATGCTGGCGGCAATCCTTTTGTACACTATATCCTTGCCGGAGTGGCGGAGCAGCGTGAACCCAACCCGCGTGCACGCCAAGAGAGGATTCACGCGAAGATTCTGTCAGAAGTAGACATTATCCGTGCCTCGGGCCTGTTTGATGAGGGTTTTTATCGCACAATGTATCCAGAGTCGACGGCTGTATATCCCGACCCAATCTATCATTATTGTGCGCTTGGCTGGCGAGAAGGCAAGGATCCGTCCGATGAATTCGATAGTGACTTTTACCGACAAACCCAACCTGATATTGAGGAATATGACCTCAACCCTTTCTTGCATTATGTGCAAGCCGGTATAGGTGAGCTTAGACAGCCAACCCCCGACTTTTATTTGGCAGCCCAAAAAGATGTTTGGTTTGGCAGAGTTAATACAGAGATCAAGCTGCTGGCGTTATATGTCACTCCCGATTGGTCTGGAGTGCGCGACGCGCGAAGCGGCTCGCTGAGTGGCACGGAATCGCCCTTGCCAGAAGAAGAGCTGGGCTTCTACGACGCTGCGGATCCCCAGGTGCTACGTCTGCAAGCCACACTTGCTGCTAGACATGGCTTGTATGGCTTTTGTTTTGATGTTTCCCCTGGTGATCTTCACCCGCGGCGGCAAACTCCTGTCACAACATTTCGGCGCACAACTGACATCAATTTCCACTTCTGCATCCTGCTGAACTGTGAGCAGCGTTGGCCTGATCAAGAGCAGATTGCGCTCCTGGCAGATCTCATGCGGGACTCCAGGTATGTGGGCGTGGATGGGAGACCCGTGCTTGTGCTTTCTCTCGCCGCCCAGGGGCTGGAGATCTCCTCCTCCCATCCTGTTCATGCTCTCATTGAGCGGTTGCAAGAGTTGGGCCTCCCTCGCCCCTACACCATCATTCGCGCTGCAGACGACCAGGCCATCAAGCTTGATGAGCCATTCGTCATCGATGCCCAGCTGGATCTGCCAGGCCAACCCCTGCCTGCAGAGACCGGGGCTTATGCACCGGTTCTCAAGGATGGCGTGAATTTTGTTCCCTACCAGGTGGTTGTCGCCCAGGGGATTCAGAGAGCCCAGCGAGGGGGGAGCGACGCCGGCTCGATCCCCTCGTTCCATGCCATTACGTTGCGTCGCCATGGCATGCACCCCAAACTGGCCCAGCCGCTTGTGTATAGCCGCCTCCAACTCCCGGATTATCGGAAGTGGCTGCAAATGGCGATGGATGTGGCACGCCATTGTCACCCATCAGACAGGCGTTTGATTTTTATTGACAGCTGGAATAACTGGAATCAAGGTCAAGTTCTCGAGCCGGATCGCCAGTATGGTTTTGCATGTCTTAACGAGACAACAAAGACACTTCTGGATATTGAAACTGTCCAATTCCTGCCCAAGGTTACAGTCATTGTCCCAAACTTTAACCATGCAGGCTATCTCAAGCAACGACTCGACAGCATCTATCAACAAACCTATAAAAATATTGAAGTCCTCTTGCTTGATGACCTCTCTTCTGATTCCAGCCGAGAGATCCTGGATGCCTATGCGGAGGCCAATAGTGAAACCACTCGCACGATTTACAATGAACAGAATTCCGGAGGCGTCTTCAGGCAATGGGCCAAGGGTATCCAGGCCGCCAGTGGTGAATTGATATGGATTGCTGAGAGTGATGATTACTGTGATCTAGACTTTCTTGAGACCTTGACTCAGTGCTTCCAAGACGAAGCCGTCCTTCTGGCCTATGCAAAGTCTGTGTTTGTTGGTGAGGATGGCACGCCTCTTCCCAGTGGTTTCCGCTATCACCTGATTGACATTCCCGATAGCAATCGCTGGCTTGCTTCGTATGTTGAGACGGCTCACAAGGAAGTGAGTTTTGGTCTTGGCATCAAGAACACGATTCCGAATGCGAGCAGTGTGTTGTTCCGCCGCCCGCCAGAAATGCCGTTGTTGAATGATCCGGCCTGGTTGCAATTACGTGTGGTTGGAGATTGGATCTTTTATCTTCATTTGATTCGTGGTGGCAAGGTTGCGTTTAACATTGACACCCACAATTATTTTCGCCGCTACTCGCAAAGCACGGCGAACGTGTCCTTTTCGCAAGAGTACTTCTATCGGGAAGTTGGCTTTGCCAATGAAACAGTTGCCCGATTGTTCAATGTGCCGGAAGAGGTGCATCAATTGTCAAGGCAGAGCTTTTTAAAGATCTATCGACATCACTTCAACCAGGGTGATGATGATTTTGGCGAGTGGTTTGGCTATCAACGCGTTTTGGCAGCCAAACAAGTCAGGCTCCCTAATGTCATGGTGGCGACGATGGGCTTCTATCCAGGTGGGGCTGAAATCTTGCCGATACGTCTGGCCAATGAGTTTCGACGCATCGGTCTGGCCGTGACGCTTCTAAGCGTTGGCCTTCATAGCCGTGAGCGGGGAGTTCGTGAACTCTTGCGCAACGATGTTGCTTTGGTCGAAACATGCCAGCTTGAGCTGACCGAGGCACTCATCAAGTCATTTGGGATCGAAGCTTTGAACTCGCACCAGTGGTTCGTGCAACGTTATCCCTTTGATCGACCAACGGTTTTTCAGGATCTGAAGGCGCATGTGGCTTCTTTGCATGGCATGATTGAATACGGCAATGATTCAGAAGTCACCCGCGATGAATTACTAGCTGCAGACCAAAATGTAACCACTTGGATTTACACGGCCGACAAGAACCTGGGCCCATTTATTAATCATCATATTCTTGAGAGTTCTCAGGCCCGCTTCATTAAGTTGCCGAATGGTATCCAGCCACCAGAGATCAAGCCCATCCGTCGCGCCGATCTTGGTATTCCATCGGAAGCTTTTGTCCTCTGCTGTGTGAGCCGTGCCATCCCGGAAAAGGGCTGGCCTGAGGCCATCGAAGTGGTGACCCGAGCCCGGGAGATGTCTGGCCGCGATATCCGCCTCATCTTCGTGGGCAATGGTGAGGTGTATGAGGAAATCTCCCGTTCGGGGACCCCCTTCTTTGTGCATTTGGTGGGTTTCAGTGGCAATTCCGTGGGCCACTATGCCGCCGCTGATCTTGGCATCATGCTCACCAGATTTCCATCAGAAAGCTTTCCCTTGACGATCGTAGATGCTCTGTTTGCGGGCAGACCGTATCTTGCGACTGATGTGGGGGAAATTCGCAATATGCTCACCCTCGATGAAAAGATTGCCGGCGATGTAATTGCTTTGGATGATTGGCAAGTTCCGATTGATCGCGTTGTCGATTCCTTGCTTAAATTTGTGCTTGATCAGGAATACTACGCAGAGAGTTGCCGCCTGGCTCGCGCCCTGGCAAATCGCTACCGTATCGATGTGGTTGCCGCTGAATATGTGGAAATCTTCAAGCAAGACGCTGGATCATTGCCTGTCTCGGAGCGCCGACAATAATTTGGACAGCAATGGCCTGGGCTCTGGGTTTTGCATTTGCATTTGTGACTGCAAATTAGCGTGCTCTTGTTGTAGCTCCGTATAAGCTTGCTGCAGAGATTGATAAGAGCCTTGTAGCGAGTTCTGTTCTTCTGTTAACCGTCGCGACTCCTCTGCGGCCTGTTCAGCAACCTCGCGAGCTTCGCGAATCTCCTCTTGCAGCAGGTTGTGGCGATGCACGGCCTGGCCAAGTTGCCCCTGGGCCCGTGCCAGTCGCTGCATCGGGGTATCCCATTGTGCATCCTCAGGCAACACCGTTTGCTCTGAGCGGATGCCCCAGAAATAGGTGTCTTTAGCTTCGGAATTGACAACGAAGCCATGCGACTTGAAGTAGATCCCAAACTTTATTTTTTCCACCAGCTCATCAACGCCGATATTTGCATAGTATGAAGTGGTAAAGGGCGAAGAACCTTCATCAGAATCAATTGTGCCGTGGGTGCCGCGTCCATCCCCGGCCATGGTGAGGATGACCAGGCCATCTTCGCGTGTGATCCGGATCATGTTGATCAGGATTTTGGGCCAGCTGGAGGTGTGTTCAAAACACTCGGTTGAAATGCTGATATCTGCCCACTGATCCGGTAGTTCAATGAGCTCCCCTGGTACAGTCCAGTCCACTCCAGGTGCCATGCCAATATCAAGGCCGATGTAATTGGATGCCTGGGTAAAAAAGTCACGAATGCTGCCATTAATATCCTGGCTACCAACCTCTAAAATGCAATCTGCTTGCTGAAATTGGTTTGGGAAGAGGCGTGCAAGCTGGTCAAAGAATTGTCTTTGTTCTAGATGAGCCATGGTAATTCAGAGAATTTGGGAGGACATATCGGTGGGGCACGTTAGGGCCACAAAAGGACGGGAGCTTATCATCTCAAAGGCGCAAACATCGTTGAAATAATGCATTTGGATGTGTTCGGCTTGAGTACCCCTCGCAATGGCGGCGTGCACAGTGTATTTGCCGGGCGCCAGCCCAGGCATCGTAAATCGAAAGGATCCGCTGATCACCTCGCCAGGCTCATAGCAACTTCTTTTGCCATAGCCACTGTGAAATGTGTTGTCGCCTAATACGGCCAGGCCAGTGTTGTTTCGGATCGCAAAACCAATGATCGGTTGCGTGATCAAGACTTTGCACAGCGCTTCTATCTTGATTTCAACAGCTTCACCCTCCGCTATCATCGCCGATTTTGTCTCGTCCTGATTGCTGATCTTGATGGAGGTGATTTCGCATTCGCCATTGCCGAAGGCGCCGGTCTCTATGCTGGGCGCTAGCTTGGTCAAGATACTCCCGCCTCTGTTTAGAACCTCATTCAGGGCGAAGTCCAGGCTTTGAACGAATTCCTGTTTAGCATGGTTATTCTCTCCTTGCTTCACAACTACCGCGTTTGTGTCGTGTTCCTGCAGCTGATTGGAGCTGGACTCGTCTATGGAACTCACCCCAAGTGAGTGGATACTGCTGGGATTGGCTTGCTCATAGAAGTGACGTGTATAGGCATCAATTGCCTTTTTAGCGTTGATTTTTTCTGTCACCATCCCCCCGTTTGCCAGAACCAGTCCATGGCTGCATACGCTTACCAAGGCCTGGCTGTCATGGGTGACAAGAATAAGAGTGTTGTTCTCCTTGAACTCATGAATAAATCGCATGCATTTCTGGACAAAGAAAACATCTCCCACGCTAAGTGCTTCGTCCACGATGAGCACATCCGCATTCACATGGGCAATCACCGCAAAAGCAAGACGCACAGCCATGCCGCTGGAATAGGTCTTGATCGGTTGTTGAATGAATTCGCCGATGTCTGCAAAGCCCAAAATGGCATCGAGCCGTTCCTGCGTTTCCTTTTGACTAAGGCCGAGAAGAGAGGCGTAAAGATAGACATTCTCCAGACCGGTGAATTCGGGGTTGAAGCCACTCCCCAATTCCAACAGTGCCGCCACCCTGCCGTGCACTTTATACGCACCTTCGGATGGAGCTAACGTGCCGCAAAGTAGTTGCAGCAGGGTGCTTTTGCCACTGCCATTCCGACCAATAATCCCAAGCGTTTCGCCGCGCTTCAGCTCAAAACTGAGATGCCGTAAGGCCCAGAACTCTCGGTAATACTGCCTGCGATTCTGGAAGAGAGCTTGTTTTAGTCGATCCTTGGGATTGCTATAGATGTGATAACACTTGCCAAGGTTTTCGGCGCGCACGATTGTGCTGCTGTCTTCCATTTTGTTGAGCGCGCTAACAAGGTGGCCGTCTTGGCTTTTCATAGCACGTCGGCGAAGCCTTTTCGAGATTTCTCAAAGGCTCGAAATGCGAGCTCCGCTGCCAGAAGCGAGAGCAGGGTTCCGAGAATCAAATAGCTTGCAGATGGGGCTGTTCCCGCTACTAAAACCCGTCTGGTTTGTTCGATGATATGGGTCAGCGGGCTGAAGGAGAGAACGACTTGCCAGCGGGGAGGAAGCGCAGAAATAGGATAGAAAATAGGACTCAAAAACATCAACATGCTCACGACCACTCCGATCACCTGGCCGATGTCCCGCAGATAGACACCCAAGGCCGAAAGCACCCATGTGGCGGCAAGGGACCCGAGCAGAAGGGGGACCCAGACCAGTGGTAACCACACCAGCGTGATAGGTAAACGTTGAAAAGCAATTAATTGAAAAATGAAAAGCACAACCAGGCTGGCTCCAGCGTGAAAAGTGGCGCCAGCTACATTCACAAAGGCCAGGGTCTCCAGGGGGAAAATAACTTTTTTGACATAGTTTGGATTCGCCAAAATCAAGGTGGGTGCCTTGCTTAGGCATTCCGCAAGAAGGTTGAAGGCAATCAGGCCAGCGAATAAATTAATCGCAAATGCCAGCGATCCCCCCTCCGCATTGGCCCCCCACCTGGCTTGAAAGACAGTGGAGAAGATGAACGTATAGACCGCCAGCATGGATAGCGGTTGGATGAAGCTCCACGCCAAGCCCAGCATCGAGCCCCTGTAACGGCCGAGCACTTCGCGTTCACTCAGCCTCCAGAGAACTTCCCGTTGTTTCCACAGACTCCTTAAAAATCGTAATTGCATCTGGCAACTGACCTCAGTGGCTTCCGCCTTTGGCTAAGGCGGTTTGCACTCACCCATCGAGAATTTTAACTTACCAGAGTTTCAACCCCCATTTGGTGAAATACAGGTAGGCGCTTTCAAGGTTCACCACAGTCAGCCGCAGGCTCCTGTGGTTGCCCCGCCCCCAGTGGTGCACCACCGCAGCCGCTGGCCAGTGCATGGTGCGCCCAAGGCGAGCTAACGATCTGGTGAGGTCGGCGTCTTCCAGGTAGAGGAAAAAGCGCTCGTCAAATCCTCCAACAGCTTCAAAGGCTGCTCCTCGCATCACCATGCAACAGCCGCTCAAATAGGTGGCTGAAAATGGCGCCTGATAATTCTGATCTTCCATGGCGTACCACCGGTCGTAGCGCCGCAAGCAAGTTGGCTTGAGCGATTCGGGGATGAACCGACGGCTGAACAGCCCGAGCAACGTCGGGTTCCGTTTGCAGAGATGTTGGGCCCTGCCCTCCACGTCCAGCAACTGGGGCACCAACAGCATCAACTCGGGATCTGCTTGGAGGGCTCCCACCAGGGTCTCGAAGGTGCCTGGCTCCCAGGCCAGATCCGTGTTGAGCGCCCCCAAAAAGGCAGGCTTCACCCCGGCTTGTCGGAGCACGGCCACGGCTTGGTTGACGGCCCTTCCATATCCCGGATTGGACCGGTTGCGCAGGAAGGTCAGGCTTCCCGCCTCCAGCCTGTCCACCGCTTCCCCCGGCCGGTAGTCGTTGGCCACCACCGCGTAGCCCATGCTGCTGGGCAACGCCTTGAGGCAGGCCAGCAGCCGCTCCACCTCCGCCTGTCCGGGGTGGTAAGCCACCACCACCAACACGGTTGGCCAAGCCTCGCTCTGGGGGGGGTGGTGTTGACCCTCCGTCATGGGTTCTGAGGTTGCCTGTTGCAGCAAGCGAGTGGTGTCATGGTGGCGGCAACGTTTGCTGAGCGTAAGCGTCGGCTTTCTGTGCAGACACCCGCAGGGCCATGCCCTCCATAGCCGCTGGCTCAGGCGGGGCGGGTTCAGCTCCGATGATGCCCCTGTTCTCCGCCCCGACAACTTGGACTTGCCGGGAGTCCCCCCCAGCCTCTGGCCCTTGCTTCAAGCGGCGGCGTCTCCGAATCGGATCGCCCTCGTTGGCGGTGCGGTGCGGGATTGGCTGCTTCACCATCAACACTTGGATCCCTGGCGAGGGCTGGTGGATCTGGATTTGGTGATTGAGGACGTCACCGCCCATGGCAGGCCAGCTGGGACGGCCCGCCCGGATCAGTCTTCGCCTGCCTGGCGACTGGTGGAGCATCTTTCCCGTGTTGGTGAGGCCGTGACTGTGCGGGAGGCTCGCCCCCATGGTCAATACGGCACGGTGGAACTGGAGTTGGAGCTGGAACCGGCGCCTGCGCCTGGCTCCACGGCCTGGCCCGGGCGGTTGCTGCTGGATGTGGCCAGCGCTCGCTCAGAGGCCTATCCCATCCCGGCGGAAAACCCCGTGGTGCATTTCGGCGCCCTCGAGGACGATCTGGCCCGCCGCGACCTGACCATCAATGCCATGGCCATCGACCTGGCCAGCGGCCGCCTCTTCGATCCCCACGGCGGCCAAGCCGATCTGGCCGAACGGCGCCTGCGCTTTTTGCACCCCACCAGCCTCGAGGACGATCCGACCCGGTTGGTGCGGGCGGCCCGCTATGCCGCCAGGCTTGATTTCCAACTGGCTCCGGAGAGCGCGCGCCAGGCGCATGTGATCCTGGCGGCCTGGCCTTGGCGCTGGCGAGCGGGGGATCCGCCAGGGCAGGCGCCCGCCGCCCTCGGCACGCGTCTCCGCCGGGAATTTGAGCTGTTGTTGGAGCGGGAAAACTGGCGGGTCGCCCTGGCGCGGCTCCAGGAATGGGGCGGGTTGCAGTTGCTGGATCCAAAGCTTCAACAGGATCCCAATTGGCTCCGCCGCTTGCAATGGGCCTCGCGCTTTGGCCTGCCCCCGCTGGTGGCCCTGATCGCCGTTGCGCAAGACCCTCTGGCCCTCGCCGAAAGGCTCCAAATGCCCCACCGTCATCAGACGCTGCTGCGCCAGTTGGCAGACCTGCGCCATCGCCTCGCCCAGAGCCCCCTTCACCCTGGGCCGCCGGGTGGATCCACCTCCTGGCGCTGGTGCCAGCTGTTGGAATCAGCGGGCCTCTCGCCTTCGGCCACCGCCTTGGCCCTGGCCTCTGGATGGGGCCCCCGTCGTCCCTTGTTGCGGTGGTTGCTGCGCTGGCGGCACCTGGGCCCGGAGTGCACCGCCCAAGAGCTGATCGCCGCAGGCGTGCCGCCAGGCCCGGAGCTGGGGGAGCGGCTGCGGCGTTCCCGACAGCGGCGGTTGGACAGGGAACGCACCTGACCGCTGCCCACCCTCGGCTGCCTACCATCCGTCTCCAAAAGCCGAGCAGCCCATGGCGAATCTCACCGTGCTCAAATTCAGTTCCGAGGATTGCGGCACCTGCCACCGCATGAGCCACTACGACGCCAAGGTGGCCGAGGAGTTGGGGCTGGCCTTCGTGAGCGTGATGTTGCAGGACACGGAGACCTACCGCCTCTACCGCAAGGTATTACTGGCTCAATATCCCAACAAGGAAGGAATGGGCTGGCCTACCTATCTCGTCGTCAGCGACGTGCACGCTGATTTTGTGGTGCACGGTGAGCTCAAGGGTGGGATGCCGAAGGGCGACTTTCGCCAGCGGCTTCAGGCCCTGCTTGGGGAGTCGGAGGGGTAGGCGAGTCCCCTGGCCTGGCGGGCCTTAAGCCATACCCCCGGGGGTTGGCGGTCTGCCACCTCCAGCCATCCCGACACATGTCGCTGAGGCTGCGCCGGGTGGTCCAACCCAGTTGCTCTCTGGCCAGGCTGGGATCAGCCACGCTCGTGGCCGTATCCCCCTCCCGCCTGGGCAGGATGGCGTGGGGGATCACTCGTCCACTGACAGCGCTGTAGGTCTGCACCATCTCCAACACCGAGATCCCTTGGCCAGTGCCGAGATTGAGGGTCAACAGGGTGCCGCGGTCGCTTTGGAGCAAATGATCCAAGGCGCTGCAATGACCTTCGGCCAGATCCATCACATGAATGAAGTCCCTCACCCCGCTGCCATCCTTCGTGGGCCAGTCATTGCCATAGATCGGCAAGAAGCTCTTCTGCCCCACGGCCACCTGGCCGATCAGGGGAAAGAGATTGGAGGGCTCCCCTTGGGGATCCTCCCCGATGTGTCCGCTGGGGTGGGCGCCGACGGGGTTGAAATACCGCAGCCGGGCGATGCGCCAGCCGGGCTCGCTGGCGGCCACATCACAAAGAAGTTGTTCCACCGCAGCTTTGGTGTGCCCGTAAGGATGGAGCGGTTGCAAGGGCGCGCTCTCGGGGATGGGCACCGTGGTGGGAAACCCATAGAGGGTGGCGCTGCTGCTGAAGATCAGCGTGCGGCAGCCGTGGCGCTGCATCGACTCCAGCAGGCAACGGCTGCCATTGACGTTGACGTCCCAGTAGTGCAGCGGCTCACGGATCGACTCTGCCGGGGCCTTCAATCCGGCGAAATGGAGCACGGCCTCCACAGGTTGGAGGCTGATGGCGCGCTCCACATCCTCCGCCTGCCTCACATCCCCCTGAATCACCCTGAGGCCCGCCCCGCTGCCCCGGGCTTGCCAGAGCCGCGGGGCAATGGCCTCCAAGGGGGGGAGCATGGCCAGTTGGGCCACCCGCCGGAGCGCCTCCAGATTGCTGTTGGCAAAGTTGTCAACGACCACCACCGAGTGCCCGGCTTCCAGGAGGCAGAGGGTGGTGTGGCTCCCGATGAATCCCCCGCCGCCTGTGATCAACAGATTGGCCAACAGTTCCCTGCGCGCTTGCTCCTCAACCGACCCTACGCGCAACAGAGGCGGAAACGGAAGGGCAAGACGGCTTTCGGCTCGCAATCCTCCGAAAGGATGGCGATGGCCAGGCGCGTGCCGCTTTGTCGGCCGAACAATTCTGACACATCAAGAAGGGGTGTATTGTGACCTCACTTTTGCCTGAGACGATGCCATTGGAATCACCGATTCGCACCATCTGCTGCATCGGTGCTGGCTATGTTGGCGGGCCAACTATGGCTGTCATTGCTGATCGGTGCCCTCATATTCAAGTCACTGTTGTTGACTTGAATGCGGAGCGCATTTCCGCGTGGAATCACCAAGATTTGTCCCGATTGCCTGTATACGAGCCAGGGTTGGATGCTGTTGTTGGCCGAGCTCGCTCGCGCAACCTCCATTTCACTACGGAGGTAGATCGGGCTATTGCGGAGGCTGACATGGTCTTTCTCTCCGTGAATACTCCTACCAAAACCCGTGGGGTTGGGGCTGGTCAAGCCAGCGACCTTCGCTGGATTGAGGCCTCGGCCCGCCAGGTGGCTGCCGCTGCGAATGGCCACACAATTGTTGTTGAAAAAAGCACGCTTCCTGTTCGCACTGCCGAGGCGGTCAAGGCCATCCTCTCCGCCGCCCAGGGGGACACTGGCGGGCGCAAGACCTTCTCCGTGCTGTCCAATCCGGAGTTTTTGGCGGAGGGTACCGCCATTGCGGATTTGGAGTCTCCCGACCGTGTGCTCATCGGCGGGGAAGACGCTGAGGCCATCGAAGCTCTGGCTTCTGTTTATGGCGCGTGGGTGCCTTCCGAGCGCATCCTGCGCACCAACCTATGGAGCAGCGAGCTGTCGAAGCTCACGGCCAATGCCTTCCTGGCCCAACGCATCTCCTCCATCAACGCGATCGCGGCTCTCTGTGAGGCCACAGGTGCTGATGTGAGGGAAGTGGCCCGAGCCATTGGCACCGACTCCCGCATTGGCCCGAAATTCCTGCAGGCCGGCCCCGGCTACGGGGGCAGCTGCTTCCAGAAAGACATTCTCAATCTTGTCTACCTCTGCCGTCATTACGGCCTCGAGGAGGTTGCCGGCTATTGGGAGAGTGTGGTGTCGCTCAACACCTGGCAGCAACAGCGCATCGCTCGCCTGGTGGTGAACTGTCTCTTCGGGACGGTGAGCGGCAAGCGCATCGCCGTGCTTGGTTTTGCCTTCAAGGCCGACACCAACGACACACGCGAAGCTCCCGCCATTCGGATCTGTCGCGACTTGATCGAAGAGGGCGCCCAATTGGCGATCGTGGATCCAAAGGTGGATCCAGCCCAAATCGCCCAGGATTTGGAACGTCCACCGGTGGAGCCGGGCCCAGCGTCCCGGCATGTGCCCCTTGGGGCAGAGGGCACCTGGACCTACGAGCAGACGCCGCTTGGGGCGGCCAGTGGGGCCGATGCGGTGTTGATCCTTACAGAGTGGAAGGTTTACCGGGATCTGGACTGGGGCGCCATTGCCCAAGTGATGCGCCGGCCGGCCTGGCTTTTCGATGCCCGGGCCGTGGCTGATCCAGAGGCGGCCCGCGCAGCCGGCCTCAACGTTTGGCGTGTGGGGGAAGGCTAGATGGCACGCCGCAACTTGGTGACTGGTGGGGCTGGATTTCTAGGCTCGCACCTCATCGACCGGCTCATGAATGCCGGTGAAGAAGTGATTTGTTTGGATAACTATTACACCGGACGCAAAGACAACATTGGCCATTGGTTGGGCCACACCAACTTTGAGTTGATCCGGCACGATGTCACCGACCCGATTCGCTTGGAAGTGGATCGGATCTGGCATTTGGCCTGCCCAGCCTCGCCTGTTCACTATCAGTTCAATCCGATCAAGACGGCTAAAACCAGCTTTCTTGGCACCTACAACATGCTCGGTTTGGCCCGCCGGGTCGGCGCCCGTCTGCTCCTGGCCAGCACCAGTGAAGTCTATGGAGATCCTGAGGTGCACCCCCAGCCCGAAAGCTATCGAGGCTGTGTCAACACCATCGGCATCCGCTCCTGCTACGACGAGGGCAAGCGCATCGCGGAAACCCTCTGCTTTGACTACCAGCGCATGCATCAAACGGAAATCCGAGTGATGCGCATTTTCAACACCTATGGCCCGCGGATGCTGCCAGATGATGGCCGGGTGGTGAGCAATTTCATTGTGCAAGCCCTGCAGGGCCAGCCCCTCACCCTCTATGGTGGTGGAAGCCAAACCCGGTCGTTCTGTTATGTGGACGACCTCATCGAGGGCATGATTCGCCTGATGAATGGCGACCACACCGGGCCGATCAACATCGGTAATCCGGGGGAATTTACGATCCGTCAATTGGCTGAATTGGTGCGGGATCGCATCAACCCATCCCTCCCTCTCACTACCCTTCCTTTGCCACAGGATGATCCCCTCCAGCGGCAGCCGGTCATCGATTTGGCCCGCCAGGAACTGGGTTGGGAGCCCAAGGTGAGCCTTGAGGAAGGGCTGGAGCCCACGATCGCCTATTTCCGCGAACGGCTGGCCGCCCAGCCCAGCTGAAGCCGAGACGGCACAGTGGGGCGGTTGTCGATGACCTCAACCATCGTGGAAACGCTCCAAAGCCTCAGGGGCATGGTCGATCTCCTGCCCGAGCAGATTGGCCTTTGGCAGCACGTGGAGGCCGTGGCCCGTGAGCAGTTTCGCCGAGCGGGGGTCCAGGAGATCCGCACGCCCCTGCTGGAAGCGACCGAGCTCTTTGCCCGGGGGATCGGCGAGGCCACCGATGTGGTGGGCAAGGAGATGTACAGCTTTCTCGATCGGGGCGAGCGCAGCTGCACCCTGCGACCTGAGGGAACGGCTTCGGTGGTGCGGGCCGTGATCCAACACGGCTTGCTGAGCCAGGGGGCCCAGCGCCTCTGGTATGGCGGGCCGATGTTTCGCTACGAACGCCCCCAGAAGGGACGCCAGCGCCAGTTTCACCAGATCGGCGTGGAGCTGCTCGGCGTGGGTGATCCCCGCAGCGATGTGGAGGCGATCGCCCTCGCCTGGGATCTTCTGGAGGCGCTGGGGCTCGACGACCTCACCCTTGAGCTCAACAGTTTGGGCACGACGGAGGATCGGGCCAGCTATCGCGTGGAGCTGGTGCGCTGGCTGGAGGCCCATCTGGAGGACTTGGATCCCGATTCCCAAAGCAGGGTGCACACCAATCCCCTGCGGGTGCTCGACTCCAAGGATGCGGGCACCCAGGCCCTCCTGGCCGGCGCCCCCCAGCTGACTGATGCCCTCTCTGGCGAGAGCCATGATCGGTTTTCCCTGGTGCGCCAGGCTCTTGAGGCCCTGGGGATTCCCTTCCGCCTCAATCCCCGCCTGGTGCGCGGCCTGGACTACTACAGCCACACCGCCTTCGAGATCACCAGCACCCACCTCGGCGCCCAAGCCACGGTGTGTGGCGGCGGCCGCTACGACGGGCTGGTGCAGCAGTTGGGTGGGCCCGCAACGCCGGCGGTGGGCTGGGCCTTGGGCTTGGAGCGGTTGGTGTTGCTGCTGGCCCAGCGTCAGACGGCCCCTGCCAAGCCCCCACCGCCCGATCTTTATGTGGTGAACCGGGGCGAGGCCGCCGAGGCCTGGGCTTTAGCGCTCACCCGCCGCTGGCGCTTGGCGGGTTTGGTGGTGGAGCTGGATCTGAGCGGCGCCGCCTTTGGCAAGCAATTCAAGCGGGCTGATCGCAGCGGTGCCCTCTGGGCGGCCGTCATCGGTGAGAGCGAGGCGGCCGAGGGGGTGGTGGTGCTCAAGGAGCTGCGGGGGGAGGCGTGCGATGACCGGCGCCTGGCACCGGAGGCGGTGGCCAGCGCGCTCGGGCACGCCACCCCATGAAAAAAGCGGATCGAGAAGATCCGCTTCTGGTGAAATGAAACCCATGGCTGGGTTCCGGGTGATCCCGGGGTGCGGAGGGCCGTGGTTCAGGCCGAGCCCACCGCCACGTAGGAGCCGTAGAAGAACAGACCCACCACAAAGATCACGGCCATTCCGCCGGCCGTGGCCACCAGCCACAGGGGCAAAACGCCTTCGGTCCAGCGGCTTTTCCAGGCCACCGCAGGGCGTCCATCGGGAAGCCTGTCGGGGATCCGGCCGTCAGGCAGGGCAGATTTCTTGCTGCTCATGGCTCAAGGAGGAGGGGAGAAGGCGTCAGTTGAAGAAGTAGCTCGTGAACAACACACCGGTGACGAAGATCAACAACAGCCCCAGATAAAGGCTGGTGCGGTTGAGCTCCACCGGGAGGTTGTTGGGATTGGGATTGCGTTGGAGACCCATGGGATTAGCGGCGCACAAACTGCATGGCAGCCAAGGCACCCAGGAAGAACACCGTGGGGATGCCTAGGGCATGAACGGACAGCCAGCGCACCGTGAAAATCGGATAGTTGCGTGGCGTGGTGGGGGCGGTGGATTGGGTCATGGCTTATTTCAGTCGCTGGTCAAGCGAGGGTTTGGCGTCATAACGCTGGCTCACCACCGGGGCCTTGTCTTCCTGGGCCTGGAAGTAGGCATCGGGGCGGGGGGTTCCAAAGGCGTCGTAGGCCAGACCTGTGGAGACAAACAGGAACCCGGCCAAAAAGATGGCAGGAAGGGTAACCGCATGGATCACCCAGTAGCGGATGCTCGTGATGATCTCGAAAAACGGGCGTTCACCCGTGGAGCCGGCAGCCATAGCACCAAGCATTCAGCGGACTGATCCTAGGGGGCGGCCGGTGGCAACTGCCCCCTCCGGCGATCGATGGTTACACAGGGACGCAGTTCGCCCTTCTCAGCCCACCCAGCGCAGCAGGCTTCCCCGTTCGCCGAGCACGAAGGCTTTGCCGTCCGGGAGCATGGCGATGCGGGTGAAGTTGCTGGGTTGCTTGGCGCCCTCCGGATCTTTGGTCCAGGTGGTTCCGCCGTCAGCGCTGCTCAGCAGGGTGCCGCTACCGCCGCCTGTCCAGAGGGCGCCTTTTGGATCCCAGGCCAGATCGAGATAGCCATAGCCATTGGTGATCGGGATGATGGCGGGTCCCCAGGCCTCCACGTCGGCCGGATCGTTATTGAAGCGAAGCTGGGCTCCGCGGGCCACCATCCAAAGATGGCCGTCGGGTTGGAAGCCCATTGCCTGCAGGCGCTGGCTGCTCACGCGCTGGTGCACCTGCCAGGCGGGCTGTCCTGGCTGCCAGGTGGCGAAGAAGTTGCCCAAACTGCTCACACTCACGTAGTGCCCATCGGGGCTTCGCCGCAGATCGCGAACCGCTCCAGCCGCGTCGCCCACCAGGGCTTGCCAGCTTTTGCCACCATCCTGGGTGCGGTAGATGGCGCCCACATTGGTGGCCAGCTCAGCTGTGTTGGCCCCCAGGGCGGTGATCAGGTAGGGCTCGCCAGGCAGCTTGGTGTCCAGGAAGAGACGGTTCCAATTGCTGCCGTTGTCGGTGCTACGGAGCAGGAGACCGGGTTGGCCGACGATCCAGCCCTCCTTGCCGTTGAAGTCGAGGCTGATCAGGCGGAAATTTTCCTCCTCGGGCAGCGTCAGGCTCCTCTCCTCCCAGGTGGCACCGCCATCATTGGTTTCCATGATCAGGCGGTTGCTTCCCACCAGAAAACCGTGTTGACGATCGGTGAAGGCCACATCAAGGGGATTGGCCTTGGTGGCGAGGGGCACCGCCTGCCAGGGGCTGGTGGAGGCGAGGGGCAATCCGGTGGCGACGCATCCGGGCAGGGCCAGGCCCACGGCAAGGGCCATCAGCAGGGAAAAGAAAGAGGCGGCCAGGCGCGCAGACCAAGCGCGCAACGCAGGGGGTGGGCAGGAGCGATCCATCAGCGCAAGGAGTAGAGAGAAAGGAAAAAGGCGATCGCCAGGGCAAAGCCGCCGAAAATCAACACGTTCTTTTGGCCTGGTGTCAAACGGTTGACGCCAAGACCGTAATTGAGATTTTCTTCGAAGCCGCTGGGCTTTTCGCGAGGACCGATGTCGCGAAACGCTCCCACCTTGCTGCGACACACCGGGCAGCGGAAACTGGCCGGGTCCAGCTCTTCAAAGGGAGTGCCGGGGACGATCCCGATTTTGCGCACCCCCTCCGCCGGGTCGTACACAAAGCCGCAGCTGCGGCATTCGAAGCGGTGGTTGGCCGTGTCTTCCTCTTCGGGAGCGGCCTCTTGCCCCTCCTCCGATTCGGGTGCGGGAGGTGAAGGCGCGTCCTCGGAAACCGGCGCAGCAGGGGGGGCCGGTACGGGACCCTCGGAGCTGGAGGTGTTGCTCATAGCGGGTCGTTGCAATCTGTGGACTGTAAGCAGCCCCAAGGTTGGGGAGCAGATGCCAGACTGCGCCCCAACCTTGGGGCTGAACCATGTTCGTGCTCTCCGGCTACGACGCCTTTTTGGGCTTCCTGCTCATTGCAGCGGCGGTGCCGGTGCTTGCTCTGGTCGCCAACAAGCTCTTGGCTCCCAAAAGCCAGCGGGGCGAGAGAGAGCTCACCTACGAATCGGGAATGGAACCGATCGGGGGAGCCTGGATCCAGTTCAATATCCGCTATTACATGTTCGCTCTGGTCTTTGTCGTTTTTGACGTGGAGACCGTTTTCCTTTATCCCTGGGCCGTGGCCTTTCATCGCCTGGGTTTATTGGCCTTCATCGAAGCCCTGGTCTTCATCGCCATCCTGGTGGTGGCCTTGGCTTATGCCTGGCGCAAGGGCGCCCTTGAATGGAGCTGATTCCCCATGACCGCCACTCCTCCTTCCTCCGCCTCCGTCACCGCTGGCCTCGCTGAGGCCCTCTCGGTGAGCGCTCTGCGCGACCAGCGCGCCGCCACCTGCGCCCCTGTCGGCCCGCCGACGATCACCTCCGATCTCTCGGAAAACATCATCCTCACCAGCTTGGATGATCTTCACAACTGGGCTCGCCTGAGCAGCCTCTGGCCCCTTCTCTACGGAACGGCTTGCTGCTTCATTGAATTCGCCGCCCTGATTGGCTCCCGATTTGATTTCGACCGTTTTGGTCTGGTGCCCCGCTCCAGCCCCCGCCAGGCGGATTTGTTGATTGTGGCCGGCACGGTGACAATGAAGATGGCGCCCGCTCTGGTGCGCCTCTATGAGCAGATGCCAGAACCGAAATACGTGATTGCCATGGGTGCCTGCACGATCACCGGCGGCATGTTTTCAGCTGATTCCACCACTGCTGTGCGCGGTGTCGACAAATTGATCCCTGTGGATCTTTATTTGCCGGGATGTCCACCACGGCCTGAAGCCATCTTTGATGCGGTGATCAAGCTCCGCAAAAAGGTGGGCAACGAGTCGGTGGCGGAACGCCGCCGACTCCAGGCCAGCCACCGCTATTTCACAGTGCCCCACAAGCTGCGGCCTGTGGATCCTTTGATCACCGGCGCCTACCTGGGGGCAGAAACCCAAAAGGCTGCCCTGGCGGCTGCCTCCGCCCTGCCTTTGGCCACCCCCGCGGTGGCTGAGCCAGCCCTCGTTCCTCCCGCAGATCGTCCCTAGGGGTCGGTCTTGCACGCTTCAACTCACCGATCCCTGCCCCCCACTCTCCTTTTCTGAGCCATGGCCGACGCCACAGACGTTGCCTCCGTTTCAGCGCCAGCCCCAGGCCCGGTGAGCACCTGGTTGAGCCAGCAAGGCTTTGAGCACGGTGTGCTCCCACCCGATCATCTGGGGGTGGAAGTGATCAGTCTCGAACCCGAAGTGCTGCCGTTGATTGCCACGGCTTTGAAGGCCTTCGGGTTTGACTATCTCCAGTGCCAAGGAGGGTATGACGAGGGCCCCGGGGGGCGATTGGTGAGCTTCTATCACTTGGTGAAATTGGCGACGTTGGCAGATCGCATCGCTCCCGCCTCGGCTCCGGCGGGCACCAACCAGCCCCTGGCTGCCGATCAGAAGCCTGAGGAGGTGCGGCTGAAGGTTTTTCTGCCCCGCGATGGCTCGCTCACCATCCCCAGCCTCTACGGCCTGTGGCGTGGAGCCGACTGGCAAGAGCGCGAAACCTACGACATGTTTGGCATTGTTTATGCAGGCCATCCCCATCCCAAGCGCTTGCTGATGCCTGAGGATTGGAAGGGCTGGCCGTTGCGCAAGGATTATGTACAGCCCGATTTTTATGAGATGCAAGATGCGTATTGATCCATTTTCGCCCTGGGGTCTCGCCTGCCTTGAATGAAGATGGGCTTGAACCGGTTGCGTTCGTTGACCCGTCCAATTGCGTTTGCAAGTTATAGCAAAGACAAGGATGTTGGTGGGGTGACAACATGGATGGAAAGCCTCTTGCTGCGGTTGCACGCCGATGGCATACCGGTTGTGCTTCTCTTGGTTTATTACGGATCTGTGATTCCTGAGGAGGGGGCTTGGTCAAGGCTCAGATCTGCGGGGATCCCTGTTGAAATTGAGCCGGTTCCCTTGGAGGAGGAAGTTTGCCATCCTCGCCTGCATGTGAGGAAAATTCTTGATTTTCTCAACCGACATAGGCCTCAGATCTTTGTGCCAAACTGTCGCAACATTCTTTATTTTGCGGCAAAAATTGCTGGTCGCCAGGGTTTGGCGTGGCTGTTTACGGTGCATTCGGATGATCCTCTTTTTTGGTCTGTGGCGCAGGCCACTCAGGCGAGGTCTGCCCGTGGCAGTTATGTAGCTGTATCAGGCCATATTGGACAGCTCCTAAGAGAAAAGCAACTGGATCGGCAGCCTTGTGTGATCCCCTATGGGGTGCCTCTTTCATCTGAGATAACAACATTCTCTGATCGGAGTTTTAACGTGGCATACACGGGCCGGATCATTGAGGAGCAGAAACGGATTTCTTTGGTGTTGCAAACAATGGCTCTCGCCTGCAGGGAGGATCCTCGGATTGAATGTTGGCTGATTGGCGATGGTCCACAGGAGCCTGAGGCGAAGGTGTGGGTCAGCCAGCAGGGACTGGCTGATCGGATTCACTTTGTTGGTCGTCTTGATGTCTCGGAGGTGAGAAAAAGGGTGTGTGATTATCAGGTAATTGTATTGATGTCTGATTATGAGGGTCTTGGGATTTCCCTGCTGGAGGCGATGACCTGTGCGGTGGTTCCCGTTGTGCGCGGGATGGCACCGGTCAATGAATTTGTCAAAAATGAACAGACAGGATTGCTGGTGGATGCCGATCCTGAACAAGCGGCTGCTGCGATCATCCGCTTGTTGAACGATCGCAGCCTGTGGTTGCATTGTTCTGAGGGGGCTCGCTTGATGGTGGCCAACGAATACAGCGAAGATCTTTCCTATCGGCGCTGGGTCGAGCTCCTTTCTGAGCGTTGTGAGTCGTCGGTGGTGCATTATCCATTGAAAACCCCAATGCTTGTGCCCATTCCTCTGCGATATGAGCCGCTATTTTTAGGGATGAAGAACATGGCTCTCGCCTGGCGGTGGCGGTTGACTCGCGTTTGGTATCAAAGAATTCTGCCTGTTCTGGCCCTTCCCAAAAAGTTGCTGCGTCAATGCCTGCATTGATATGATTTGCGCCCAAGCGCGACGACCCTGCCGGGTTTTTATATGAAGATTACAGTCGTTTGCGCCGTGGATAATAATTATCTGCGCCACTGCGCCGCGCTGCTGCACTCGCTGTATGAGATGCATCGCGATCACGCTTTGGTCGTCTATGTGGTGCATGGTGATCTCGATCCTGAGGAGCGGGCAAGATTTATTGGTTTTCTGGGCCAGTTCCTGCCATCGGTTTCCCTGTTGCAGGCCGATCCCAGTGCGCTGGAAGGGTTCCCCGTGTCCGGGCACGTCACGGTGTCGACCTACTTCCGGTTGTTGCTGCCCACCTTGCTGCCCGCCGGTTTGGAGCGCGTTTTGTTCATCGACAGCGATGCCATCGTCACCGATTCTCTGGGGGAGCTCTGGCAGCTTCCGCTTGCGGGGAAGGCGCTGGCGGCGGTTCCAGAGCATCGCCGCTCCTGCGCCGACCACGGCTATGTGTTTGGCGAGTATTTCAACGCGGGCATGATGCTGATCGATCTGAACGTGTGGCGGCAAGCCCACCTGATCGAACGGGGCCGCGCCTTTGCCGTGGCCAATCCCCATCGCTTGCGCCATTGGGATCAGGATGTGCTCAATCACGTCTTTGAGGGGCGGTGGCTTGCGGTGGGGGATCGCTGGAACGCCTGTCCCCATCTCTATGGGCTCACCGGCGGATACGACCTCAGCCGCGACAAGCTCACCGCCGCTGAGCTGGAGGCCATTGATCGCCCGGCCATCGTGCACTACGCGGGCCCGGGGACGGTGAAGCCTTGGCACTATCGCTGTCTCCATCCCTGGCGGGACAGCTATCGCCGCCACCATGCCGCGACCCCCTGGGCTCGGGTGCCACTGCTGGAGCAGCCGCCGCCGTGGCCGATTCGTGCCTGGCGCGAGGGTGTCTTTCGCCTGAAATGCCAGGCCAAGGCGCTGTTGGGGTCTTGAGCCGGCCAGGGGCTAACCATCCCAGCGGTGCTTGCGGTAGAAGCGCATCACGGCAGAAGCCACGCTGCGGGGGTCGTGGCGCAGGGTGGCGCTGGGCCTGGCGCCCTGGAGCGGTGCCTGCATCACTTCATACCCCTGGGCCTCCAACGCTTCCACATCACAGGTGACCGGATCAGCGCCCCTGCGCCGATAGTGCTCCACCAGTGGGGAGGGGCTCAGATCCTCCTGCGCCAGCACGGCGGTGAACAGCCGTTCATCCACCCCAAGGGTGGCCAGCTGGGCTTCGATGGCCCGCAGGTGGCCCCCCACGTCCATGCCGTCGGTCTCCCCGGGCTGGGTCATCAGATTGCACACATAGAGGCGCGGGGCGCGGCTGCGGCGGATGGCCTCCACCAGCTCGGGCACCAGCAGATTGGGCAGGAGGGAGGTGTACAAACTGCCGGGGCCCAACACGATCAGATCGGCGTGGGCAATGGCTTCCAGGGCCCGAGGCAGGGCGGGTGGCCGCTCGGGCGTGCAGCCCAAGCGCACGATCGGACTGGTGGCGTTGCCGATGCGCGATTCCCCCTCAATCCTCTGCCCGTTCTCCAGCTCGGCCCAGAGCCGCACATCGGCATTGGTGGCGGGCACCACCTGGCCCTGCACCGCCAACACCCGACTGCTGGCCGAGATGGCTGATTCGAGGCTGCCGGTGATGGCGGTGAGAGCCGAGAGAAACAAGTTGCCGAAGCTGTGACCCTCCAGGCCGCTGCCGGCCTTGAAGCGGTATTGGAACAGCCGGGTGAGCAGCGGCTCCTCCCTGGCCAGGGCCACCAGGCAGTTGCGGATGTCGCCTGGCGGTTGCACCCCCAGTTCGCGTCGGAGCACGCCGCTGCTGCCGCCATCGTCGGCCACGGTCACCACCGCTGTGATGTTGCTGCTGTAGCGCTTGAGGCCACTCAGGAGCGTGGCGAGCCCGGTTCCGCCGCCGATGGCCACCACGCTCGGTCCTCGGTTGAGGCGCCGTTGGGCGAGGAGGGCATCCACCAAGTGGGTGTCTTTCTCCGGGGCGAGCGCTTGCTGGATGGAGCCAAAGCTGCGGTTGAGGCCCAGCCAGATCAGCACCCCCCCGATCAGCAACACCAGCGGTCCGGTGATGCCCCGCGGCAGCACCTGGGTGACCCGAGCCAAAACCCAGCGGATTGATTCGAGGGTCCAGTAGATGGGTTGCAGATCCGCCCAAACGGCTGCCCCCAACAGG
>JBJTWN010000136.1:0-14465 GCA_046081785.1 Cyanobium sp.
CCACAACAACCTGGCCGATCTGGAGCGGCGCCTGGCCGCTGCCCGCCAGGCCTCGCCGACGCGACGGGTGGTGGTGCTCTGCGAAAGCATCTACAGCATGGAGGGCACCAGCCCGCAGGTAGCGGAGCTGGCCGCCCTATGCGCCCGCCACGACGCGCCCCTGGTGGTGGATGAGGCCCATGCCCTGGGGGTGCTCGGGCCCGGCGGGCGGGGCCTGGCCCATGGCCTCAAGGAGTTGGCGCTGGTGAGCGGCACCTTCGGCAAGGCCTTCGGCAGCGGCGGCGCCTTCCTGGCCGCCGATGAACCCCTCGGCGAGTGGCTGCTGCAGTGCAGCGGCGCCTTCCGCTACACCACCGCCCTGGCGCCGCCCCTGGCCGCCGGTGCCCTGGCGGCCCTGGCCCTGCTGCGGGAAGGCCCGAGCGCCGCGGGTACCCGCACCACTGGCGCCACGGCCCCGTCAAACGGCACCGCCCAGGCCCGCGGCGCCCTGCTGGCCCGCGCCGCCCGCTGGCGCGAAGCCCTGGTGTCGGCCGGCTGGCCCCGGCCGACAGGAGAGGGGCCGATCCTGCCTCTGCTCGTGGGCGACGACGGGCTGGCCCTGGCGCTGCAGGCCCGGCTGGAAGCCGCCGGGCTGCTCACCGCCGCCATCCGCCCCCCCACCGTGCCGCCGGGCACCGCCCGGCTGCGGCTGGTGCTGCGCCAGGATCTGCCGAGCGGCAGCCTGGCTCGCCTGCTTGCCGCCCTTGGGCCCTGCCCCCGTCTCCCTCGTCCCACCTGAGGGTCCGCCAGCCCCACCCCACCCGATCCATGGCCCCCGCCGAGGTTTCCCCGCCCGATTCCGCCACGGCGCCGTTGCAGGTGATCGCCATGCACGGCTGGGTGAGCGACGGCAGCCAGTGGCAGCCCTGGCAGGAGCCCATCGGCGCCCGGGGGTGGAGCTTTCAGAGGGGAGAGCGGGGCTATGGCAGCCGCCCCCCGCACCAACCGGGCTGGACCCGCGGCGGCCGGCGCGTGCTGATCGCCCATTCGATGGGACCCCACCTGATCAGCGCCGATGTGTTGGCGGGGGCGGACGCGGTGGTGCTCCTGGCCAGCTTCGGCCGCTTCGTGCCGCCCGGCCGCGCCGGTCGGCCGCTGCGCGCGGCCCTGGCGGGCATGGCCGCCGCCCTGGCCGATCCAAGCGAAGCTCACGCCATGCTGCGCCGCTTCCTGTGCGAAGCCGCGGCCCCCGATCCGATCGAGGCCATGGCGCCCGGCCCCGCCGATGGGCCCCTCACGCCGGCGGGTCTGGAGCGGCTGCACGCCGACCTGCACCTGCTCGCCCAAACCCAAGGCCTGCCGGAGGCCTTCCCCAGCCACGTGCCCGTGTTGATCGTGGAGGCGGGCGCGGATCGCATCGTGGCGCCGGCGGTGCGGGCCCTGCTGCGGGAGGCCCTGCCAGCCGCCACGGTGCTCGAGGTGCCCCGGGGCGGCCATGCCCTGCTGCGGGCGCCGATTCTGGAGCCCGTTCTGGCCTGGCTGCAGGAGCAGGGGCGGCCATGAGCCTCAGCCCCTTCAGCCAGCAGGTGAAGGAGGCCTTTGGCCGCCGCGTGGCCAGCTATGAGCCCGAGGCTCGCTTGCAGCGGGGCATGGCCTGGCGGCTGGCGGGCCTGGCCCATCACCGGGGCTGGCTCCGGTCCGCGGCGGCGCCAGCACTGGCCCTGCCCGCCGGCCCCTGCGCCGATCTGGGCGCCGGCACGGGGCTGGTGGGGCGGGCCCTGGCGGCCTGGCGGGTGCCCCTGCCGGCCCCCCTGCTGCAGCTGGATCTCTGCGAGGAGGCCCTCGCCCGCAACCAGCTCGGGCCCACCCTCTCCTGGGATCTCAACCAGGGCCTGCCGCCCCGGCTGGAGGGGGCGGCCCTGCTCGCCTCCAGCTTCGCCCTGCAGTGGCTGGAGGCCCCCGCCGCGGCCCTTCGCCACTGGGGAGAGCAGCTCGCGCCAGGGGGCTGGCTGCTGCTGGCCGTGCCCACCGCCGGCAGCTTCCCGCAATGGCGCCAGGCCGCCCGGCAGGCCAGGGTGGCCTACAGCGCTCTGGAGCTGCCAGCCGCCCCGGCCCTGCTCCAGGCCGCGGCCGGTGCGGGGCTGGCGCCGATCCAGGCCCGCACCCTCCGCTTCTCCCACCAACGCCCCGCTGGCGCCCCCCCCAGCCCCCTGGCGGCCCTGCGGGCCCTGCGGGCCATCGGAGCCGACGCCAGCCGCACAGCCACTCCCCTGGCTCCAGGGGCCTGGCGCCGGCTGCTCGCCGCCTGGCCGGAGGGGGGGCAGCTGAGCTGGGAGGTGCTGCTGCTGCTCGCCCGCAAACCCCACCCCAACGACCCCAATGGAGGCCCGCCATGCAGCTGGTGATCGCCGGCACCGACACCGATGTTGGCAAAACCATCGTCAGCGCCCTGGTGGTGCAAGGGCTGGGCGCCCGCTACTGGAAACCGGTGCAGAGCGGCCTGGCCGCGGGCAGCGACAGCGCCCGCGTGCAAGAGCTGCTGGCGTTGCCCGCCGAGCGGCTCCTGCCGGAGGCCTACCGCTTGCAGGCCCCCGTCTCGCCCCACTGGGCAGCGGCGTTGGAAGGGGTGCGGATCGATCCAGGCAGGCTGGCCCTGCCTGAGGTGGAGGGGCCGCTGGTGGTGGAGTGCGCCGGCGGGCTGATGGTGCCCCTGCGCCTTGACGCGGACGGGAGCTTGTTGCAAATCGATCAGCTGCAGGTTTGGGCCCTGCCCGTGCTGCTGGTGGCCCGCAGCGGCCTGGGCACCCTCAACCACACCCTGCTCTCCCTGGAGGCCCTGCGCCAACGCGCCATCCCCGTGCTCGGCCTGGTGCTCAACGGGCCGCTCCACCCCGACAATCCCCACACCCTGGAGGCCCTGGGGGGGGTGCCGGTGCTCGCCCAGCTGCCACCGCTGGAACCCCTCAGCGCCAAGGGTCTGCAGGAGCAATGGCTGGCCAGTGCCCTGCCCACTAAGCTCACCCCATGAGGATGCGCAGGCGGGATTGGCTGGTGAGCGCTGCAGTGGCGGGCCTTTGCATGGGCATCCTCACGCTGTTCACCGATTTCGAGGAATCCGTGCGCGACTGGGTGAAGTGCCCTGCGGCCCTGATGCCGGGCGAACGTCCTCCCGAGTGCCGCTGAGGATCAGGCCTCCCCGAGGCGCCCATGCAAGGGGCACTGGCGGGTGAGCGCCGCCACGTTTTGCCGGGCCACTGCCAGGGGCCAGCCCTGGCGCAGTTGATCATGCACCCGTTCGATCTGCTGGGCACTCCACCCCTGGCGCTCCAACGCCACGCGAATCGACTGCCACTGGCCCTCGGCAAACATTTCGCGGGGCCCCCATGGGTTGCGGGAGGGATCGCGCGATGGCTTGCCGGAGCGGCGGGCGACCGCCTCCGGCTCGGGCAGAAAACGGTTGGACCGCGAGCGAGACCTGGCCATGGGTGGGGCCCCGGGGCTGGTGAGTTTTTCCCATCATGGCAAGCGTCAGGGCAATCGTTCATGGACCCGGCTTGGCACCCCAACCTGTGGCACCCCACCACCCAGGTGGCCAGCGCCGATCCACCCCCGCGGGTGGTGGGCGGGCGAGGAGCGCTGCTGGAGCTGGAGGATGGCCGCACCCTGATCGATGCGATCAGCAGCTGGTGGGTGACGCTGCACGGCCACGGCGAACCGACGATCGCCTCGGCCATCGCCCGGCAGGCCAGCCAGCTGGAGCAGGTGATCTTCGCCAACTTCACCCACCTGCCGGCCGAGCGGCTGGCGGAGCGGTTGAGCGCCCACACGGGCCTGCAGCGGCTGTTCTTTTCCGATAACGGCTCCACCGCCGTGGAGGTGGCGCTCAAAATCGCCTGGCAGTGGTGGCGCAACCAGGGCACGCCGCGGTCCCAGCTGATCGCCTTCGAGGGGGCCTACCACGGCGACACCTTCGGGGCCATGGCCCTGGGCGAACGGTCTCTCTTCTCCGCCCCGTTCGAGCCCCTGCTCTTTGCCGTGGCCCGCGCCCCCTGGCCCGCCACCTGGTGGGGCGACCCGACGGTGGCGCAGAGGGAAGGGGAGGCCCTGGCCCGCCTGGACAGCCTTTTGGAGACCCCCACCGCCGCGGTGATCTTTGAGCCGCTGCTGCAGGGCGCCAGCGGCATGCGCCAGGTGCGGCCTCAGTTCTTGCGGGAGGTGGAGCGGCGGGTGCGGCAGGCCGGCGCCCTGCTCATCGCCGATGGGGTGATGACGGGCTTCGGCCGCACGGGAGCCCTCTTTGCCAGTGGCCTGGCCGGCATCGCGCCCGATTTGATGGCCCTCTCCAAGGGGCTCACCGGTGGCTTTGTGCCGATGGGCGCAACCATGGCCAGCGAACGGTTGTTTGCCGGCTTCGTGGGCGACGATCCAGCGCTCACCCTCTTCCATGGCCACAGCTTCACCGCCAACCCCCTGGGCTGCGCCGCGGCCCTGGCCAGCCTGGACCTGTTGGAGCAGCAGCCCGAGCGCTACCGAGACTTCGAAGACCGCCACCGGCCCCTGCTGCACCAGCTCGCCCAGGATTCGCGGGTGCAAAAACCGCGCCTGCTGGGGTCCATCGCCGCCTTTGATCTGGTCTCCGCCAATGGCCAGGCGGCGGAGGGGTATCTGAACCCGATCGGGCGCCAGCTGCAGCGGCGCGTGCTCGCCAGCGGGGTGTTTCTGCGCCCCCTCGGCCAGGTGGTGTATCTGCTGCCGCCGCTGAGCATCAGCGATGCCGAGCTGCAGCGCTGCTACGCCTCCCTGGCGAGCGCCCTGCAAGACCTTTGAGCCCCATGGCGAAGCCAGCCTGCGGCGGGGCTCAGGGACCGGCCAGGATCGCGGCCTCCGCATCGGCCCGCGAGAGGCCATAGGGGAAGAGGCGCACGTTTTCGCTTCCCTCCTGATGCCAGCTCACCTTGAGGTCTTCCACATCCAGATCGATGCGGGCGCTCCACTGGGGCAGGTGCAGATCCCAGCTGGAGGAATGGGGAGCCTGCTGCCGAGCGCCCAAATTTTTCAACCACGCTTCCAAGGCGGGCAAGGGATGGTTGTAGAGGGGGGTGTCCTCAGGGGGCAGCAACATGGTGGGCATCGGCCATCAGCGAAGCGGGCGGGGAGGACGGCACAGCTCCATTCTGGGGCATGGCCAAGGGGTGCAGCTCGGTCCACCAACTGGGCCAGCGCATCAGCTCCGCTCCCCGCGCCCAGGCCACCCCCAGGCCCAACACCAAGCTGAGCACCAGAGCCACAGCCAGAAGCAGCAGGGCAAACCACTCCCCGCCCGAGAGGGCCCGGCGCAGAGACACCGGCCCCTGGCCGGGGATGCCCCCACCGGCTGGAGGACCAGCGGTGCCCAAGGCTGGCGTGGGCGTGCGACTGAGCCGCATCCGCTCGTCGTAGAGCTGGCGGGCCCGGGGATCGCTGAGCACCCCGTAAGCCCGCTGCAGCTGTTCAAAGGCCCGGGCGGCCACCGCCGCCGGCAGGGTCGTGGTGTCGGGGTGGTAGCACTTGCTCAGGCGCCGAAACGATTGGCGGAGCTGTTGCTGGGAGGCCGACGGTGGCATCTGCAGCAGGTCGTAAAAGCTTGCGCCATCAGGCGCACCGGCCGCCGGCGGCTCGAGGGGAAGCGGATCGGGGGATGCGGAAGACGACGGCATGGCCCGAACGGCGTGTGGACCCCCATTTCATGGGGCATCCTAGGAAGATCCCTCCCACCTGTCGTGGCCCGCTGGAGATGCGGATGGTCGATTCGATGGCGCACCTGTGGGAGGCCTTGGGCTGGCAGCCTGATCCCGAGCAGCTGGCGCAATTTGGCGCACTGCAAGGGGAACTGCAGCGCTGGAACAGCCGTCTCAATCTCTCCCGCCTGGTGGAAGGGGAGGATTTCTGGATTGGCCAGGTGTTCGACAGCCTCTGGCCCTGGCTGGCGTGGCTGCAGGCCCCAGGCCCCCAACCCTCCCCCGCGCTGATCGACGTGGGCACCGGCGGCGGTTTCCCTGGCTTGGCGGTGGCCATCGCCCTGCCGCAAGCCCACCTCACCCTGGTGGATTCGGTGGGTCGCAAGCTGGAGGCGGTGCAGGCGATGGCCGAGGCGGTGGGGCTGGCGGAGCGGGTCACCCTTCGGCGGGAGCGGGCGGAGCGCACGGGCCATGCCCCCGGCTGTCGCGGGGGCTTTGATGGGGCGATGGCCCGGGCGGTGGCGAGCGCTCCGGTGGTGGCGGAATATCTGGTTCCTCTGCTCAAGCCAGAGGGCCTGGCGGTGCTCTATCGCGGCCAGTGGACGGCCAGTGATCAAGCGGATCTTGAGCGGGCCTTGAAGCGCCTCTGCGCCCGGCTGGAGGGCGTGGAGCGGCGGGAGCTGCCAGCCGGCCGGGGTCTGCGCCATGCCCTGCGGGTCTGCCCCGTGGCCCCCTGCCCGAAGGCCTACCCCAGGGCCGTGGGGCTGCCAGCCAAGGATCCCCTCGGCATGCTCAGTTGACCTGCAGCCGACGTCCGGCCTCGCCGCCGAGGCGGCGTTGCAACTCCCGCAGCAGATCGGGGATGCGCTCGGCCCAGGGGCTGCCGCCGAGCACGGCGAGCAGCTCCGCCTCGCTCACCTGGTGATCCAGAGCATCGGCGTTCTCCCCGGGAAACCAGTGCCCGCCATGGCCGAGCAGGCGGTAGCGGGCTTGGCAAAAGCTCTCCAGATCCCAGGCGGCCAAGAGGTTGTGCAGCCAGAGCAACACCGGCAGATTGATTTGGCCGGGCGTCTGCTGCCAGGCGGGAAGGCCCTGCTGCCAGCT
Source organism: Cyanobium sp. (assembly GCA_046081785.1). Taxonomy (GTDB): domain Bacteria; phylum Cyanobacteriota; class Cyanobacteriia; order PCC-6307; family Cyanobiaceae; genus Cyanobium. The sequence continues at coordinate 6,801 of JBJTWN010000136.1, forward strand.
GGCCAGCCAAGGGCCGCCGAGGGCCTCGCGCCTGGCCTGCTCCAGCCGCTCCAGGATCGGTGGCAGCAGGGTCGGGGCCTGCTCCAGAAGGGCGACAGCCTGAAGATGGCGCTCCAGATCCCCGGCGCCAGCGGCTCCCACGCTGATGGTGTGCACCGAAGGGTGGCTGAGGCAGAAGAGATCGTTCACCACGATCGGATGGTGGGGAGCGCACAGCTCCAGCAGGCGCTCTGAGGGGGAATGGAGGTGGCCGCCCTTGTCGGTGGGGCTGATCAGAAACACCCCCATGTCGCGGGCGCGGGCCGCCTCCAGGGCCGGGCTGTTCTCCTGGCGGATGAAATACCAGTGCAAGTTGATGTAGGCGAAGGCATCGCTGGCGATCGCCTCCAGGATCAGCGGCAGGGGGGCATGGGTGGAGAAGCCCACGTGGCCGATGCGCCCATCGGCCTGCCATCGCCGCACCACCTCCAGGCAACCGCCGGGCCGGAGGGTTTGCTCGAGATGCTCAGCGGTGTTGAGGCCATGGAGGGAAAGCAGATCCACCCGCTCCACGGCCAACCGCTGGAAGCTGAGGGCGAGTTCAGCCTCAAAGCGCGCCGGATCGGGATCGGGGGCCACCTTGGTTTGCAAGATTCGCTTGGCATCGGGCACCCGGGGCAGCAGCTCCCCCAACTGCCGCTCGGAGGTGCCGTAGCCCCGCGCCGTTTCGATGTGGTGGAAGCCCGCGGCCACGGCCGCTTCCAACAGCGCCTGGAGGTTGCGCTGGCTGGCCGCGCTGATCTCAGCGGCGTCCAGATCACTCCAGCTCTGTTGAAAGCGCATCCCCCCGAGCGACAGCACGGGCATGGGCAGGCCGGTGCGGCCGAAGCGGCGGGTGGGGAGCATCAGCCGTTGGAGGTGGGATGGCCGCCCGCGGCTCGGGGGAGCGTGCGCTTGTGCCGGGCGGGGGAAGGCAGGCCAAGCGGCAGCAGATCCTGCTCCTCCCGTTGGCGCTGCAACTCCGGCAGACGCTCGTAGGGCACCCAGTGGATGCAATCGACGGGGCAGGTGTCGATGGCCTCCTGGATCCGATCGGTGCTGTCCCCGTCTTGGCGGATCACCCGCGAGCGACCCCACTCCGCCTCGACCACAAACGTGTTGGAGGCCACATGGGCGCAGTAGCGGCAGCCGATGCACACCGCCTCATCCACCCACACGGCCTGCTGACGCAAGGCCCCTGCCAGGAGGGGCTCCATCCCCGTGCGGAGATGGACTGGATCGTCCTGCACCGCAAAGGCAAGGCCCGGATCCGCCATGGCCCCGGGTTCCATCACTCCCAGCGGGTCACCACGAGCTCGATCGAGCCATCGAGGTGGTTGGTCTGTTCATTCACCTGGAAACCTTCCTGCGCCGTGGCGGCGAGGATGGTGCGCAGGGCATAGCGCTGGCTGAGCTGGGCCAGAAACCGCTCCACGGGCACGGGCTGACGCCAGAGATCCAGGTCGGTGACCAGCTCGTAGCAGCCGGTTTCAGGATTGAGGAGAAAGCCGATGTCGCCGCCGGATTCACAGGGGATGGCTACATCGCAGCTGACGGTCTGGCCCCGGTATCCCCGCACCGTCCGGGCGGTTTGGCTGGGGGCGTGGCCGAGATCGGAGAGCGCTTGGAGGAGAGAACCGCGATCGCGCAGTTCGGTCTTCACAGTGCTGAAGTGCGACATGGTCGAAGGGGGGAGGCGAGGTGGAGGACGTTAGGGAGAGGGATGGTCGCTGAGGGGTTGCTGGGCGATGAGGGAGCTGGATTGGAAGGCTTCGGCGGTGCTCCGGCGCTGCTGCACCGTCCCCAGCTGGGCTTCAATCCGTTCCGTGAGGGCCAGGCAACCCTCCCCTGCCACGCCCTCCACGAGTTCCTCCACGCGGCCATCGGCGCGGATGCGGAATCGGATGGTTTGCTGAGCCATCCCGGACCAACGGTCAAAGGGTGTTCGGGGATGTTAGCTGTGATTTTCCATCGGTGGGCTCTGCCACAGCGGAACCCTCTGGCCGACTCAGTTGAGCAGACCTTCGTCCACGAGGGTTTGCAGCCGCTCTAGCACTTCGGGCCGCTCCAGCTGCTCCAGAGCCATCCGGGCCTCGTCGCGCACGGCGGAATCCTCGTCCAGAAGCAGGCTGTTCACCAAGGATTCCACCACCTCCTGCTGGCGGGGCTCCACCAGATCGGGATAAAGGCGCCCCAGCGACCAAGCGCTGTTGCTGCGCACCGCGGCTTCGCTGTCGATGCGCAGGGTTTGCAACAGCTGGGCGGCGGCGGGATCGGCCTTGGCGGGGGCGGAGGCGCTGGCATCGGCCAGGGAGCTGGCCGCCCAGAGCCGCACCGCTGCCACATCCACCTGCAGGGCCCGGATCAGGGGATTGAGCACGGGCGCGTCGGGATAGTTGCTCAAGCTCCAGGCCACGGCCTTGCGCACGTAGCCGTTGTCGTCACTGGCGAGCAGGCGCAGGAGGGGTTCCACCGCCAGGGGATGGGGATTGCGGCCGAGGGCATACACGGCGCTCATCCGCAAAATCGGACACCCCTGCTGCAACAGGGGCAGGAGCAGGGGCACCGCCCGCGGGTCGCGATGTTCGCAAAAGATGCGCAGCCCCTGCATCAGCTGCTCTCGCGCCCCCTGCAACCACTCCAGTCCCTGGTCACACTCCAGGGCCACATCAGCGGCGGTGGGTTCGCGGGGGTCGATGTCATCGAGGGGGTCGCCCAGAAGCTCCGCCGCAAGCTCCCGCGCCAACACATCCGGATCGAGGGCCAGCTGATGCTGCGTCTCCGGGAAAGGGGCAGGAAAGGGCTGGGGATCCTCCGGCATCTGGCTCGCTCCGCCCCCTGATCGTAGAGGGGCCGCCAACAGACCTCAGGAGAGGGGGGCGGGAGCCGCCATGTCGCCCGGCAACCAGATGCGTGCACTGACGGCCACGAGCGCCAGGGCGAAGAGCAACACAATGGCCGCCGGCAGCAGTTTCGAGCGCAGGAACGACACGGAAGCTCAGTCGGGGCTCCCATCTTGCTGCAAACCGCCCCCCACCGTTGACGGCCCCGGAAGCGCAGCGGAGGATGGCCCGTCACGAATGGTGTTCCATGCCCTCAAGCGACGCTCCGGCCTCCCCCTGGCGGCGCCTGTTGGCGGTGGGGGCCGAGGGAGTGGCCAGCGGCATCCCCTACATGGTGGGCACCAAGCTGTTGCAGGGCTGGCTCACGGCCAGCGGGGTGCCGCTGGGGTTGATTGGCCTGTTGGCCTATGCCGAACTGCCCTACACGCTGAAGATGGTGTGGGCGCCAGCGTTGGATCGCTGGCCCATCGCCTGGCCCGATCGGCGCCGCGGCTGGCTGCTGCTGGTGCAACTGGCGCTGGTGGCGGTGATTGGCGCGATGGCGCTGCTGCAGCCCAACCAAGCCTCACCCGCCAGCTTGGCGGCGGTGGGGGCGATGGCGTTGCTGCTGGCGGTGGTCAGCGCCACCCAAGACATCCTGGTGGATGCATACCGCACCGACCTGCTCCCCCGGGAGGAGCGAGGCGCTGGCGCCGCGGCAGCCAATCTGGGCTATCGGGCCGCGATGCTCGCCATCGGGGCGGGCGGCTTCATCCTGGCGGGCCGTCAGGGCTGGCCGCTGGCCTTCGCCGCCTCGGCGGCGCTGATGGCCCTGGTGCTGCCCTTCACGTTCAGCGCCCCCAAGTTGCCGGCCCTGGCCCAACAAGTCACCAGCCTGCGCCAGGCCGTGGTGGGCCCCGCCCGGGAATTCCTGGCCCGCACGGGTGGCCCGCGAGCGGCCATGTTGCTGGCGTTGATCCTGCTCTACCGCTGGCCTGATGGCCTGCTCAACGTGATGGCGGTGCCCTTTTTGATCAAACAGGGCTTCTCGCCGGAGGTGGTGGGCTCGGTGTTGGCGGGCTGGGGGATCGTCGCCACGATCGCAGGCACCATCTTGGGCGGGCTGCTTTTTGGCCGACTCGGGCTGAATCGCTCGTTGTGGGTGTTTGCGGTGGTGGGAGCCCTGGGCAACCTGGCCTACTGGGCCCTGGCCACCTTCCGGGGGGGGATGCCTGCGCTGCTGGGGGCGGTGGGGCTGGAAAACCTCGGCGGCGGCATGGTGGGGGCAGCCTTCGTGGCCCTGCTGATGAGCCTCTGCAACCCCCGCTTTTCCGCCACCCAATACGCGCTGCTCTCGGGGGTTTATGCCCTGAGCCGCTCGGTCCTCTCGGGCCAGGCGGGCTTTGTGGCGGAGGGGGTGGGCTGGAGCCCCTTCTTCCTGCTCACCGTGGCCTCTTCGCTGCCGGCCTTTCTGTTGATGACCCGCCTCACCCCCTGGAATGGCCACGGGGTGCGCGGCGCCTACGACCCCACCCGCGACGCTTGAGCATGGCTGATCTCGCCTCTTCCCCCAACGCTGCGCCTGCCGCAAGCCTCGAGCCCCGCCTGGCTCGAATCGCCGGAGCTTTTGCCGGATCCGATGCGGTGGGAGCGGTGAGCCCCCTGGGCCACGGCAACATCAACACCACCTACCTGGTGGAAGGCGACGCCCTGGAGCCGTTTGTGCTGCAACGGCTCAACACGGCGGTGTTCCCCCAGCCCCGGCTCGTGATGGGCAACCTGCTCGCCGTGAGCGAACACGTGGAGGGGCGCCTGCATCGTGAGGAGGGAACGGCGAGCCCGCGCTGGGTGTTCCCCAGGGTGCTTCGCAGTGCAGGGGGCGAGGCCTGGCTGGAGGAGGAGGGGAACTTTTGGCGGGCGATCAGCTTCGTGCCCCGCACCAGCTCCCTTGATGCCCTGGAAACAGCGAGCCAGGCGAGGGAAGTGGGCTATGGGCTGGGGAGGTTTCACGAGCTGCTCCACGATCTACCCTGCGAGCGGCTGGCCGACACGCTGGAAGGCTTCCACATCACGTCGGGCTACCTGGCGCAATACCACGCCATCTGCCGAGCCGAGGCCGCCGCGCCTGGCCAAGCGGGGCGCGATGGGGAGCGGGAGGCCTGGGCGCAGGCGTTTGTGGCGGAGCGTGAAGCCTGGGCCGTGGTGTTGGAGCGGGCGAAGGCGAGCGGCGAGTTGCCGCTGCGACCCATCCATGGCGATCCCAAGGTGAACAATGTGTTGCTCGATGCCAGCAGCGGCCAGGCGGTGGCCCTGGTGGATCTCGACACGGTGAAACCAGGCCTGGTGCACTACGACATCGGCGACTGCCTGCGCTCCGGCTGCAACCCCCTCGGGGAGGAGACCACCGCCTTCGAGCAGGTTCGCTTTGATCTGGGGCTCTGCGAAGCGCTGCTGGAGGGTTATGGCGCTGTGGCCCACGGGTTTCTGAGCCCAGCCGACCACCGCTATCTGTATGACGCGATTCGGCTGTTGAGCTTCGAGTTGGGGTTGCGCTTCTTCAGCGACCATCTGGCCGGCAACGTCTACTTCCACACCCAGCGTCCTGGCCACAACCTGGATCGTGCCCTGGTGCAGTTTCAGCTCACGGCCAGCATCGAGGCGCAGGAGCAGGAGATCCGGGGGCTGCTGGCTCGCTTGCAGGAGCGGCGATGAGCGGTGAGCGGGAGTTTGCTCTGCAGCCCTTCGCTCTGGAGGCGCGCGAGCTGGGCCTGAGCCTGGGGGGCCGTCTCGTGCGTCAGGGCAACCATCTGCGCCTCGACTACCAGCTCAGCGGCGATCTGAACTCAGTGGTGATGTCTGCCGCAGCGCCAGGGGGGCCCAAGCGCCGCGATGGCCTCTGGGAGCACACCTGCTTCGAGCTCTTCTTGGCGGCGGAGGGCGCCGAGCCCTACTGGGAAGTGAACCTGGCCCCCAACGGCGACTGGAACCTCTACCGGCTGGAGGGCTACCGGCAAGGGCTCCAGCCGGTGCGCGATCGCGAGGCCTTGCCCTTCATGGTGCGTCACGGGGCTGGTGAAATGGAGCTCACCCTGGAGCTTCTCCTCCCCCGGGAGCTGGCAATGGCGTGTCGCACTCGCCCGTTGCAGCTGGGGGTGAGCGCCGTGATCGAGCAGCCTGGCGGAGCCCTGAGCTACTGGGCCCTGTCCCACGGCGGGCCGGAGGCGGATTTCCACCGGCGGGAGGATTTCCTGCTGCAACTGGAGCCATAGGGCCCCTGCGGCAGCGAGGGGCACAGGACCACCCAACCCATGGCCAACCCGTGTAAAACATCTGGATTTCGAACGGCGGGAGCTCACCGTCAGGGATGGCAAAGGCAACAAGGATCGAATCACGCTGCTGCGCCAAAGCCAAGGCGAGAGCTTGCTGCACCATCTCCGCAGGGTGGGCGACGCGCACCAGAGTGATCTGGCCTGGGGCTGGCGCGAGGTGATGATGCCCTATGCCCTCTCCTGAAAGCATCCCCACTTGGAGCGGTGCCAAGACATCCACACGACAATGATTTAGACCCATGTGCTCAACCGTGGCCGCCTGGGCGTAAGCAGCCCCGCAGATATTTTGCAGCCTGGATCACAAGTGGTTATCGGACCCGCAAACCAAGCGCAACCCTTGACACTCTTCCCTGAGATCCCATGCAGCGTCTTCTATCTCGCCGGATCCGCCAACCACCTGGTGAGTGGTTTGCGGAAAAGACCGCCTCCGGTTGCGTGGTTCCCAGAACCATCCAATGACGAGTTAGACAGTATGGTTGGATCAGACTTCAAGGTTCAAGAGTTGCCAATGAAAAATAAGTTTCTCTACGCGTTTCTCGCCATGATTATACAGCTCACTATTCCCGCATTTGCAATCGAGGTGCCAATGCAGAACAGAGCAGCGCTTACTCAGGAGAAACGAATCACCGACTACAGATCAAGTCTTACTCCACATACCTCGAACGTAGGCTTTAGTGATCCATCTAGACTTCCTGCAGTTCAGTGGGCTCTTTTTGGAGCACAGATGGCAACTTTGATAGCGCTGTGTTTAACTGTATGGAAGACCTGGGAAATGGCTATTGCAACACAAACGGCCGCTAAAGCCACTGCAGATACAGTGGAGGAAATGCGAATATCAAGAGAAAGTGCTTCGGCACCTCATATTGTAGTTTACCTGGCCAGCCCTAGCGACAATATTGCTGAGATTATTATAGAGAACTTTGGAGAGGGAACCGCAAGAGATATCCAGTTCAACATAAGCCCCCCTTTGCAGAGCTCCCTCTCTACGGATATTGGGCGTTTCTTTGAAACTCCAAAGTGGCTACCCCCAAAATCTCGCCTGAGCCATGCTCTGGATGTGTGGAGCTCATACTTTGCTTCAGACTATCCTAGACAATATATCTTTAAGCTCGATTATTTTGGAGTGAAGGATGGCAAGAGGTATTCCGATGAGTACTTATTAGACATAGACTCATTTCGACATATGGCCGCTTGGGGCAAAAAAGATCTTGGTGACTTAGTTGGTGCGCTTGAGAAAGTTTCCCAAGAGTTTAAGAGCCAAGGGAGGCGTAGAGAAAAATACTACAGCAACATCGAGACCGGATTTCCATATTCAAAAATATCAAGCTCATACTCCGAAGCGCTCTCGACAATTCAAGCAATCTATGACACATTTCAGGCCGGGAAGCGTGATGGACTTATCCATGTTAAGACTCGGCCAGTTCTGCATGGTCTAAGACCAGCCACTTTAGATGCAATCGCTTACCTTGACAATGCTAATGAAGATAACGCCGACC
>JBJTWN010000137.1:0-2511 GCA_046081785.1 Cyanobium sp.
GAGGCAGAAGGCATGCCCTCCTCCGCTGTCAACAGCTCAGGCGCGGGGCAGATCTCGGCGATGGAAGCTGCGGGCATCTCTCGATCCGGGTGAGGACCTTTTCGTGTCGGTTCTGGTGACTTTTTCACTGGCGGCTGACAATCGGGAGCACATGGGCTCGGCATCGCAGCGGGTTGCCTGGATTTGGCGAGGCTACTGCTGATGCCCTGCAGGAGGCGGCGATCTCGCTGGTGCGGGCGGCGGAGAAGTTTGACCCCGCTCGGGGCTACACCTTTTCGACCTATGCCTGTTTCTGGATCCGGCAGGGCTTTGGCCAATACGAGCGCCAGTTCCGCCGGATGATCCGCCTGCCGCACGACAAGTTGGATCTGTTGGCAAGGGTGCTGCGGTTGAGCCAGGAGCACCTTGCCGAAACGGGCCAGACGCCCTCGGTTGCTTGGCTGGCGGAGCGCTGCGGCCCAAGGGGCACGGCGGTGGATCCAGCGGCATTGGAGCGGTTGCTTGTGCAATGGAACCAGACGCTGCCTTTGGAGCTGGATCGGTCCTGCAAGCCAGACGAGGCGGCGGGGCTGACGCTTTTGGATCAGGTGGCGGATCGGGCGGTCAGCGATGTGGTGATGCATGATCCCCTGGTGGAAGCGGCTGATTTCCCCGATGGGATGGCCACCTACGCCAGCTGTGTCGCTGATCCAGAGGATCCGCAGCGCTCCTTGTTGCCCCTGCTTCTGGAGCAGTTGGAACCTGCAGCGAGGCGCCTGATCTGGCACCGCTATGTGAGGGAGCATCCGCTGACGCCGCGTCAAATCAAGAAGGTGATGGGTCTGGCTTTGGAAGAGCAGGAGCGGTTGGAGGCTGAGGCGTTGAAGCGCATGCAAGCGGCTGCCAGGGAGCATGGGTTGCTGTGATCTTTCTGCCTGACCGCCCTGGGTAGCCTGTTCTGTACGAAGAAGAATCGATGGCTTACGTCCATCTGCATGGCCACATCGGCCGGGATCCTGAGGTGAAGAGCATGGGCGACACGCTGGTGTGCACGTTTCCGCTGGCGGATCGGGCCCGGCTGCGGCCCAGGGGAGAGGAGCGGGAGGCGCAAGCGCAGTGGTATCGGGTGGAACTTTGGGCCCGCCAGGCAGAAGTGTTGGGGCCCCTGTTGAAGAAAGGGAAGGAGGTGATAGTGCACGGCCAGCTGGAGCTGGTGCGCTTTGAGAGGGCGGATGGCAGCGAGGGTTTTCAGCCGACGGTGCGGCGGGCGGCGCTGGAGCTGGTGGGCAAACGGGAGGGAGGTTCAGCCTTCCCTGCTGCGTAGGGCTTGGGCTGGCTGAGGGATGGGCACCGGTGGCTTGCGGGCTGCCGGTGCTTTTATTCAGCAGTTATTCACATGAAAATAGATCGACATCTCCCCCCAAGGATCGCCGCACTAACTGTAACTCCTGCCAGTAGTACTCATGATGAGGCTTTGTAAATTGGAAATCCTCCTCACTATTTTGTTTCATCCACCAATCAATAAAGCGCATAGCTTCGTCAAAAATATCTTTTCCGTAGTTGGGAAAGTTGTTTTCCACGCCTTTATCATCATAATTTGGAATTTCATCTGCGATGCGATCCCAGGTCAAATGTGCTGAGCGCTTATTTATCCTGTCTCGAGGTGGGCCATCGAGTAGTGGCCTGTTGGTTCTTTTGCTTTTCTTTGCATTATTATACCTGAAGTCAGATGTAGCACTCATACCTCCTTCCTCGCTCTTTATACCAGTCAAAAAGTCGTGAAGGCTGCGACAGCGTATTTGGGCGCATTCCAGAGCTATTTGTCCTTCAGCAGAAGCCCAATTGGCGCGCTCCAGCCTGGAATAGTTATGTATGTTCCGCCACACCAGGAGAGAATATCCAAGCAGCAGGGTTTCATAGACAACAGGACCAAGTGCGCGATTTAGATCTTCGGGGTCTCGCAAAGGGGCCATAGCATCCCTAAAAGTATATCCTCGGTCAAGGAAGTTGTTCCCAGAGCTTCCTGCGTCATCCAAGCCACAGACTCAGGCGCTGTCCTTAGTGCTAGATCAGCCTTTCACAAGGCACCGACAGGTCTCAAGGAGGTCTGGCAGGTAGGTCTCAATGACGCCCCAGACCAAGGCGTGGTCGACTTTGGCGTAGTCGTGGCTGAGTTTGTTTCGGAAGCCGATGATTTGTCGGCCATGATCAATTTTGGCGAACAGTGCCGGATCGACTCGTGACAGGTTGGCAAGAGCCTCGCCAATGAGGATGAACTCCCGCTCCACAGCGGATCGGATCAAGCGTCTGGCGCAGTAATCCACGAGGCTGAGCCCTCGTACATCCTCAAGGATGGCCTCGCCTGCATCCACAACATCAAGCAGGAAGGCCTGGGAATCACGCTGCATAAATCAGTTGTTTGGAGGACTCCACCTCCGCACGCACGATGGGATTGCGCAGGGCACTGGCCATGACCAGATCCACGGTTGTACCGATGGACTGGCTGAGCTGCTCCTCCAGGGCGAAATAGGC
>JBJTWN010000138.1:0-49758 GCA_046081785.1 Cyanobium sp.
CCTCTGACACCATCGCCGCCATTGCCACTGCCGTTGCTCCGGGCCAGGGCAGCGTCGCGATCGTGCGTCTCTCCGGCCCTCGGGCGGAAGCCATCGGCCGCCAGCTTTTCCAGGCCCCGGGCCAGCAGGTGTGGGAGAGCCACCGGGTGCTCTACGGCCACGTGGTGGATCCCACCACGGGGGAGCGGGTGGATGAGGCGCTCCTGTTGCTGATGCGCGCCCCCCGCAGCTTCACTCGGGAAGACGTGGTGGAGCTGCACTGCCACGGCGGCCTGGTGGTGGTGCGCCGGGTGCTGGAGCTGGTGCTCGTCGCTGGCGCTCGGCCCGCTGAGGCTGGGGAGTTCAGCCTGCGAGCCGTGCTCAGCGGGCGCCTTGATCTCACCCGCGCCGAGGCCATCGGCCAACTGGTGGCGGCCCGCAGTCGCAGGGCCGCCCAACTCGCAATGGCTGGTTTGGCTGGTGGACTGCAGCTCCGCATCAGCAGTCTGCGCTCCACCCTGCTCGATCAACTCAGCGAGCTGGAGGCGCGCCTCGACTTCGAAGACGATCTGCCCCCCCTGGATGCCGCCGCCGTGACCGAAGCGCTGCGGCAGGCGCAGGCCGCTCTCAGCCAATGGGTGGCGGACTCCCGGCAGGGCGAACTCCTGCGGGAGGGGTTGCGGGTGGCCATCGTGGGCCGGCCCAACGTGGGCAAGAGCAGCCTGCTCAACCTCCTCAGCCAACGGGATCGGGCCATCGTCACCGAGCTGCCGGGCACCACCCGCGACTTGCTGGAGAGCGAGCTGGTGCTGGACGGTGTGCCCCTCACCCTCCTCGACACCGCCGGCATTCGCCCCACGGCTGATCCGGTGGAGCAGCTGGGCATCGCCCGCAGCCAGGCCGCCCTCGCCAGCGCCGATGTGGTGCTCCTGCTTTTTGATCTGAGCGAAGGTTGGACCCAGTCCGACCAGGCGTTGAGGGATCAGGTGCCTGGCGGCGTGCCCCTGCTGGTGGTGGGCAACAAGTGCGATCGCTTGCCCGCAGGCGGCCCCATCGACCCCGCGGAGGTGAGCCTCTGCGCCCTTAGCGGCGAGGGGCGCCAAGAACTGGCCGTCGCCCTGCTCGAGCGCTGCGGTGCTGCTGGGCTCCAGGGGCTGGAGGTGGCCCTCAACGGCCGCCAGCGGCAGTTGGCCGCCGCCGCCGCCGCCGCCCTCGGCCGCAGTTTGGAGGCGGCTGACGAAGGCCTGCCCACCGATTTCTGGACCATCGATCTGCGTGACGCCATCGGACGCCTGGGCGAGATCACCGGGGATGACGTGAGCGAGGCTGTGCTTGAACGGGTGTTCGCCCGTTTCTGCATTGGCAAGTAGCCCTAATCCACCTTGGCGGCAATCGGCATTCGCCAGCCGCTGCCAAAGGCCCGCCCACTCACCTTCAACACCGGTGCCGCCTGCCGTCGCTTGAATTCCGCCCGTTGCACCAGCCGCGTCACGCGCTCCACCAAGTCTGCAGCCATCCCCTCCGCCACCAGCTCCTCCGGTGTGGCCAGCCGCTCCACCAGACCCTTGAGCACTGGATCCAGCACCTCGTAGGGCGGGAGGGAGTCGCTGTCGCGTTGGTTGGGGCGCAGCTCGGCACTGGGCGCTTTCTGCAAGATTGCCTCCCCGATCAATGCTCCCGCGGCTGGCAGGTTGAGGAGTTGGCGGCAGGCGGCGGAGGCCGGGCTGTCGATCCAGGCGCAAAGCCGATAAACGGACGTCTTGTAGAGGTCGCCGATCACCGCCAGACCACCATTCATGTCGCCATAAAGCGTGCAGTAGCCCACGGCCAGCTCCGATTTGTTCCCCGTGGCCAAGAGCAGCTGCCCCTGCTGGTTGGCCACGGCCATCAGCAGGCTGCCGCGGATCCGCGACTGCAGGTTTTCCGCCGGCAGCCCCTGCGGCGGGCCGCCCAGCAGAGGGCCGAGGGCGCCATCAAAAGCGCCCATGAGCGTTTCGATGGGCACCGTGTGGGGGGCCAAGCCCAAACGCTCTGCCAGAGCGGTGGCATCGTTTATGGAACCCGCCGAACTCCACGGCGAGGGCATCAGGAGCGCCTGCACGTTCTCCGCTCCAAGGGCTCCTGCGGCAATCACCGCCACCAAAGCTGAATCGATGCCGCCACTGAGCCCGAGCAGCGCTTGCCGAAAGCCACACTTGCGCGCGTAGTCCCGCACCCCCAGACACAACACACGTAGCAGCGCCTCGTCGTTTGCGAGTTGCGGAGATGGCGGTGCGCCTGCGAGGGCCGGGGGGGCGCTGGCTTCCCAAAGGGCTAGATCGGGCGCTCCGCAGGCCAGTTGGCACACCACACTGCCGGCGGCGTTCACCACAAAGCTGCCGCCATCAAACACCAGCTCGTCGTTGCCTCCCACCTGGTTGACGTAGAGCACAGGCGCGCTCAGTCGCGCTGCCGCCCGGGCCGCCAGCCGGCGTCGCAGGGCCGCCTTGCCCTGGCCGAAGGGGGATGCCGAGAGGTTGACCAGCACATCCACCTGATGGGGCATCAGTTCGGCGATGGGATCCGCCCCGGCCAATTTGTGGCCCTGCAGGTCTTCCTCCACCCAGAGGTCTTCGCAGATGGTGAGGCCCAGGCGCCAGGGGCGCCCATCCGCCGTGATCTCCAACACCGCAGCCGACTCGCCAGCGCGGAAATAGCGGCGCTCGTCAAACACGTCGTAGCTGGGCAACAGCCGCTTGCGGCAAACGATGCGCCAGCCATGGCTCTCCACCAGGGCCATGGCGTTGTAGAGGGCAGGGTGGCCCCCGCCGGCGATGGGCTCGGCCACCCCCACTAGCACCGCCAGCCCCTCCGGCAGCTCTGAGACGAGCCTGTGGAGCACCTCCTCTTGCCGTCGCAGCAGCGCACCCCGCAGCAGCAGATCCCGTGGGGGGTAGCCCCAGAGGGAGAGCTCTGGCGTGAGCACCAGCCGGGCGCCCTGGCGCGCCGCCTCAAGACAAGCCGCCAAAAGGCGCTCGCCGTTGCCTTCCAAGTCGCCCACCAGGGCATTGAGCTGGGCCAAAGCGAGCCGCATGGATCAGGATGCCGCCGGTGTGGAGGAGAGACCGTAGAGCCCGTGGCGCTTGAGCAGGGGCCAAAGCTCTTCGGGCACCTGGGCCGGATCCGGGGGGTGGCCCGCCTGGCCGCGGGCCTGAGAGCTGGCGGTGGCAGGAACGGGCAGCGTCAACACCTCGACCAGGGCGCCCATCTCTCGCAACCGCTCCAGATCCGCCTCCTGTAGCGGCCAGCCCTGCCGCGGCGCCACCGCCAGCTCCAGGCCCTCCAGCAGGCTCGCGGCCTGGTGCCAGCGCGGCATCTGGCTCACCAGATCACTGCCCACCACAAACACCACTGTGGCCTCTGGCCAACGGGCGCGCGCTCGCTCCAGGGTTTCGATCGCCCAGGGGCTGCTGAGCTCTTGCACCAACTCCAGGTGAGGATTGCCGATGGCCTCCACCAGGGCAGCGAGCAGGGCGATGCGCACCTCCAAGGGCGCCTGGCGCGCTTTCATCGGATTGTCGCTAGCCCAGGTGGCCACGCGTGGGAAGCGCTTCAGCAGCCCCAGCAGCAGGGCCTGATGCCCCGTCGTGGGCGGATCGGCACTGGTGCCGAACAGGGCAAGGCGACTCACGGTCGGCGGGGGCCATGCGCCCCGGTGGTGGTCGGCCAGGCGGAGAGCCATTGCCGTGTGAGCGGATCCTCAGCCGCCAGCCGCCGCAGCAGGGCCGCTGGATGGCCCGCCGCCGTGCGGCTCTGCATCAGGGCCGCCGCCGCCAGACGACCGGTGCGGCGGGTGGTGTGCACGGCCAAGGCAGCCTGAGCCATGGCCACCGGGGCTGCAGGGGCGAGGGACAGGCCACCGCTCAGGGGGGCCGCCATCAGCAACACCTGGCGCACTCCCCCCAGCAGAGCCTGAAGCCCCAGCTGGGTTCCCCCCAGCAGGGCGTTGTGGCTGCCGAGGGTCAGCAGCAGCCGGCGGGCACCGCTGCGGGTCATTGGTAGGCCATAGATCTGGCAGAGCTGCATGACCAGGGCGCTGTCACACACCAGCCCTCCGGCCAGATCCAATCCCATCACTGGGTTGAGTGCCACACCGGCGGCCTTGGCGGCGGCGTAGCGCCCGATCAGCGCGCGGGCCTGGCGCCGGCCGTGGCGCAGGCGGCAACGGTAGAGCTCCTCAGAAAAGGCATCCGCGGCCCGCAGGGCATTGAGGGCCAACAGCCTCTCCCCCTCTTCAGCCAGAAGGGCGACCAGCGAGTCGCGCAAGGGGGTGATGCGGGGCGGTGCAGCGACGCTCCGCACCCGGCCATCGGGCAGCACGTGGGGTTCCCGGGGGGCAGCCGCCACGGCGACGGGCTCAAGATGGCTGGCCGCGGTGGGCAGACGGCGCTTCAAGCTGCTCATCAGAGTGCTCAGCTCCTCTACTGGCCAGCCATCGCTCCGGTTGAGCACCACCAACACCGGTTTGCCTTCCGCCAAAAGCCGCTCCAAAAGCTCCGCTTCCACCCGGGTGAGATCGCCATCCACCACCAGCAGCACCAGATCCGCGCCAAGTGCCACCCGCCGCGCCAAGCGTTCGCGCGCTGGTGCGGCCACCTCATCGATGCCTGGCGTGTCCACCAGATCCACCCCGGCCAACCCAGCGATGGGCACCAGCCATGGCCGCTCCTCCTGGCGGCGGGTGCAACCGTGGGCCACATCGGTGGCGAAGTGCTCGCCTCCCAGCAGGGCATTGAGGAGGCTGCTCTTGCCCACGCCCACCCGGCCCAGCACCACCACCCGGGGGCGACACTCGTGAAGGCGCTGGAGCTGACGCTTCAGCCCTGCCAACTCCGGACCCAGAGCCTCTCGCTCCCGAGGGGAGAGCTGCAGAGCGTGCCGCCAGCGCGCGAGCAGTTGCAGGGTGCGCTCTCGCAGTGGAGGTGCAGCCGAGGCCTCCAGAGGCCGGGCCGAGGGGCGCTGGCCAGTCCGTTCAGGGGCCTTCATGGGATCCCTCCCGCAGACCGAGACACAGCAACAGTGGGCCCAAGGGAGGGCAAAACGGCAAACAGAGGACAGCCATCCGTATTTAATCGATAGAAGCCCTGCTTGGCCGTTGCGCCTTTCCGCCCATGGCTCCCCCCCCGGTCGCCCCTGCCCGTCCCTCCCGTCTTTCCGCCGAAGTGTTTGCCGATCGGCGCGACCGCTTTCTCCACCGCCTGGGCAGTGCTGCAGCCGTGATCCCGGCCGCCCCCCTGCGCACCCACCATGCTGATGTGGAGCACAGCTTCCGGCAAGACAGCGACTTTTGGTATCTGACGGGCTTCGATGAAGCGGACGCCGTGGCGCTCTTCCTGCCCCACAGGCCGGAGCACCCTTTTGTCCTCTTTGTGGCGGCCAAAGAGCCCGGCGCAGAGGTGTGGAATGGCTTCCGCTGGGGCTGTGAAGGAGCAGTGGCCACCTTCGGCGCCTGCCTGGCCCATCCCTTGAGCGAACTGGCGGAGCGGCTGCCCAAGTATTTGGAGGGCGCCGAGGGCATCGCCTTCCGGGTGGGCCGCCACCCGCAGGTGGAGCCCCTGGTGCTCAAAACCTGGGCGCAGCAGCTGGATCGGGCACCCCGCAGCGGCACGGCTGCCCTGGGGCTGGTGGCGCCCTGTCCGATCCTGCATGAGCTCCGCCTGCGCAAAAGCGAGGAGGAACTGGCCCTGATGCGCCAGGCCGCCCGCATTTCCGCTGAAGCCCATGAATTGGCCCGCAGCGTCGTCCGTCCTGGCCTCAGCGAACGCCAGGTGCAAGCGGTGATCGAGCAGCACTTTCTTGAACAAGGCGCCCGCGGCCCCGCCTACGGCTCGATCGTGGCCGGCGGTGACAACGCCTGCGTGCTGCACTACACCGCCAACAATGCCGAGCTGCGCGATGGCGATCTGCTGTTGATCGATGCCGGCTGCAGCCTCAGCGACTACTACAACGGCGACATCACCCGCACCTTCCCGATCAATGGCCGCTTCAGCGGCGAACAGCGGGCGCTCTACGAGCTGGTGCTCGCCGCCCAGGAGGCGGCGGTGGCCGCCGTGCGGCCCGGAGCCACAGCAGAGGGGGTGCATCACACCGCTGTGCGCGTGCTTGTGGGGGGACTGGTGGAGCTCGGTTTGTTGCGGGGCCAGGTGGAGAGCCTGATTGAGCAGGGGGCCTACCGGCATCTCTACATGCACCGCACCGGCCACTGGCTGGGGCTGGATGTGCACGATGTGGGCGCCTACCGATTGGGGGAAAAGCCTGTTGATCTGGAAGCCGGCATGGTGCTCACGGTGGAGCCCGGGCTCTACGTGAGCGACAGGCTGAGCGTGCCCGAGGGACAACCCGCCATCGAGGAGCGTTGGAAGGGCATCGGCATCCGCATCGAAGATGACGTGGTGGTGAGCGAGCAGGGCCATGAGGTGCTCACCGCAGCGGCCCTGAAGGCCACCGCAGCGATGGAGCGCTGAGATCCACCAGCAGAATGCAGGCATTCGCGTGCGCAGCCCGTGGCTCCTTCCGCCCCGCCCGAGCCCTCCCAGGCGCCGCAGGTGGCGGTGATCATGGGCAGTGATTCCGACCTGCCCACCATGCAGCCGGCGGTGGAGGTGCTGGAGCGTTTTGGTGTGGGCGTGGAGGTGAGGGTGCTTTCCGCCCACCGCACCCCCCTGGAGATGATGGCCTTTGCCCAGGCGGCAGCAGGGCGGGGACTCAAGGTGATCATCGCTGGCGCCGGGGGGGCGGCCCACCTGCCTGGCATGGTGGCCTCTCTCACCCCACTGCCGGTGATCGGCGTGCCGGTGCAGAGCCGAGCCCTCTCAGGGGTGGATTCGCTCCATTCGATCGTGCAAATGCCCGCTGGCATTCCGGTGGCCACGGTGGCCATCGGCAATGGCACCAATGCGGGGTTGCTGGCGGTGCAGATCCTGGCCACTGCCCATCCCGCCCTGGCCGAGGCCCTGCTGACCTACCGCCAACAGCTGCACGACCAGGTGACAGGCAAGGACCATCGGCTCACGCAGCTCGGTAGCCGCGCCTATCTGGCCGCCATGCAGGCCAGCGGGGATCGTCAACCATGACCGCGACAATCCGCAGCCGCCCGGGCCCCTGGCTGCTCGTCCTCTTTGGGCTGGGCCTGCTGAGCCGCTGGGCCACCCGCACCGAACTGGTGCAGGCCTGGGATGCGGGCAATTTTGTCTTGGCCCTGCGGGGTTTTGATCTGGAGGGGCATGTGCCCCACATGCCCGGGGTGTTCTGGTGTTTGATTGCGCTTGGCCGGCTCTTTCGCCCCCTCACGGGCGGGGATGGGGTCGCCTCCCTCGAATTGGTGAATGCCATTGCTGCTGCGAGCGCCCTGCCCTGTGGCTGGTGGCTGGGCAAACACTTTGGCGGCCCAAAGGTGGGGGGCTGGTTGGTGGGCTTGCTCTTCAGCGCACCGCTGCTCTGGTACTACGCCAGCCAGCCCCTCAGCTATGGCGTTGAGCTGGGCTGGGTGGTGGCCATCGGCTGCTGCGGCTGGCAGCTGTCCGCTGGTGATCGGCGCTTTGTGCTGCCTCTGGCGGCGCTGATGGCCACCGCTGGCGGCACCCGCCCGAACACCCCGCTGTTTCTGCTGCCCTTGGTGGTGGCCTGCTGCTGGAGGGGCTGGCGGCAGGGTGTGGCCGGATGGCGCTTCGGGGCTGGCCTCGCCCTGGGGCTGGGCCTGCTGGCGGCCTGGGGTGGGGCGTTTCTTTCGGAGGTGGGGGGCTTCGAGCGCTTCTGGCCCCTTTTTCAGGCTTGGAAGGGCGACCACAGCGGCCAATCCAGCCGCGGCGGCCTGTGGGGCAATCTGTGGCTGCTGTTGCGTAGCGTGGGCCTCACCGCCCCGGCGGGGTTGGCCATGGCCCTGTTTTGGCCCCGCAAGCCCTCACCCGAGGCTGTCACCACTCCCACGGCCTCTGCGCATTGGCACAGCCTTTTCTTGGCCCTCTGGATCGTTCCCTCGGCCCTCTATCTCGTGCTGGTGCACTTCACCCGCATGGGCCATGCCACCACCCTGCTGCCAGGGGTGTTGCTGGCGGTGGCCTGGCGCCTGGGCACCACCACCGCCAGGAAACCTCTGCGTTGGCCGCTGGATCTGGCTGTGGTGATCGCCCTGCAAACCTTGCTTTTCCTGGTGGTGCCTGGCGATCGCTTTGCCGCTTCCCTGCGCCTTTTCGATCAGGAATGGGGCCAGGCCATCGCCGCGGCCCAGCGTTTCGATCCCGCCACCACACTGGTGGTTACCACTGGTCCCGGCAATCTGCGGGCCTTCCGGCTCCCTTCGGTGCACTTGCCCGCTTACGACCACGACCAAGCGGATTTCAGGCTGGATCAAGCAGGGCCCACCATCGCGGCGCGAGCACCGCTGCAGCGGGTGGTGGTGCTCGATCGGGGCCTTCGGATGGTGCCTCCGTCTGTGGCGGGGGTGCGCAGCGAGATGCTGATCCCAGGTCGGTTGCGCCTGCTGGAGGTGCCGATCCCCCCGGGGGGCCTGGAGGTGGAGCGGGGCGCGATCCGTGCGCTGCCCCCCACGGCTGACGAGAAGCCCAGGCAACCGGCAAGCTGAGAGCACTGCTTCTCGGGTTACTCCCCGCCCCCCCCATGCTTGAGCGGCTGGTGCTGCCTCCCTGGCTGCGCTTCAGCTTGGCCATGCCACTGCTGGTGCTCAACCTTTGGGTGCTCCGGCAGCTGCTGGTGCCGCTGGCGCCTTTCCCCGCGTTGTTTCTCACGGCTGCCCTGATCGCCTTCGTGCTCGACATCCCCACCCGCTGGTTGGTGGAGCAAAAGCTGGCGCGGCCCGTGGCTTTGCTGGTGGTGATCGGGCTGGGGTTGGGCGGGGTGGTGCTCGCGGCGCTGTGGCTCGTGCCTCGCTTGGTGCAGCAGCTCGACGAGCTGATCAAGGCACTGCCGGGTTGGCTTTCGGAGGGGGAGATTTTGCTCACCAAGCTGCAGAACTGGGCCTCCTCCCGCGGGCTGCCCAGTGACTTCGGCGATCTCACTAGCCAGCTGCTCACCCGCACCAGCAAGCTCGCCAGCCAGTTCAGCCAACAGGTGCTCAGTTTGTTGGGTGCCACTTTGGGCCTCACGGTCAACACCGTGATCGTGTTGGTGCTCACGGTGTTTTTGCTGCTGGGTGGGGAACGGATCGCCGAGGGCCTGGCTCAATGGCTCCCCCCCAACGTGCGGGGCCTGGTCACCGGCACGCTCTACCGAACATTTCGCGGCTATTTCGCTGGCCAGCTGTTGTTGGCTCTGATCCTCAGCAGCCTGCAGATGGTGGTGTTCACCTTGCTCGGCATTCCCTACGGCGTGCTCTTTGCGGTGGCGATCGGCTTCACCACCCTGATCCCCTATGCCAGCGCAGCCACGATCGTTCTTGTGAGCCTCCTCTTGGCCTTGGAGGATCCCCGCAAGGGGTTGGAGGTGTTGGCCACCGCCATCACCGTGGGCCAGGTGGTGGATCAGATCATCCAGCCCCGCTTGATGGGCAGCATCGTGGGCTTGCAACCCGCCTGGCTGCTGATCTGCCTGCCCATCGGCGCCCGGCTGGGCAGCCTGCTGGGGCTGGGGGAGCTGCTTGGTCTGCTCTTGGCGGTGCCCACCGCCAGTTGTGCCAAAACCTTCCTGGATGCCTGGGCTGTGCGCCTGCGGGCTGGCGAGCCAGCCATCACTGTGGGTGAAGGTGGGGCGTCTTCCCTTCGAGCTGCAGATCGGGGCGGGAGCTGAAGATGGTGACGCACCCCCAAGGTGGGTCCTCCCCCATGGTGGGTCTGCTCCAAGCCCACCCCTGGCAACCCGGCGACCCCCCACCCCCCCTGCCGCAGGCCACGGCCCCACCCCTGCTGCTCCTGATCAACTGCCACAACCCCTTTCCCGAGTCTGAGCGGGAGGCGCTCTTCGCCAGCCTGTCCCCCCTGGAGCGCCAGCGCCACAGCTCCTATCGCCGCCCCGACGACCGGGATCGCTTCCTGATGGCACGAGCCAGCCTGCGGGAGCTGCTTGGCTCCTGGCTCGCCCTGTCGCCCGCCTCCATCCCGATCGCAACCAGCTGCCAGGGAAAGCCCCACTGCCCCAGCCCGGGTGCCCCAGCCTTCAACCTGAGCCACTCGGGCGATCTGATCCTGTTGGGATTCCACGGCTGCTTGGCGGTGGGGGTGGATGTGGAGCAAGCCCGGCCGGAGCTTGACTGGTGCCCCATCGCCCGCCGCGTTCTGACGCCTGCCGAGCTGGCCGCCTTACAGGCTTTGCCATTGGCAGAGCAGCCCGACGCCTTCCTTGCGGCTTGGTGTTTGCTGGAGGCCCAGCTCAAAGCCCAGGGTGCAGGGTTGGGGGGCCTGGATGGCCTGCGCCGGAGCCATCCCAGCTTCGATGTCGCTCTCCCAGTCACTCTCTGGAGTGTGGCCGTTCCCACCGGGTACGCCGCCGCCGCCGCTCTTTACAACCCTTTCCTGTTCACGGCCCCTCGGGTGGCGGCGGCAGGGGCCGCTCGTCCCAGTCCTCCGGCGTCAGGGGCACCCCAAGCAGGATCTTCTCCGAACGCCGTACAACCGTGGGGTGGCTGAGCAGATCAGCCTCCTGCAGCATTGGCGGCCGCTCCGGCGGCAGATCCCGGGGCCGGAGCGGCGGAGGCTGCCAGGCAAAGGCGCTGTCGGGCGCCAGCTGGCGGCAGAGCTGCTCCATCTGCCGCCTCAGGGCCAACCGCACGGGGCCGTGCGAGAGCGCTTCAAAAAACTCTTCTCGCGGCGCTCGACCCATGCTCGTGGGCCTGTTGCCATTGCCCCCGTGCAGCCGCGCGCCGTCGGGATTCCAGCTCGGGCGACAGATCCCCCTTTCGCCTGTGGAAACATCCAGCCAGAGGTGCAGTCCCTCGCCATGGGGGCGGTTCACCACCGCCAAGCCATCGCCAGGCCGCTGTCTCGGTAGGGCATACACCCGCCAGCTGGGCCGCTCCCGGGCCGGCACACAGCCGACCAAGCAAAGCGCCACCAGGGTCATGAGCAGTGGCAGCCTTGCGGGCACGGTCAAGAGAGCGGAACTCGCGCCATGATCCGTCCTCACCCTTTCCGTTGCGGTTTGGCATGGCCCTTACTCCTTCCACCATGCTCCCCCTGGGGACACCTCTTCCCTGGACGTTGATGGCCGAGGCCCTCACGCCTGTGGTGGGTGGGCCCTTGCCCGTGCCCGAGGCCTCGGCAGGCAAGCCCGTGCTGGTGCTCTTTCTCTGTCCCCATTGCCCGTTTGTGAAGCACATCGAGCCTGAGCTCACCCGCCTGCAGCAAGACTTTGGCGATCAGGTGGCTTTTCTCGCCATCCGCAGCAATAGCCTCACCACTCACCCCCAGGACGGCTCCGCTGGCATGACGAGCCAGGCCAACAGCAGTGGCTGGCGGTTTCCCTATCTGGCGGATGAGAGCCAAGCTGTGGCCCACGCCTTTCAGGCGGCCTGCACGCCAGATCTCTACCTCTTCGATGGCGCGCACCACCTCTGCTACCGCGGCCAACTGGATGGCAGTCGCCCCGGCAATGCCGTTCCCCTGGACGGGCGGGATCTGCGCGGCGCCCTGAAGGCTGTGCTGGCCGGAAAACGCCCTGACGCCGAACAGATGCCCTCCATCGGCTGCAACATCAAGTGGCACCCTGGCAAGGAGCCCACATGGGCTAGTGCCTAGGGCCAAAGCCCCAGGGGGCCACGGCGCCCCTTGTGAATTCTTTCGCTTGGCTTAAGGTTGCCCGCATGCATGTGCCCCCCTTCAGCCTCGACGAACAACTGAGGCAGCTTGGTGATCGCCTCGACGAGGCTGTATTGAAGGTGCTGCGCAGCGGGCAGTACATCGGTGGCCAAACGATTGCGGCCTTTGAGGCAGCCTTTGCTGAACTGAGTGGGGTGCCCCACGCCATTGGCTGCAACAGCGGCACCGATGCACTGATTCTGGCTCTGCGCGGTTTGGGGATCGGGCCGGGGGATGAAGTGATCACCTCCTCCTTCAGCTTCTTTGCCACCGCCGAAGCCATCAGTGCTGTCGGCGCCACCCCCGTGTTTGTGGATGTGGAGGAGGGCTCCTATCTCATGGATCCGGAGCGCATTGAGGCGGCGATCACCCCTGCCACCCGCGCTTTGCTGCCGGTCCATCTTTTCGGGCGCCCGGTGGACATGGAGCGAATCTGCGCCATTGCCCGCAGCCATGGCCTTTTGGTGATTGAAGACTGCGCCCAGGCTTCGGGTGCCAGCTGGGCGGGCCGTCCCGTGGGTAGTTGGGGGGAGGCGGGCTGCTTCAGCTTTTTCCCAACCAAAAATCTCGGTGCCGCCGGAGATGGGGGCGCAGTGGTGTGTCGCGATCCGGCTCTCGCCCAGCGGGTGCGGGAGTTGGCCGTGCATGGCATGCCCCGGCGCTATCTGCACACCGAGCTTGGCTACAACAGCCGTCTGGATGCCCTGCAGGCCGCTGTGTTGCAGGTGAAACTGCCCTACTTGGCGAATTGGGTGGAGCGCAGGCAGGCCATCGCATCGCGGTATCTCAGTGAGCTGACCAACCTCCCCGGCTTGCTCTTGCCAGAAGCGGGCCCCAGGGGCCACAGCTGGAACCAATTCGTTGTGCGTCTCTCCTCATGCCCGGTCGGCCAACCTTTTTGTGGAAGCCGCTGCACCCCTTCTTCCGACAGTGCCATCTATGGCCTGCCGGGTGCCTCCTGCCGTGACTGGATGAAGCAGCAGTTGCAGGAGGCTGGAGTGAGCACAATCATTTACTACCCGATTCCCATCCACCGCCAGCCGGCCTATGCCGAGTTGGGCTATGGCTGCGGCAGTCTCCCTCACACCGAGCGGCTTTGTGCTGAGGTGCTCAGCCTTCCCATCTTCCCCGAACTCACTTCCGCCCAGCAAGACACTGTCATCGCTACGTTGCGCCAACTCCTTCTCGGGAGCCTGGCCAGCCCCTCGGGCACGGCTGTGGCGGTTTGAGTCTCAGCCCCCCCTAGGCAAGGCGGCATAGAGTCCCTTGAACAGCGCCTGTTGGCGCTTGTGCTCCACCAAGGGGGCCGGATAGGCCCGCCGTTCGAGCTGGGAAATCTGCCCACAGATCAGATCCGCGGTTCCCACATGGGCCAGCTCGGGCAGCCAGTGGCGGATGTAGGTGGCCTCTGGATCAAATTTGGCGGCTTGGCTGGCGGGATTGAAGATGCGCAGGGGCTTGGGATCCATGCCGCTGCTGGCACTCCATTGCCAGCCGCCATTGTTGGCGGCCAGATCCCCATCTACCAGTCGCGCCATGAAGGTCGCCTCTCCCAGTCTCCAGTCGCAGATCAGATCCTTCACCAGGAAGGAGGCCACGATCATGCGGCAGCGGTTGTGCATCCAGCCACTGCCATTGAGCTGCCGCATGGCGGCATCAACAATCGGCACGCCGGTGAGTCCCTCCTGCCAGGCCTTAAGCCAAGTGGGATCGTTCTGCCAAGGGAAGTGGCGCCATTGCGGGCGATAGGGGCCGTCGGCCAACTCTGGGAAATGGAACAGGGCCTGCTGGTAAAACTCCCGCCAGGCCAGTTCCTGCTCCCACACTGCGATCGATTCCAGGGCCTCCGCGCTGCGGGCCAATTGACGGGCCTCCTGGGCGGCGGTCCAGGCCTGGCGTGGACTGAGGGTGCCGAACTTCAGGGCCGCGCTCAGGGCAGAGGTGCCGACCTGCGCCGGCAGGTTTCGCCCCTCGCTGTAGCCCAGCAGGGCCCCCGCACCTTGGCCAGCGCCAGCGAGGCTTGCCCCCCCTCCGCTGCAGAAGGCCTCCAATTGGGCAAGGGCAGCCGCCTCTCCCGGCCGGCAAGGGCAAAGGGCTGCGCCTGCAAACGGCGGACCCAGCTCCTCCGCCCCGGGCACCTCAGCCCTGCGAGGCAAAATCGCCCAGATCTTTCGCCTCTCCTCGGGCCAAGCCTCTCCAGCTGGTTCTTCGCAGAAATCCACCAAACCCCCCGGAGCCGCCACAGGCTCCAAACCGCCCGCCGCCGCCGATCCCAAGCCCGCACGCCGCTCCACCTGGCCGCGCCAGTTGCGCAGAAACGGCCCGTAAACCCGATAGGGATCTCCACTGCCAGTGCGCAGGGCCTCGGGCGCCACCAGCAGCTGATCCCAGTCGACCAAGACCCGACAGCCCTGCTTCTGCAGGGCGGCCGCCACCCGTCGATCTCTCTGGCGCCCGTAGGGCTCCACATCCCGATTCCAAGCCACCACCTCGGCGCCAATCGCTTCTGCAAGCTGGGGGAGGACGACCGCCGGATCCCCCTCTAGCAGCACTAGTCGGCTTCCCGCTTGCCGCCAACGCTGAGCCAGTTCCTTCAGGCTTTCAGTGAGAAACCACAGCCGTGCTGGTGCCAAATCTGGAGCGGAGAGAAGGCTGGGATCCAGCACGAAGACGCCCGTCAGGGCCGGTGAGGCGACCGCTGCGGCGGCCAGGCCGAGATTGTCAGCCAGGCGCAGATCGCGCCGGTGCCAGAAGAGCCAGCGGGGAGGGGGAGCCATCAGCCCCACCCCCCGCGCAGTCTGGCCAGAAGCCAGGCGCTGACGCTGCGCCCGTCCAGCGGCTCCTCCAAACTCCCCAGGGCACTCTCCAGTTGTTGGAGGGTGCAGACGTGGAGCTCGTCTTGAAGGCCACCGGTGGCGGCTGCCACGTCAGTGGGGCCACCCTGCGCCCCCGCAGCAGGATCGACCTCGATCAGGCCGAGCATCATGTGCTCATCGGAGTAGCCGGGATTGGGCCTCAGCCCCCCCAAGGCCTGCCATCCTCTGCCGCCATGGCCCGTGAGCTGCCGCAGCAAGCGAGCGCCCCCGTCTGCGGATGATTCCCCCGGTATCAAAACACCGCTTGGAAACTCCAGCACCCACCGACCCACCGCAGGGCGGTAACGCCTCATCACCAGCCACCGGCCATCCGCCCACCGGGGCACCACCAACACGCTCGGGGGGTGGCGAAGCCAGCCGAAACTGGCTTCAAGCCCCATCGGCAAACGCAAGCGCTCCCGGACGAAACGGACCTGGCCAGCAGGGAGCTCCGCCTCAATGGCCAGGTGCGTGTGGGCTGGGGGGAGGGGCGGGGTCATGGAACGGATCTCTTCAAAGTTGCAGCAGCTGGCGGGCCCGATACCAGGCCGTCACGCTCTTGCCATCCAGGGCCTCGTCTCCGCTGGCAATGACCGCATCCAGCTGGGTCGGCTCCATCAGCAGCACCTCGAGATCTTCGTCGTCGTCCCCGGCGGGGGGCTGCTCCAGCGCTGTGAGACCCTGGGCGAGAAAGAGGTGGATCACTTCATCGGAATAGCCCGGGCAGGGCAGCATGGCCCCCAAATCCTGCCAACGGCTGGCGGCATAACCGGTCTCCTCCTGCAATTCCCGCTCCATCGTGCTGAGGGGATCCTCCCCTGGATCCAGGGTGCCAGCGGGAAACTCCAGCAAGCGGCAGGCCACGGCAAAACGGTATTGGCGGAGGATCACCACCCGGCCGTCGTCAAGCACCGGCACAGCCAGGGAAGCTCCCGGATGGCGGATCACCCCGAAGGTGGCCTCCAGACCGGTGGGCAATTGGTAGCGGTTTAGCTCGAAACGGATCTTGCGGGCATCCAAGAACGCCAGGGTGTCCAGATGGCGCGAGGGTTCAGGGGGAGGCAGGGGCGCCATGGAGAAGCGAGGGAAGGCATGGAAAGTCAGCATGCCGCAAGCCATCACAGCTGGCTATGTCGCTGCGCCAACAGTTGGCGGCACACCATCGCCGCTGAGGTGCTCACCCCGGCGGTGCCCTCTCCAGGGTGGAGCGAATCGCCACAGAGCCAAAGGCCCGGCAGGGGGGTGCGGCTGGCCAAGCCAAAGGGGCCGAAGCGGCGCGGGTGCTGTCCCAGCCCGCCCACGTAGCCCCAGGGACGACCGGTCCACAGCTGCCATCCCCGCGGAGTGGCCAATTCCGCGTGGCACCAGTGATCGGCCTCCAGCCCCAGAAGACGCAACAGCCCAGCCTGAATGCCAGCCATGGCTGCCTGCTTGCGGGCTTGGTAGGCGCTCTCCTCCATGGCAAACCAAGGCCGGGCCGGGGTGAAGACGCTGGCGATCACCGTCGCCTCCCCCACAGGCGCCCGACCGTCGCCCTCTTGGCTCACAGAAACAAACAGGGGGCCTGGATGGGACCAGTCCAGCTGCAGGTGGCTGGCCGTGCCTGCGGGTAGGTGCCGGCGCTCCACGGCGCCGTAAAACACCAGTGCGCCACTGGGCTCGTGCAGCCCCTCCAGCCGACGGCGGTAACCGGGCGGCAAGGCCTTCCCCAGCAGGGTGGGAAGGGTTTGGGGGGGCAGACTCACCACCACATCCCGGGCCTCCAGAGAGAAGGGCATCCCCGCAGGCCCCTCACCCTCCACCTGCCAGAGCCCGTTGCGCAGGTCTGGTGGCAGCAACCTCCGCACCTTCTGCCGCAGCCGGAGTTCCCCGCCAGCTGCCGCCAGGGCCTGCTCCAGAGCCAGGCTCAGGACTTGCATGGACCCCTGCAGGTGCCACAGCCCCCGGGGCTCTTGCACCACCGACAGCACGGTGGCTCCATAGAGCGCGGCCGTGCGGTCGGCTGGCTCCTGGGAGTACAGCTGGAGCTGCAGATCCAGGAAACGCTTCAGCCGCCGCCCTCCCTCACCCCGGGCTGCCCCGGTGAGCTGGAGCAAATCGGCCACTGTGCTGGCGGTGAAGATCCCTGTGGCAAGCACGCCCGGATTGACGGCTTTTAGCAGTTCTGCCAGGTCCCACCAGGAGCGGGGCGGCAGGATCGGATCCCGATCGGCAAAAGCCCAGGTGGCGCGTTGCAACCTGTCGCACAGTCCCCAGAAACCCTCACTGCCGGGAAACTGCCGCTGCCGTTCCGATCGCCATCGCCCTGGATCGCGCCAGAGCGCCACCGGTGGCAAACCATCCGCCAAATCCACCACGCAGCCTGGATCCAAGGGGGCTGCTGCGGGTGGAGCCACGCCGAGCTGTGCGAAGAGGCGAGTGTGGATGCCTCCAGCCTCCAACCCCGCCACCTGGGTAGCGCCCACATCAAACACATAGGGCCCGCGGCGAAACGTGCCCGCACATCCACCGCTCTGGTGATGAGCTTCCAGAAGCACCACCGACATGCCCTGTTTGGCAAGCAGGCCCGCTGCCGTCAACCCGGCGATGCCGGCACCCACCACCAGCACATCGGTCATGGCCGGAGCATAGAGTTTTACTCGGGCCCTTCTGCCGCTGATGGTCCGCTCCGCTGACGACGCGCTAGCCGTCTGGCTCCACGACCAGCTGGGGATCCAGCTGGAGGCTCGCTCATCGGTGGGTGGGGGTTGCATTCACCGGGCCTGGTGCTTGCAGATCGGGTGCGAGGGACGCCTGTTTGCGAAAACCAACCGGGTTGATCAGCTTCCCCTGCTGGAGGCGGAGGCCGAAGGCCTGGTGGCCCTCTCCAACGTTGCGCCGCGAACCCTGGTGATTCCCAATCCCCTGGCCGTGGGCGTTGCAGGCGAGGAGGCCGTGCTGGTGTTGCCCTGGCTGGAGCTGGCCAAGGGCAACGGGCGGACGGGGGCATGGGCGGAATGCGGCGCTGATCTCGCCCGGCTCCACCGCAACAGCCTGATTGCCGATGATCCGGGTGGTCATCACGCCCGGGCTTTCGGCTGGGAGCGGGACAACTTCATTGGCTCCACCCCTCAGTCCAACGTCTGGCGGGCTGGCTGGGGCACTTTTTTCGCCGAGTGTCGCCTTCGACCCCAACTGCAGGAGCTGGGGCGCAAGGGCATCTCCATGGGAAACTTCGAAGCTTTGCTACAGCGTCTGCCTGAGTGGCTTGACGGGCACGGTGCCCAGCCATGCCTGGTGCACGGGGATCTCTGGAGTGGCAATGGTGCCCTGTTGGCGAAAGGAGGCTCTTGTTTCTTTGATCCAGCGGTCTATCGCGGCGATCGGGAGACGGATCTGGCCATGGCTCGGTTGTTTGGCGGCTTTCCGGAAGCTTTTTTTGAGGGCTATGAAGAGGAGTGGCCCCTGACGGAAGGTTGGCAGCAAAGGATGAATATCTATCAGCTATACCATCTTTTAAATCATGGCAATCTATTTGGTGGCGGCTACATAAAAAGAGCCCAATTAGTGCTTTCGACACTAATGGGCTCAGTTAAATAATTAATTTCGTAGTTAGAATCTAACCCAGATACTCTTTCTTTAGGTGATCCATTCTGGACATCAGCTCGGCCCGCTTCTCGCTGGTGGAGAGGTTGTGCCAGGCCCAATTGCCAACCACTACAAGACCCAGCAATTCAAGTAGCCCAGGAACAATGGGTAACAGGTTGATCGTGTCAAGAACCCCTTTAATCAAAATTTGGGCAATGATTACAGCCAGGAGAATTCCGGCGGCTTTGCCAAACTTGCCTAGTTGGCTCCAGTCCACATTGTCGAGGGTTTCATTCACCTTTCCTACGACCTCGCCGTAGCGTTTCTGGAAATCGAAGTTGGTTTCGCCACCGTGCTCGGTTTCAGCGGCGTTCACCTCAGGAGTTTCAGTTGTGGGGTCACTCATCACCTGAAGGGCTTCCATCTGGATTACAGCCCTAAACTACAGGGATGCTGCAAGCTGCGCCAGCTGAAATTCGTTTCGGTCGGAAGGTGCTGACCGTTTTGCGGCGTGTTTTGCAGGCGGCGGCCCCGGAAGAGGGCTGTGCTCTTCTTCTCGGCCCGCGTTGGGAGGTCCGCCAGGCCTGGCCCTGCTGCAACGTTTGGAGTCCTGCTGAGGAACGTCACCGCCGCTTTGCTATCGATCCACGGGAGCAGCTTTTGGCCCAAAAGTGGGCGCGGCAGCACGGCTGGCTTGTGCTGGGCAGCCTTCACAGCCATCCTGTGGGGGAGCCTGTGCCCTCTGCCACCGACCGGGCCCTGGCTGTGCCCCCCGCGTTTCTGGCCATCCAGGGGGTCTCTGGATTGGCCTGCTGGTGGTTACCTGAGGAGGGCGATCCCCAGCCCCTGATGTGGAAAATGGAAACCTAGGTTTTATCAGGGCCGGCCTTCATGCTCCCTCCCGACACCAGCGGCGTTGCTTTGAGCCCCGACGAAGTGGCTCGCTTTTCCCGCCATCTCATCCTGCCGGAGGTGGGCATGGAGGGCCAAAAGCGTCTGAAGGCATCCTCCGTGCTCTGCGTGGGCACCGGTGGATTGGGATCCCCCTTGCTGCTCTATCTGGCCGCGGCGGGAGTGGGCCGTCTGGGCATTGTCGATTTTGATGTGGTCGATGCCAGCAACCTCCAACGGCAGGTGATCCATGGCACCAGTTGGGTGGGCAAACCCAAAATCGAATCCGCACGGCATCGCATCTTGGAGATCAATCCCCACTGCGAGGTTGAGCTCCACAACACAGCGCTCAGCAGCGACAACGCCCTGGAGATCCTGGCCTCCTACGACGTGATTTGCGACGGCACTGACAACTTCCCCACGCGCTATCTGGTGAACGATGCCTGTGTGCTGCTGGATAAACCGAATGTGTACGGTTCAATCTTCCGTTTTGAGGGCCAGGCCACAGTTTTTAACTACCAAGGTGGGCCCAACTACCGCGACCTGTTTCCCGAACCGCCGCCTCCAGGCATGGTGCCCTCCTGTGCGGAGGGCGGAGTCGTGGGTGTGTTGCCTGGAATCATCGGCGTGATTCAGGCCACGGAGGCCGTGAAGATCATCACTGGCATCGGCACCACTCTCAGCGGGCGCCTGCTGCTCTTCGACGCACTCAAAATGACGTTCCGTGAACTCCGACTGCGCCCGAGTCCTGAACGACCGGTGATCGACAAGCTGATTGACTATCAGGAGTTCTGTGGGGTGGCCGGTGCTGCCCCTGGCCAAGAGGAGGCTGGTGCCGTGGAAGCCATTACCGTGCAGGAGCTGAAAACGCTGCTGGATCAGGAACCGTCTGAGCTGTTGCTGCTGGATGTTCGCAACCCCCCAGAAGCTGAGATCGCCGCCATTCCCGGGGCCGTCTTGATCCCCCTCGATCGCATCGAGAGCGGGGAGGCCATCGAGGAAGTGCGCCGTCTGGCCCAGGGAAAAACCCTTTACGTGCATTGCAAAATGGGCGGCCGTTCTGCCAAGGCCTTGATTGCCCTGCGTCGCCATGGCATCGAGGGCATCAACATCAGTGGTGGCATCCAGGCCTGGAGTCAGGAGGTGGATCCGAGCGTGGCCCTCTACTGATGGCCCTCTCTCCCTCTGCTGATCTCCACCCTGCTGCCCATCCTGATAATGCCCCAGCAGGGCGAGTGGTGATCCGAGAGACCGCTTGGTTCTTTTGGGCTTGATGGCTTTGATCATCATCCAATTCGTTCGCTGCTTGCCGGCCATCTCGCCCGGCCACTCTTCCCGACTGTGGTAGCTGGCCTATCGCTTTGTCGCTTTTATGGCGATGGTTTTACAGCACTAATTCAATAATCAACGCCTCGTTTCAGGTCCACACCTCGTTCGGCATAATGCTTGTGACAGACCATTTCGGAATGAACGCTGGCCAGATCAAAATAAGCAGGGCGGCTTTTGCAACGACCGGTGATGATCACCTCTGTCTCGGCAGGTTTCCGCAGCAGGGTTTGCACGATGGGCTCAACGGGAAGAAGCTCTAAATCTACTGTGGGATTGAGTTCATCAAGGATAACTGTTTTATAAAGTCCGCTTGCGATCGCGGCCCTGGCGATCTCCCAAGCTCGCTCGGCTTCAACGTAATCAATCGGTTGTTGTTGTCCCCGCCAAACGATGGCATCACGACCACTGCGCAGATGATCAACCAGGTGTGGGTAGCTCTCACGAAGTGCCGCAATCGCCGCATCCTCTGTGTAGCCGTTTCCTCCCTTCAACCATTGCAAGATCAATACCCTATGGCTCTTGTCTTGGCTGATGCCCCGACCAATCGCCTGCAGGCCCTTGCCTAGGGCACTCGTGCTTTTCCCTTTGCCTTCCCCGGTGTAAATCTCAATTCCCTGCAAACCTGGAGCGTCGCTGCTGTGGGCGCGCATCTCAGAGTGAAGATCAGCCAGCTGCACAAGAGAGGAGGGAGCGCCTCTGCCGGTGCAGATCACCTCAACACCCGGGGGTTTGGCGGCCAAAGTATGCACAACATCTGCCTCATCTAGAAGGCCTAGATTCATCACTGGGTTGAGCTCATCAAGCACGACAACCGAGTAAAGGTTGCTTGCCAGTGCCCCCTTTGCGATATCCCATCCCCGCTGGGCCTCTTGACGATCAAAGGGAATGGCCTCACTGGCGCTGAAATACTCGCCACGGCCCGTGCGCACCTGATCGATGAGATGGGGAAACCCCTGCTGCAATGCCTCAATTGCTGCGTCTTCGTCATAGGAGCGACCTGGCCCCTTGAGATACCTCAACAACAGTACCCTGGTTCGCTTTTGCTCACAGATTCCCAGCCCGATGGTGCGCAACACCACCCCCAGGGCAGCCTGGCTCTTGCCCTTTCCCTCTCCGTCATACACATGCAATTGGCCATGGGCTCGCTCATCGCTTCCCGTGGCGGTGCGGATGCCAATCCCGCGACCCGTGCCCCTTTTGGTGGTTTGGGAGGACGGGGTCATGGGCCAGACCAATCGGCCTGGATGCTACTGGTGTCGACTGCTCTCCAGCTGGGTGGGCAGATTGCCAGGATGACGTGATGGCCGACCAACGCCCCCTAACCCTCCTTGAGCCGCTCCCTTCCGAGCTGTTGGAGTCATTCGACGAGGCTCGGCGTGTGATTGAAGCTTGTGATCAGGTGGTGGTGGCCTATTCGGGTGGGGTGGATTCCTCCCTGGTGGCGGCCATTGCTGCCGACTGCTTGGGAGAGAAGGCCCTGGCGATCACAGGTGTGTCAGCGGCTCTCGCGCCTCACCTGCTCCAGGAAGCCCGTTCCCAGGCCCTGTGGCTCGGTTTGCGTCACCGGGAGGTGGCTACTGCAGAACTCGCTGATCCTGCCTACACCAGCAACCCGCCAGACCGTTGCTATGCCTGCAAGCGGGAACTCCATGGCCTGTTGGCACAAATCCGTGCGAATGCTGGGGCTCGGCAAGTCCTCGACGGGGTCAACCTGGATGACCTGCAAGATCATCGACCGGGCCTCCAGGCCGCCCGAGACCACAACGTGCGTTCCCCCTTGGTGGAGGCCCGTATTGGAAAGGCTGGCGTCCGCCAACTGTCCCGTGCGCTTGGGCTGCCGTGGTGGGATAAGCCTGCCCAGCCTTGTCTAGCCTCCCGCTTTCCCTATGGGGAACCCATCACGGCGGCCCGTCTGCAGCGGGTGGGGGCAGCAGAGGCTTGGTTGAGGGCGCAGGGTTTTGCAGAGGTGCGCGTGCGAAGCCAGGGAGAAACAGCTCGAATCGAACTCCCCGCCGCCTGCCTGGCCTTGCTTTGCCAGAGTTTGGCGATCGGCACCCTCCGTGAAGACATCGTCGAGGCCTTCAGGCAATTGGGATTCAATGCGGTGGCGCTGGATTTGGAGGGGTTGGTCAGTGGAAAACTCAACCGGGATCTCCAGGGGCGTTAGCCCTTGGAGATCCCGGT
The DNA here is from genome assembly GCA_046081785.1 of Cyanobium sp. GTDB lineage: Bacteria > Cyanobacteriota > Cyanobacteriia > PCC-6307 > Cyanobiaceae > Cyanobium. The sequence goes on from JBJTWN010000138.1 coordinate 22,589, forward strand.
TGAAGGTGAAATCAATGCCTTAGGCGGTCGTTAAGCGAGGATCGCGATCTGCCTGACCGACCCCTATGGGCGTTTCCCTTCGAAAACTGGTGAGCTTGTGATCAGCCGCTTCCAGCTCATTCACTAAGACCTGACAGGCACGCTCCGGCATGGTGTGATCCCCGCAGGTGAACACATCCACGGCGGCGTAGCCAGATTCTGGCCAGGTGTGAATGGAAATATGCGATTCCGCAAGCAGCGCAAGACCTGTCACCCCCTGCGGATCGAAGCGATGGGTGATCAGATGCAAGAGAGTGGCACCAGCACGTTTGGCTGCGCTTGTGATGGTGTCCCTCAGGAAAGCTTCGTCATCGAGCTTGGCACTGTCGCAGTTGTAAAGCTCGAGAATGCAATGCTTGCCAACCGTTTCTGTGGTGGGGGCGGTAGGGGAGAGAGCGGGATAGGGGGAGGCCGCGCCCCATCCCGGGTTGGGATGCAGGCAAGACAGGCTCTGATTCATCAGGGTTTTGCTGACAGAGTCATCCAACATAGGGGCAAACCATCCTGGTTGATCAATCGGGTTGCCGTCGGGGTTTTTGGGGGTCTCAGCTCGTCTCTTCCAAAACCCCGGCGCGCATGGTGACCACCTGAGCTCTTGTGGACCATCCGTGGCTGAACATCTCCACGTGGGTGGCACTCACCAAGCACTGATGGCCCTCACCCACGGCCTCTAACAGCAGCTGCTGGCGTGTCTGATCCAATTCAGCCAACACATCGTCCAGCAGCAATAGGGGGGGAGCCCCCACAACCGCGGTCACCAACTCGAGTTCGGCCAACTTGAGAGCCAGCACCAGGGTGCGCTGCTGCCCCGCTGATCCATAGCGGCGGGCAGGCAGCTCTCCGAGACGCATCTCCACCTCATCACGATGGGGGCCCACCAGGCACTGTCCCAGCCGCTCCTCTTTGCTGCGCTGCTGTCGCAACTGGCTCTCCAGGGCCAGGCGCCAGGTGGCCTCCTCCACGATCTCGTCGGTGAGTCCAGCCTGGCTTTCGCCCTGGAAAATGGGTGTGCCGCTTCGATAGACCAACTCGAGACGTTCAGCCCCTCCCCCCAGCCGTTGTTGCCATTGGGCCGCCAGGGGAGCGATCCGTTGCAGGGCTCGCAGGCGCCTGCGGTGTAGACGGGTGCCAAGCACAGCCATTTGGCCATCAAATACATCAAGCAGTCCGTCGTGGATCAGGCGTCGCCGCAAGAGCTGAGCGCGCTGACGCAGCAGCCGGCCGTATTGGCTAAGTAGTACGCCGTACACCGGCTCAAGTTGCATCACCACTCGATCCAGCCACTGCCTGCGCAACGCCGGCTCCCCCCGCACCAGGGCCAGATCAAGGGCACTGAAGCCCACGCAGCGCAAGCTCCCCAACAAATCCACCTGGCGAACAAGAATTTTTTCATTGCGCAGAGCCTGCCGGCCGCCACGTCGTCGGAGCTGAAGCTCCAAGCCATCCCCCTCCTCTGTGGTGGCGCGGATGTGGCAAGCGATTTGGCCGCGACGAACGAGATCCTGATCGCTGCTGCAACGGTGGGAGCGCAGGCTGGTCAGCAGCTCCACACTCTCGAGCAGGTTGGATTTCCCTTCGCCATTGGCTCCCACCACAATCAGCCGAGGAGCCTGCAGGGTCAGCTTCAGGCTCTCGATGTTCCGAAACTGTTGAAGTTCAAGGCGCTGCAGCCGCATGGTTCGTAAGGGCGGCCAAGGGGTAAAGTAAGACCTCAGGCCTCTGCCTGAGATTGGTCAAACCTCAGGCGCATACCTGAAATGGGCATGTAGCTCAGTTGGATAGAGCATCAGATTCCGGTTCTGAGTGTCGGGGGTTCGAGTCCCTCCATGCTCGTCATCCCCCTGCCGGAACAGGGGGAATCGAGTCTTCACAGCGGACCCAAAAAATCGGGTCTTCACAAGAGGCTCATGCCTTTTGGCTATCTACCTTATCCTTCAGCTTGAGGCCCATAGCACGAATCCCACCGGGATCGATGACGAAACCGGCGTGTTTGAGAGCGGCAAGGGCCTCTTTCGGGGCGGAAATGGAGATACTGCAGCCACTCAGCTCCCGCCTTAGGCGCTCCAGTGCCGCCACCACCAGCGCCCTGATCACATCCTCCCGGGCCGGCTCGTCGGGAACGGTGAGAAGATCCCACAGATTGGCATTGAGAGCTCTGTCGCTGGTGGCGCGGATAAACCCCACCCAGCAACCTTGAGGATTCTGTACAACCAGGTGCCAAGCGCTGTGACGAATCACGTGGTTCCAGAGATGGGCACTTCGGGGCTGCTCTCCACAGCTCTGGAGGAGCTGATTGAGAGCCTCCACCTGCAAACTGGGTTGAACCAGGAGACTATAGCCTTCATGCAGGGGGCTGGAAGATGATGGACCGCGGAAGGGAAGCAACAAAGAAAGCTCTCGCACGTCAGCCGGTGTTGCGCATCCCAGCAGCGATGCCGTTGATCGTTAGCAGGGCACCTCTCAAGAGTTCACTGCGGCTATATGTGTGACTATTCTCCGCCACGGCTCCTTCACTGGAGGCCTCACTGATAGGCGGTTGACGGTTTTGATCTCGCAGCCTTCTCAGCAAGGCCACCTGCAGGAAACCGAGGGGGATGATGGTGCGGTTGCGAAGATCCACTGAAAGCTGCAGATTTGGATCGCCATCAAGGAGTCGCCGGTGGTTGCTGATCAGCAGAATCAATTGGTGAGTAAGGGAAAATTCTGCGGCGATTGAATCAAAGATCTTGCTGAAAGCTTCCCGATTTTCTTGACGGCCTAGGTGGGTGACATAGTGCTTGGCAAGGTCAAGATCCACTTTGGAGAGAGTCATCTCCACCTTCGAGATCAACATCCGGAAAAATGGCCATCGCTGATAGAGAAGTTGCAGCAGCTCGATCTGCTCTGGATCATGGTTCAATTCTTCCTCAAGAGCTGTGCCAACTCCATACCAACTTGGTAGAAGAAATCGGCTCTGGGTCCAGCCAAACACCCAGGGGATGGCGCGCAGGGCTGAGAGATCCTTGGCCCCACTCTTCCGTCTTGCAGGTCGACTTGAAATCTGTAGTTTGCTGATTTCCTCAATCGGCGTCACCTGTTGGAAGAAGGCTACGAGATCGGGATTGTCGTGAACCAGCGCTCTGTAGTGTTCGCGGGAGCGGGAGGCCAAGCGACCCATTAATTCATTCCAGCTGGGAGTGTCATCAATCCGCGTGCTCACTAAACTGCTTTGCAGAACAGCGGTCGTCACCGTCTCAAGATTGTAGAGAGCAAGCTCTGGTAAGGAGTATTTTGAGGCCAGCACTTCTCCTTGTTCAGTAATTTTTATCCGTCCGCACAGCGTGCCGCTGGGTTGGGCGAGAATCGCTTGGTAGGCCGGGCCGCCACCACGGCCGACGGATCCGCCGCGGCCATGAAAAATTCGCAAGCAGACCGAATGCTCAGTCGCTAGCTGTTGCAAAGCGATCTGAGCGCGATGGATCTCCCAATTGCTGGAGAGAAATCCCGAGTCTTTGTTGCTATCTGAATAACCAAGCATCACCTCCTGCAATGGCAGCTGACTTTCTGATTTCAATAACTGCCTGTAGAAGGGCTCTTGAAAGAGACGAGCCATCACAGCTGGCGCTCGTTGCAGATCCTCCACGGTTTCGAACAATGGAATCACCAGCAGCTGGGATCGTTTCTCCATTGGATCCACCAGCCCAGCCTCTTTCGCCAGTAGCAACACCTCGAGCAGATCAGAAACCGTGTGACTCATCGAGATCACATAGGTGCGGCAGATGCGTGAGCCAAACTCCTGTTGGAGTCTTTGCAACATCTGAAACACAGCAAAGGTTTCGGCCGTTGGGCCACTCCAGGTGGCGGCCGCTGGCAGCAGGGGGCGTCGTGTTTGCAATTCAGCCAACAGCCACTCCACCCGCTCCGCTTCCTCCATTTCCCCATAGGGAACAGGGAGCTGTAGGTAGCGGGTGAGTTCGTCGATGGCGTCGCTATGGCGTGTGCTCTCCTGGCGAATATCCATGCTGGCCAAGCAGAAGGCAAAAATATGCACTTGGCTGAGCAGGACCGTGAGGCTCTCACAGTGGAGCCCAGTGGCCTGCAGGCTGTTGCGAATCAACTCAAGATCGTTGCGGAATTCCTCTTCTGAGGCGTAATGGAGATCTTGCGAGGCTGGCGCTTGTGCCAAACCGCCAGCCATCCGGCTTTGAGGACTTGGAGGTTCACTTGGAGGGGATTCCCAACCGGCCTCTGCCAGCTGATGATTGCGCTTCTTGGAGAGATGAAGACGCTCTAGCATATAGCTTAGTTTCAAGCGGTAAGGCTCCAGCCGGTAGCGAGCGGCCCGCTCTTCGTAGACCTCAGGGAAGCGCAAACGATCCATCTCCAATGATTCCAATAGCGCGGGGGTGGGCCGACTCCATTGCGTGGAGATGCTGAGCTGATCACGCAATTCGGTCACGGCTTTAATGTAACGGTCAAGCATCAATTGCCGCTGATAACAGGCGGCCCGCCATGTGATTTCCGGGGTGACAGATGGATTGCCATCTCGGTCAGCACCAACCCAAGATCCGAAGGTGCAGAAAGCTTCCCGAGGGGGCTCGACATCGGGGTAACTGGCTTTCAGCGCTGAGCGGATGCGCTGTTGTAGCTGGGGCAAGGCAGCAAACAATACCTGCTGAAAATAGTGGAGAGCAAATTCAACCTCATCCAGTACAGAAGGCTTGAATTGATGCAACTCATCCGTGCGCCACCACAAACGGATTTCTTCTTCGAGCTGTTGGCGCAATAAGGCATGATCATCCACATTCGTGGATTCTTCCAATTTATCGATCAGCGATGCCACCCGTCGCTGCTTATGGCGCACAGTGTGGCGAACAATTTCCGTTGGGTGGGCGGTGAACACCAAGCGAATATCTAGCTCACGCAGAAGATTTTCCAGGCTGCTGGGTGGGACATTCAGGGCACGCAAACGCTCGAAAAGCTGGCGAAAGGTCTCAGGCTCACTCTGGTTTGCCAGAGGGGGCACGAAGGGGTCCCACTGACCCAGGGCGCCGCCCTGCCGCAAGCTCTCAACATAAGTATTCTCCTCAATGTGTTGCTCGATAATATTGATGAGTTGAAAATAGAGAGAAAAGGCCCGCGCAGCTGCAATGCCATCGGCCAGATCCATCTCGCGAATCACCCTGTCAATGCCCTCAACATTGACGCCTGCGCTGCTGGGTTGGCTTCGGCTCCCATCCTCTTGAGGGTCAAACCGGCCACTCAGCTCTTTTAAACGAATCAGTCGCTCCACCTGGCCCGGGGGACATTCGCTGTGAAGAACCGATAGCCAGAGATCTTCCACGAGCTCAAGACGCTCGACCAGCAGCCGTGTCGTGCGTAAGGGCACTTCCGGTGCCTGGCGTTGAACGGAGGCGGGCTGCTCCCGCATAGGTGGTGTGGCGGAGGCTGCAGCCATGATCATCCCAAAGAGTGGGCGTGGTCTGTGGCGAACTGTGCCCAAAGAGAGGCATCTCTGGCCTCCATGGCCATGGCTTCCGTAGCAAGGATGCGATCGATGGGTTCTCCAGCCCGGTAACGCTCCAACCAGCGTATCGATTCACTCCCCATGTTCAGCACAGCATTCAATGGCTCAAGGGTGGGCCGAAGGGCCAGGGTTTGAGCGATCGTGTCCATGGCGGTCAGCTCCTGTTGCAACCATTCCCTGGCCTTGATCGGCTCGCCTGTGCGCCAGTGATTCAGCGTCGCCTCCAAGCCGCTCTGGGCGGCTGCCCTGTCGTTCTGATCGGCAAGGCTGGCCAGCTCCGACGGGCTGAGGGTGCTTGCCATCAGAGGGTCATGGCTTTGGGGCTGTCCCATCAGCTCAAGCAGCCTCAGTTCGGCCCATGCCGTGACGGCGAGCAACAAGCGGGGGTCGCTGATCAGATCGCAGATGCGAATTTCCAGTCGGTTGAGAGATTCTGGACGACGATCCCCATTGGGTCGCACGGAGGTCCACAGATGACGAACATTCAGCATGCTGCCCTTGGCCAGTTGTTCTCGCATCCAGATCACATAATGGCTGTGGTCGAGAAAAAGGGGCACCTCTGGGGGGGTCAAAGGAAATTGCAACCATCGTTGCGATTGCGCACCAGTCGCTTGGCCGTCCAGAAAGGGGGAGCTAGCGCTGAGGGCCAGCAACAGAGCCGCTTCACAGCGGAGAAGCCGCAGGCCTCCAAAGAGGGGCTCCATAGCCTCCATGCCTAGGTTGATGTGCACGCTCGCGGTGACAACCCTGGTGCCGTAAAGCCGCTCAATCGAGCTGTGGTAGGGGTTCTCAGGATCGGAGCGCACGAAACGGCTGCTGTCTCCCAAGCTCAAGGTGCTGCCGGGAAGAAGGGTGAGATCCCGCGGGGCCAACCAGCTTCTGAGTTGTTGGCGGGGGGCAAGCAGATAGCCCAATTGCCGGTGATAGTCGGCATCTGGGGGCGTGGTGTACTCCAAATTTCGGTTGTCTGGTTCGGTGACGAACCCGTCCAACGTGCTTGCGGCCTCTGCCGCACAGCCCACCACCGTGCCATCCCGCCTCCCGGTGAACATCTCCACCTCAAAGCCTTTGGTGAGCAAGGGGCCGCTCATGGATCCAGAGAATGGGGCCACTGCAGGCAGGCCAGAGCCTTGAGCATGCCACGGGCCTTGTTAAGGGTTTCCTGGTATTCCATTTCAGGCTGAGAATCTGCCACGATCCCAGCCCCTGCTTGCACCAACACCCGCCAGGTCCCCTCAGTCTCAGGTAGCACTACCATGGAGCGGATGGTGATGGCTGTGTTCAGGGCGCCGTTGAGATCCACAGCCCCATAAACACCTGCGTAGGGACCTCGAGCATCGGGCTCAAGATCATGAATCAATTGCATCGCACGAATTTTCGGTGCTCCACTCACCGTCCCCGCAGGGAAACAGGCCATGAGCAGATCCCAAACATCATGGTTGGCTTCCAGTTCCCCTTCCACCTGACTGACAATGTGCATGACGTGGGAATAGCGCTCAATCACCATCAATTCGCTGACCTTCACCGTGCCAGGCCGGCAGACCCGGCCCAGATCGTTTCGGCCCAGATCGACCAACATGACATGTTCGGCCCTCTCTTTTGGATCGGCAAGCAGCTCCGTTTCCAGCTCCCCATCCTCCTCCTCATCCTCACCCCGGGGCCGGGTGCCCGCGATCGGCCGGACAGACGCACGGATGTGGCCGTCTGACAAGGGCTCCGCTTTCACCATGACCTCCGGGCTGGAGCCGATGAGGTACCAGTCGCCGAAATTGAAAAACGCCATGTAAGGCGAAGGATTCACCATTCGCAAGCTGCGGTAAAGATCAAAGGGATCTCGCGAAACTCTTGTTTCCAGTCGCTGGCTGAGCACCAGCTGAAACACATCTCCTGCCGCAATGTGGTCCCTTCCCCGTTGCACAACTCGCTCAAAGTCTTGCTGTTGCCAGTTGCTGCGGCTCTTCAGCCCCTGGCTGGGGTCGGCTGCACTGACCTCGTGCCAGTCCAAAGGAGCGACACCCGGAGGCAGGGGCTCATGCATCTGGGCTTCGAGCCGGGAAATCCTGGCTGCAGCATGGTTCCAGGCCTGCTCTGGTTCAGCTCCTGCACTGAGATCGGCATAGGCGACAGCGGTGATCTGACGTTTCACCTGGTCGAACACCAGGAGGCTGTCTGCAAGCATCCAGCAGCCATCTGGCGGAGCCCCTGGTGGTGGGTGATGCACCGGCACCGTGGGTTCGATCCAGTGGATCAGCTCATATCCCCAGCAGCCAAACAATTGCCCCACTGGGGGCAGGTGGGGCACAGGGGCCGGCCGTATGGAGGCCAAACATTGACGCAGCAACAGGAAGGGGTTGCCGGCCAGTTCATCTAGCCGACCATCGCGCCATTGGCGCTCTGCTTGTTCGCCTCGGCAGATGAGGGTCCAGAGAGGGTCACTCACCACAAAGCTCCAGCGGCCGAGCCGCTCGCCTCCCTCTACTGACTCCAACAGCACCCCCCGGTTTCCCCCAGCACCCACCTTGAGCCAGGTGGTGAGAGGTGTTTCCAGATCAGCGGGCCAGCATTTCCATAGGGGGATGAATGTGCATCCCTCCTGCACCTTGGCGAGATAGGCAGAGCGATCTGCTTTCAGATCAAGGCCTGGCATGGGCATGCAGCATCACGGGGCTGGCAAAAAAAACGGCGGGTTTACTCCCCGCCGCCTTCCTTCACGACATGGGGATGAGATGGAGGTTAGGAGTCGTAGGGGGTTTTGCCTGTGAATTTGAGGTTGGAAGGGTTTTGATTTTCTCCAATCCGCCGTGGGTTGTGGCCAACGATTGGACGTCCCTCATTAACTTTTTCAGGAAAAACACCATCCTTGGGATGAAGGAATTCCACGTCCCCGCCAGGATAGATCCGATAGACCTTGTAATCTTCGATTTTGGGCTTGAATTTGGTGCGAAGCTGGGTGCCGAGGGCCAGGCATTGCTCCTTCCGGGCGAAATACATGATGTTTTCCCCGGCATTCATTTCCGCTGCCCCGCCGGTGGGCAACTCGAAAATCTGAGCTGTGGGGCTCGTCCAGGTGATGGCGTATTTCTCTTCGGTTTCAGCGGAATTCAGCAGGCCGCCTGTGCTGCCGATGTATTTCGGAAGTTGACCGTTGAGGGCCGTTGCTGGCATGGCGCTGCTGTCCGTTTCAGGCGGAAGCTAGCACCGTGCTTTTGGCCGAATGAACAGGCCGGCGTCACTCTTCACACCCCGTCAACAAACCGCCCCTACTCCCCCCGCTCTGCCAGGGGAAAGAACACCGTGAGACTCGAGCCCCCCCGTTCTGTGAAGCGTCCCCCCAGGCGATGGAAGAGCAGTTGGGTGGCCTGTCGACTCAGGTTCAGGCTTCCAGTGGTGGGATTCCAGCTGAGCACCGGGCCTACGCGGGCACTCTCTTTGTGGGCCTCCGCTGTGGGGTGAGCTCTGCGGGGGGTGGGATCATCACTGCTCAGTTGCAGTTTCAAGCGTTGGCCGGCGGGGTGGAGCCGCAACCACACCTGGCTTCCTGCCGGGAGAGAACGGCTGAAGCGATCCATCAGCCCCCCCAGCATCGTTTCCAACCGCACCGGATCACTGAGCACAGGCGGAAGGTCCTCTGCAATGGAGAGTGTGAGCTTCAGATCGCGACGGCTCAGCTGTCGCTGCCAGAGTCCCTCCAGATGGTGCAGCAACGCACTGAGATCCGTGCGCGCCAACTCACTGTCGGATAGGGGTTGGCCGCGTCCAGGCTGTCGCTGCTGTTCGGCCGCCAGAAAAATCAGCCCGAAGCGATCGATCTGCTCGGTGCACTCCCCATCGATTTGCTCCAGCCTCTGACGCACGACGGAAGGCAGATCGGTGCGGCGAAGCAGGGAGCGGATCAGCGTTCGGATGGTGGCCAGTGGTGTGCGCACCTCATGGGTGAGCGCCTCAAGCAGAGCCAGCTCTGCGGCAACATCGTCTTTCGAGGCTGCCGAACTCGCCCCGGAGGCTGGTTCCACAGGCTGCAAGGTGACGCTCGGAGCAATGGCAGCGACACGTTCTGCAAGGAGGGGCCAGAAGCGCGTTCCCAAAGCGGGATCATTTTGAAGAGGGCCGAGAGCCTTCAGCCGCTGCCTGAAGCGAACCGCCGCTGCCGGGTCATCCTCGCTTAGACGCTCGTCCAGCCCCTGAAGCGCCCGAGTGATCACAGAGGCCTCAAAGCGCACAACCAGACGGCGGGCCAAGGGGGGACCATCCAGCAGCAGTGCCACCTGCAAGCGTGGCGTGATCAACACCAACAGGGGGTCGTTGCCATCTTCCTGACGCAGGGGAAGCCGTTGGAATCCCTCATGGGCTTTCATTCCGGCGGGCTCCTCTCCCCCGGCCGGGAGCAGCGGTTGGTTTTGGGGCAGCACGTCCTGAAGTCCTGCCGGGATCCAGATCCAACCGCCAAGGTGAAGAAGCAGCTCTGGTTCATAAAGCGCTGGGAGGGGGGAGGCCAACCACACCCCCTGGAGAGGGGTGGTGTCTTTGAGGAGCAGATCCTCTTGGAGGGTGGCAAGGGCGGCCCACCACAGGCGGCGCGCACAATCTTCATCACAGCGGCCTTGCGGAACTCCGCTGCAGAGCTGGTGCCTGAGGGTGACGAAGCTCACCTCCAGCGCTGGTTGAGGCGGCTTCGACGGCTCACAGAGGCACAGAAGCCGATGGAAAGAAAATTCACGAGCATCGCCGAGCGCCCATAGCTCAGCCATGGCAAGGGGATCCCGGTGACCGGACCGAGGCCGATGGTCATACAGATGTTCACCAACACTTGAAACATCAGCATCGCCCCCACTCCCACCACAACGAGGGATTCCACGTCCGTGCGGGCGTGCATGGCGATGCTCAACAACCGCCAGCAGAGCAACACATACGCTGCCACGATCAAGGTGGTGCCCACAAAACCCATTTCCTCTCCCAGGGCACTGAAAATGAAATCGGTGTGCTGCTCAGGGATGAAACGCAACTTGGTGAGCTGGCCATGCATCAATCCCGTTCCCCAGAGCCCGCCCGAACCAATTCCCACCTTGCTTTGGAGAAGGTGATAGCCCCCACCGAGGGCATCCTTGGCGGGATCAAGAAAGAGCACGAGCCGTTCCCGTTGGTAATCCTTCAGTCCGTGATTCCAGAGTTGGGGGGTGATGGCAGCGAAGAGGACTTGCACAGCCGTGACCACCCCGAGGCCGATCCGCCTCCAAGGCAGGGATCGCCAAGCGAGCAGGGCCATCAAGGGGACCCAGATGGCTAGCCCCCAGGGGGCAACCCCGGAGAGGATGGCTGAGATCAGAGGGGACAAAAGCAGCAGCAGCCAGCTGGCTGGCAAACCTGCCCAGAAGAGCATCACCAGCAGGATGGCTCCAAAAACCAGGGAGGTGCCCAGATCAGGTTGCACAAACACCAAAGCCCAGGGAATGCTGATCAGGGCCATGGGTCTGATCAGATCCACCGGCCGCTCCACCGGATAGCGGGCCAAAACCCCAGCAAGCAACAAAATGGCAGCCACCTTGGCAAATTCCGAGGGCTGCACATGAAAACCAGCAATGTTGATCCAACGCTGGGCGCCGAGGGCGGAGGTGCCGACAAATCGCACCGCCAAGAGGCTCAAGTTGGTGAGGATGTAAAGAGGCCATTGCACCAGCTGCAGCCGATCCAGGGGTAGCCGGGCCGCGAAGAGGGCAAGCACGATGCCGACGGCCGCCGTAATCCAGTGTTGGTACCAATCAGCGTAATCGGCTAGCCGTTGGGTGCTGGCGATCAAGATTCCCGCAAAGAAACAAAGGATGAGCGGAACCCCCCAAAGAATCCAGTCAATGGAGTCGACTTTGAGCCTCAGCTGGCGGGAGGGGGTCCGGCTGCTGGCCCGGCGATGCTCAGCGAGAGCCACCATGGGGGTTAAACCGTCGCTCCATCGAGCGAGAGGCGATGGCTGAGCGTCTCGGCCAGAGCTGCGAAAGCCAGGGCTGTCGCCGATGTGCTGTGAGCAAGCACGATCGGACGACCCTCATCCCCACCTTCCCGCACGAGGAGTTCCATAGGCAGTTGGGCGAGGAGGGGAACACCAGCTTCTTCGGCGAGCCGCGCGCCTCCACCACTGCCGAAGAGGGCGTAACGCCGATCCGGCAAATCGGGGGGCAGAAACCAACTCATGTTTTCCACGACGCCCAGCACGGGCACGCCCATCTGCACAAACATCGCCAGACCCCGCCGGGCATCCTGAAGAGAGACCTGTTGGGGTGTGGTGACGACGATGCCGCCACCGATAGGCACAGCCTGGGCCAGGCTGAGCTGGGCATCGCCCGTGCCGGGGGGAAGGTCAACCACAAGCACATCTCGCTCCCCCCACTCCACCTGATAAAGAAATTGCCTGATGATGCCATTGAGCATCGGCCCACGCCAGATCACTGGCTGGTTGTCTTCGATCAGTAGGCCCATCGACACCATGGCTAGACCGCAGGTCTCAATCGGTTGCAACACTTGATCGGAGCCGCTGCCGCGCACATCCGGCACCATGCCTGCGACACCAAGCATTGTGGGAGCATTCGGACCATAAATATCGGCATCGAGCAGGCCCACTCGCAGGCCTTTTCGAGCCAAAGCACAGGCTAAGTTGACAGCCACGGTGCTTTTGCCAACACCGCCCTTGCCACTGCTCACGGCAATCACCTGCCGCACACCAGGAATGGCCTGGCGAGCGGGCACACCGGTGCCAGGGGAGGAGCCATGGCCTGCCGCCCCGATCGGCCCTGAAGAGGGGGGGGGAGCCAGCTCGATCTGCACGTCCTCAATCCCGGCGAGCGGCAGGAGCGCCTCCCGCGCTTCCGCAACTATGCGATCCCGTTGGCCACCAGCAAAGTTGGGGAGTGCCAGCCGAAAGATCGCGCGCGATCCCTGCACCCGAACACCACTGATCCAGCCAAGCTCCAGCAAAGACCGATCCGTTCCTGCATCTCTGAGGGGCTTCAGGGCCTCGATCGCTTGATGCTCAATCTCGCTTAGGGATGGATCGAGCCCCGGATCGGTGCTGGATGAAGACATGGGCGAAACAATCCTTCCCGGCGGTTGGTCGGGATCCTAGAGACCAGCTGGGGTGACAGAGCCTCTCGATGGGTTGTGGATCACCCCAACGGACTGGGAAGGTTGGGAAATCTCCAATCACCTCCCTCGATGGCCACCTCCCTCCCCAACGAGACGCCCCCGGCTGCGTCCAGGAGTCGGGCCAGGGCTCTGCTGATGGGGCTTCAGGATTCGATCTGTGCTGGGCTGGAAGCACTGGATGGGGAGAAACGATTCCTGGAGGAAACCTGGGAGCGTCCGGAAGGCGGGGGTGGTCGCTCGCGGGTGATGAAGGCTGGCCGGGTATTTGAGCAGGGCGGCGTGAATTTCTCAGAGGTCCAGGGAGAGGAACTTCCCCCCGCGATTTTGAATCAGCGCCCCGAGGCCAAGGGGCACCCCTGGTTTGCGATTGGTACGTCCATGGTGCTGCACCCCCGCAGCCCATGGGTGCCCACCGTGCATCTCAACTACCGCTATTTCGAGGCAGGACCGGTGTGGTGGTTTGGGGGAGGAGCTGATCTCACGCCCTATTACCCCTTCCTGGAGGATGCCAAACACTTTCACGGCACCCTCAAGGCTGCTTGTGGGGCGGTTGATCCTGCCTACCACTCGGTCTTCAAACTCTGGTGTGATGAGTACTTCTACCTAAAGCACCGTGGCGAGACTCGAGGAGTTGGCGGCATTTTCTATGACTATCAAGACTCCAGCGGCGTGCTCTACAAGGGGCCAGATCCTGAGGGGCCAGCAGCTGTGGCCTCACGGGCCATAGGCCCGATCCAGCAAGACTGGGAGAAGTTGTTTCATCTCGCCCAATCCTGTGGAGAGGCGTTTTTACCCAGCTACATTCCTATTGTTGAACGTCGGCAGTCTCTTGCTTGGGGAGAGAGAGAGCGTCAGTTTCAACTCTATCGTCGCGGGCGTTATGTGGAATTCAATTTGGTCTTCGACAGGGGAACGATCTTCGGATTGCAAACCAATGGCCGCACCGAATCGATCTTGATGTCGTTGCCGCCGTTGGTACGTTGGGAATATGCCTATGCGCCAGAGACCGGGAGCAGGGAGGCGCTGCTTACAGAAGTGTTCACTCGCCCTCAAAACTGGCTGGAAGACGCGTCACTTGAGAGCCGCTGCGCTGGATTGCAGGCGGTGAACTGACCTGGGCCGCAGGCCTACCGTCAGACCTGCGGCCCAGGCCGATCTCCAGCGCCTCGACGACTCTTTGGGCCAGGAGTTGCACGGTTCGCTGACGTGTTCGGGGATCGCGGAGCGAGGCCTCCAATCTTCCTTCCAACTTGCCAAGTTCAAGAATGGCTACGCCTCGCTTGGGTCCACCCAGACGATCGCGAAAATTCATCGGGTAAGCCCCGAATTCCTGGGCCAGGCTCTCGTCAATGCGGCTGAAGGGCCTGTGAAGTGGGGGAATCAGACCGGAGCCCACTCCCGAAGGACCATAGGCATCAAAGTGAATCTCAAAGGCGTAGCCATCGGCGAGGGCGTGTTGCCTCCCCACACTCCAATTTGTTCCTGGATGGTCTGGGTCAAGGATCGTGCGCACAGGGGGCTTGTAGAAGTCGATCCGCAATCCACGTGCCCGTCCCAGGGTGGCCACGGCATGGGCAAGAACAAGATTCCAGTAGTGCTCATCGCTGATGCCCTGCATCATTGGGGCGGCGCCCAGCACACCCACGGCCTCTCCGCTGGTGCCGGAACCGGCAATCCCCTGGGAATCGGCGTGGCCAGCCATCACCAGGATCGGGGTGTTGGGATCAACCGTGCGAAGCCCAATCCAATCCTTTTGCATCCGGCTGCGCACACCCGTCAGCGGATCCACAGCCCCGGGACTTCGGGACGTAAGAACATTACGTGCCGAGGACGCATCGGTCGTTCCTTGAGTGCGGACCGGTTGCGCTTCAGCAGGGGTGGAAGCCAGGAAAGGGCTGGACAGCGCCAAGCTGAATGTGGGAGCGAGGGTGGCCAAAAGCAACCTTCGACCTTGTGTGGAAAGGAAAGAGAGCATGGATCGATGGCTCAGATGGGTGAGTTCAGCAGGCGGCCGTCACTGGCGAGTCCTAGAGAAGGCCCCAGTTCCTTCTCCATGGCGATGAGTTCGTCTCGATGGGCCCGCAGTCGAAGGGTGCTCCCTCCACCGGCAGCTTCATCGATGAGCCGGAGTTCAAGGCTCTCTGGGCGAGCGGCCCGCCGCCAGTAAATCAGCCCGGCCAACGGCCCGAGGAGGGCCAGGACGAGAATCCACCAGCCCACCACAGGAAAGAGCTGGTGGAGCACAAGGCCAAGGCTGACGGACCCAAGGCTCGCCAGGCATGAGAGCAGGACTGCCAAGGCAAGACTCGCCTGCACTTGACCTGAAAAGCAGAGCACCTGCCGTTGTGGATCCTTTGCGGTGGGATGCCACCCCCTCTGCTTCAGCCAGGCCACCAATCCTTCGAGCACTTCCAGGGCGGGACGAGGTGATTGCACGTCCACCACCGTTGTGCGGTCTTTGCTGGCGGCGCGCAGGAAAAAGATCAGCCCGATCGCTAGCAACAGGGTGAGCAGCAGGGTGGAGCCGAGGGGGACCATCAAAAAACGCTGCAAACCCTTTTTCTATTCTCGCCTGGATTGCGGACTGTTGGGGCCAGCTGAGGCCGGCTTGGCAATGGCCCAGCATGGGAATCAGTTGACATGGTGGCAATGACTGAGGCTCCTTCCGCTGGCCAACCCACCGTTGGCTCAGCAACCAGCGGTTCTTCAAAATCCTTGCCTCCGCCAGCCCGTTTTGCCGTGTTCGATGGCGACCTCGATGAGGAGTGGCTGGCACGCTTCGGGCAGGCGGCAGGCCTGGCTGTGGATACGGAAGCCATGGGGTTGATGCATGGCCGAGACCGGCTTTGCCTCGTTCAGATTTGCGATGCAGAGGATCGGGTGTGCTGCATCCGTTTGGCCCGGGGCCAACGTGAAGCCCCGCGGCTGAAGAACCTCCTCGAAAATCCGGCGGTGGAGAAGGTGTTTCACTTCGCCCGCTTTGATGTGGCCGCCCTGGCTGAAAACCTGGGCATTGCTGTGAATCCGATTTTTTGCACCAAGATCGCCAGTCGCCTGGGACGCACCTACGCGCCACGCCACGGACTCAAGGAAGTGGTGAATGAATTGGTGGGAGTGGAACTGGACAAGCAGGCCCAGAGTTCCGATTGGGGAAGGGTGGAAGAACTCAGCCCTGCCCAGCTGGCGTATGCCGCTGGCGACGTTCGCTGGCTCCTCCCAGCCCGCTCACGGCTAGAGAGCATGCTCCGCCGAGAGGAGCGTTGGGAGTTGGCTCAGCAGTGTTTTGCCTGTGTGCCTGTGTTTGCGGCACTGGATCGGCAGCGCTTTGGCTCGGTGTTTGAACACTGAACGGCTCGCCAGCGGATCTAGTCCTCTGTCATGAAGTTTTCCTCGCTGCTGAGGGCAGCGAGCTGGGCATCCAGCAGGGCCTGGGTATCGATGCCGGAGGCCTTGGCTTCCACCAGCATCTGTTCGGCCAATGCGATGCGTGCGGCCGTGTCGCTGAGTCCCAATTGGGCAGCCCGTATATCGACTCGGCGACGGGCGGAGGCCAGGCTGATCCCCAACCAGCTCGCGAGATGCCCGCAGGCAACGTTGTATTGCCGATCGGGAATCGCACCCATCACCATGCCGAGAAAGATAAAGGCATCATCCTGCGCGGCTGGCGGAGGAGGGAGGATCGGCTTCCAATAGGCGATCCACGATCAGGTGTGCCAAAGCCTCGCTGCCCCCGGCTGGGCCCATGCGCTGCCTCCCCTTTCTGCCCAGCTCGCGTCTGGCGCTGCCGTCTTCAAGCAGCTCGAGCAATCGCATCTGCATTCGCCCGGCGGTTTTGCAAGGTTCAACGGCGCCTCCCAGGAGCCGGCTCTGCCGTCGGGCGAACCCCACCGTGAATTGCGGCCCAGCCCCGGGGAGGGACAGGGCGGGCAACCCGAGTCCAACCAATTGCTCCGTAGCGGTTCCAGCAGTGGCCAAGCCCACCTCAGCCCAGGGGGCCCAGCTGGCAAAGCGGCCGACCCCAAAGAGGACCCGCAGAGAGCCTTTGCTCCAGCAGCCTTCGGCTTCGCTAAGGAGAGGTGGGGGCACCGGTTCAAAGTGCGCCTCCGCCATGACCGCAGCCACCGCAGAAGAGCGATTCAGGCCCTGGCTGATCGGCACCAGCACGGAGACGCCTCCTAGACAGTCGCATTGGCTGGGATGGGGGAGACCGCTCAGGAGCCGGTTGAAGTTGGCCAGGGCCTCTGGAAGACGGCTGCCCGGCAACAGCAGCACTCTTCGGTCAGTGCGCAGGGAAGGGGGCAGCTCTTTCGCCTCGAAGCCATCCATCATCGGGTTGCCGGGAGCTAGAGCTCCGATGTGGTGGCTCCGCAATCCCCTGGCTGTGAGGGCATCGCGCACCGCCACCAACCGGCAATGGCGATGGGTCATCAACGCCCACTCCCAGGGATCCCATTCACTGCCTTTGCATCGGTGGTAGCCATCAGCCAAAGGGGATGGAGGCCACCCTGCCGGGGAGGGGCTTCTCCAGGTGTAATCACTTTTGGGAGTGCCGATGAAGCCATAGGGGCCGCCGCCCAGCCAGGCCATGGCCAGGGGGAGCAGATCCCCGATCGCCAAGATGGGCTGGCCCGCAGCTCCCCAGCGACGCACCACCTGCAGTTGCTGCCACGTCGTGCGAGGTAACCCCGCTGCCAGGTCCTGGAGCAGTCCTCGAACGCTCTGGTTGCTGAATCCACCACTGGGCAAGGGGAGGCAAGGCCCGAGCCGCTCCAATGCGAGCTCCTGGGGGGCAGCAGCAAAGGCACCTCCTTCGCCCACAAGCGGGAGCACAGCCAGGGGCAGTTCCGGCCGAAGGCGACGCAAGGCCTCGCAGACCCGCAGCGCAATCAAATCTTCGCCGTGGCCATTGCTCAGAACCAACAAACGGTGAGGTGTGCCGTGGCTGATACGATCCACCTCAGGGGGTTTCTCCCGTGGCGGCATGGCCAAGTGGTAAGGCAGAGGATTGCAAATCCTTTATCCCCAGTTCGAATCTGGGTGCCGCCTTGAACAGAGACAGATCAGCGCTCACCTGGCTTGACCGGGCTTGGCGAACGTGCGCCAGAACGCTTGGGCTGGGCCGTGCAGAGCCGCTTGAAGATCGCCCACCAGGCTCTCCAGACGTTTGCGTCGGCTCCTGGCCGGCGAGAGATGGTCCGAAATCACGCCTGCATGACAGAGATCCAGCAGCAGGGCGGCCTCCTCGGAGGAGAGGCAGATCAAGTGCTCGTTGTTGTGGTGGAAGACCTTCACCAAATCTGCAAGCAGCACCGACTCTTTGTAGGACGAAACCCAGGCCTTTGGATGGGGAAAGCCGTCATTCGGCGCGAGGCTTTTGCCTTTTGAAGCTTTGGCTGCCCTTGAGGCGTTGACTCAAGCTGTGGCATGGAGACGCGTTGCAATCTCAACCACCATCAGCCCGAGGAGGGCCATGGCGATCAGCAGAGAGCTGGGGTGGGTCACGACGTCTCGCCTTCAATTGCAGGGACCCTAAAGCAAATCTTAAGCTTTGCCGGCTCTCTGGGGCACATCGCCATCAAACTGCATACCCCGCAACATTCGTTTCATCAGTAGCCGGAGTCGGCTACGCAGATTCCCTGGCAGACGATTCCGTTATTGGCCGTTCGCCCGCAATGGCTGCACAACACAGGCTCTCGACTGGTGTCTGAGGGAATCTGCTCCCTGGCCTGGACAGGATCTCTCCCGGTTGGTGGGGGGTCGCCGGAAGGGGGAGTGGAGGCCGTGGCCACAGACCACACTGGCAGTGAAGATTGCATCATGGCCCGTTCAGCCTCAGAGCGCCGGATGTCATCTCCTCCATCAGATCCACCCTCCATTGGTGTGGGCACCTGGGCCTGGGGAAATCAATTTCTCTGGGGGTATGACCCCGATCAGGACGCTCAACTTGCCGCTGTGTTCCAGCGGGCCGTCGATAGGGGCTTCCATTTCTTTGACACGGCAGATTCCTACGGCACAGGGCGCTTCTCAGGTCGCAGCGAGACCCTGCTTGGCAGCTGGTGTGCGGCTCTGCCGCCCGCTCGTCGGCAGCCGCTCAGGTTGGCCACCAAGTTGGCTCCCTTTCCATGGCGTTTTGGCCGCCATGGGTTCGACCGTGCGTTTGCCGCTTCCTGTGCGCGGCTGAAAGGCAAGTTGGATCGTGTCCAGCTGCATTGGAGCACCGCCCGCTACGCCCCATGGCAAGAAGGGCCTCTTCTGGATGGATTGGCTGATTTGGTGTTGGCAGGCAAGGTGCCGGAGTTGGGAGTCTCCAACTTTGGTCCGAAGCGGTTGCGTTGGGTGCATGGCCACCTGGCCGAGCGCGGTGTCAACCTGGCCAGTCTTCAGGTTCAGTTCTCTCTGCTTTCCCCAGAGCCTGCCCTCTCTGGAGGCGTGGCTGAGGTGTGCCGTGAACTCGGGGTTCCGCTGATTGCTTACAGCCCTTTGGCCCTGGGATGGTTGGCCCCTGCCGACGGGAAGCCTTCGCCGCGGCCTTCCGGCCCCCGAAGCCTGCTTTTTGCTCGACTCGAACGGGGGGCCGAGGCGGTGCGCCAGGGGCTTTTGCGCATTGCTGCGGCACGGGAGGTGCCTGCAGCAGCCGTTGCCCTGAATTGGTGTCGGGCCCATGGAGCCATGCCCATCCCAGGACTCAGGCGAATCGAGCAGGTGGAGGTTGCGGCTGGCGCCATGGCTTGGCATCTATCCAGTGAGGAGAGAGCTGAGCTGGATGCCCTGGCTCTGGCCAACAGGGCCAGGATGCCCGCCAATCCTTTTCAGAGCGCTTGAGGGCTGGAATTAGCTCTCGTTAGAGATGACCACAGGCAAACTCATCGCCACCTGTTCTGGCTCTTCCTCGTTTTGGGAGCCTTGAAGCAGACGAAGCATCTCAGGATCGTCGCTTGAGGGTTCGAGCCCTGGTTGCTCGCTTGGGCCACAGGCCGCCAGAGCTTCCTGAAGGAGAGAATCAAAGGTGGATCCAGGCAGGCGGTGACGGGCCAATTCCAAGAATGCTCGCGCCAAGGATTCTCCGGCGGCGGCACGGAGAGCAGGGTTGCTGCGCCTGAGTTCTTGCTCCTGCCCAATCGCGTTGAGGAAGCGCTCGGTCACATCCCGTTTGGTTGTTGCCCGGATGCGAGTGTCTTGATCGGCCTGGTTCAGAAAGCCTTGGGCATCGAGTTCGGCCAGGCGGCGATTCAAGCTTTCCAGGACACTTTCGGCTTCCTTAAAAATGTGAATGAGCTGCCCATCCGAGAGACGCGGCAGATCGGCCACGTAAACCTTGCCGTGGTCGCGGAGCGTCAGAAAAGTGGGACGTTGCCCACCTGCTTGTCCTGTCTGGCGTCCAACTGGATCCCTTGGTCGGGGCCGGGGCTGTTGGGGGCGTTGCGGCGGGGTGGGGCCTGCGGAGCTGCGGCGCCGCGTGATACGGGTGGCGGTATTCAACATGACGGTATGAACTGTGTTGCGTTGGCCAATGCAGCGGTCTTGTAAGACGCGCTTCATCACCATAGGGGGAAAAACATCGTGGTTATGAACGCTGTTGAATTGTTGGCCTCCTTCGGTTTAAGGCGATGCAGTCGGTGCGAGCGGCAAGCCAACAACGCCCTGGCCTGACGGTCCGCCCGCCTCGATGCGGCCGATCTCCCAAGCCCTGTGCCCACAGCCCTGGCAGACCTCCATCACCTCTGCCGCCTGGTGTGCCCCAACAATCAGACAAAACCCCACACCCAAATTGAAGGTGTGCCAGAGATCAGATTCCGGCACCTGGCCTTGCTCTTGAAGCCAGCGAAACAAGGCAGGGCGCTCCCACGCGTTGGGATCGACCACGGCTTGGGCACCCTCCGGGAGGCAGCGAGGCAAGTTTTCGGGCAGGCCTCCCCCGGTGATGTGGGCCATGGCATGGGGGGCCAGCCCAGCCGCAAAGAGGGCCTTCACAAGATCGCTGTAGAGCAAGGTCGGGGTCAGGAGCTCAACCAGCAGCGGAGGTTCGACCTCTCCCAGCCGGGTCTCCAGCGTGATTTGCCGTTCTTCAAGAATGCGCCGCACCAGGCTGAAGCCGTTGCTGTGAACTCCACTGCTGGCCACGCCCACAACCCGATCCCCGATTTGCACCTCCCGCCCATCGATGAGGCGATCTTCATCCACGACTCCAACGCAAAATCCAGCCAGGTCGTACTGACCAGGGGTGTAAAAGCCAGGCATCTCTGCCGTTTCCCCACCGAGAAGGGCGCAGCCGCTGAGGCGGCAACCCTGGGCGATGCCTTCAACGACGTTGGCGAGGGTCTCTAGGGTGAGCCTGCCTGTCGCAATGTAATCCAGGAAAAAAAGAGGTTCGGCGCCACAGGTGATGACGTCGTTCACGCACATGGCCACCAAGTCAATGCCGATGCCGTGGTGGCGCTGCAAGCGCTGGGCGAGTTCCAGCTTTGTGCCCACACCATCGCTGCCAGCCACGAGGAGGGGCCGACGCAGGCCATGGGGCAGACGGCACAGTCCAGCGAATCCTCCCACCCCGCCGAGAACCTCCGGCCTGCGGGTGGAGTCCACGCTGCTGCGAATGCGATCGATGAACGCCCGGCCAGCCATCACATCCACGCCTGCGCTGCGGTAATCCATGGCTTCAGCTCAACTGCCTCGATCTTCCAATGGCATGAGCCCAGCCCGTCCCAACCCTTTACCGACCCTTTGAGGGTGGACGCCAGCGGGATCGGCACATGCTGCGATCAGTGGCGCTGATGAATGAAATCAGATTTCCTGATCACTCACGCCAAGTCGCAGGGGTCTTGAACCCCCAAGAAAACTGGACGAAAGCTTAAAGATGAAAAATTCTGATGAGTCCGCAGGGCGCGTTCGAGGCTGTTTCGAGCTTCAGAAAGCCTGTACCTTTGCTTGGTCGTTATTCTTCGAAAGGAATTCGCCAAGGGGTCTACTCACATCAGCGGGAAAGTTTGATTGCATTCTTTCCCTCTGAGAGAAGACATGTCACTCCTGATTTTCAGGAATGCCCTCCTTGACAATTCCGATTGCCATGCGTGTACTCCATCTTCTCGGCTCTGCTGGCCTCCTGATTGCCGGTGCTGCTTTCTCTCCGGCATATTCCGCTGCTGTCTCCTCTCCAAGTTTTGGCGCCCTCTCGATTCGCGAAGCAGGTGCTCCTTCCCGCTGGGAAAACAACTTCATCAAGCTGACACCCCCTGTGCCCCTTGCCCAGGGACTGCAAATTGCTTCAGCGCGAAGTGTTCAGGTCGGACAAGCCAGTTGGTATGGTCCAGGATTCTTTGGTAATCGCACAGCCAGTGGAGAGGTTTTCCGCCCTGGCACTTTGACCGCGGCTCACCGCTACCTCCCCTTCGGAACGAAGGTGCGGGTGACCAATCTTTACAACGGCCGCAGTGCCGTTGTGCGCATCAATGATCGCGGTCCCTTCTCTGGGGGGCGCATCATCGATTTGGCTCACGGTGCTGCCCAGGTCCTTGGTCTGACCGCCAGTGGCGTGGCAGATGTCCGCCTCGAAGTGATCGATTGAACCCTCTGAGGCACAGCATTCTGTCCTCCTGGCCCGCGGGCTGGGAGGATTTTTTGTTGTAGCCCGTTTCCACCGTGCTGTTTCTCAGGACCCAGCGCGATCTCGCCAATTGGCGCAGATCATTTCCCCAACAAGGGCTGCACTTTGTGCCCACCATGGGAGCTCTCCATGCTGGCCACCTCCAACTCATTCGGCGGGCGGCTACACCTCGCTGGTGGGGCGCGCCTCGAGTGTTGGTAAGCATCTTTATCAATCCACTCCAATTCTCGGCTGGCGAGGATTTTGATCGCTACCCGCGCAGACTCGAGGAGGACGGGGTTTTGGCCTGCGAAGCAGGTGCCCACGCTGTCTTTGCTCCTTCTTTTGAGGAGGTCTACCCCTATGGGGAAGAGGGGGTGACCCACGTTGTGCCACCAGCCCGCCTCCTCCTCTCCCTCTGCGCTCCCCATCGACCGGGCCACTTTGAAGGGGTTGCCACAGTGGTCACCAGGCTGCTGGCGATGGTGCGTCCAGATCGGCTCTTTTTGGGAGAAAAAGACTGGCAGCAGTTGGTTGTGCTGCGACAGGTGGTCTTGGACCTGGGATTGCCGACTTGTGTAGAGGGCATGGCCACGGTGCGCCAATTTGATGGGTTGGCGCTCAGCTCCCGAAATGGCTACCTCGGCTCGGAGGAACTGCAGCGGGCGAGCCAGCTCCCAGCAGCTTTGGTCGCAGCGGCCGGCAGCGCCAGACATGGAGACTGCTCCACAACGCTCCTGCGGGGTCTGGAGGATCGTCTCCGTCTCCACAACTTGTTACCTGAGTATGTGGCGTTGGTGGAAGCGCATACGCTGAGGCCCCTGGAACGGGTGGAGGGCCTGGCCCTGTTGGCTGCTGCCGTGCGTTGCGGTTCCACCCGCTTGATCGACCACCTCTTCCTGATGCCCCGAGCGCCAATTGTTGCCATTGATGGTCCCGCAGGAGCTGGCAAAAGCACGGTGACCAGAGTCTTTGCCCATCGCCTCGGACTCACTTATCTCGACACCGGAGCGATGTACAGAGCTCTGAGCTGGTGGGTGTTGCAGAAGGGTGTCAATCCGGCCGACCCCTTGGCAGTGGCTCCCCTTCTTGCGGGGCTGGATCTGGATCTCAGCCCGACCGACGCAGGCCACTTGCGAATCAAGGTGAATGGGCAGGATGTCACCACAGCCATCCGCAGCCCGGAGGTGACGGCTGTGGTGTCCACCGTGGCGGCCCATCCCTGTGTCAGGCAAAGCCTCACCAGTCACCAACAGCGCCTGGGTGAGCGTGGCGGGCTGGTCGCGGAGGGCCGTGATACGGGCACCGCAGTGTTTCCCGATGCGGAGTGCAAGATTTTCCTCACCGCCAGTGTGGCCGAAAGGGCCAGGAGACGGGCCCGTGATCTTCAGCAGCGGGGCTTTGAGGTGCCTGAGCTGGCAGAGCTAGAGCGTCTAATTGCTGAGCGCGATGAGAAAGATTCGACGCGAAGTCTGGCCCCCCTCATGCAGGCACCAGACGCTCTGGAGCTGGTCACCGACGGGATGGAGATTGAAGCGGTGATTGAAGCCATGGTCGATGCGTTCCGATCCAAGGTGCCTGAGGAAGCATGGCCTGCCCCCCCCCCCCCGAAGGTCAACCTGCCCTGTGATTGATTCCGCCTGCGTCGGTCGTCAGGGTTTCGAGCAACCCCTCGCAAGCGTCTTGCAGAACATCGAGAACGTGCTCAAACCCTTCGGGTCCGCCGTAGTAAGGATCCGCCACCTCCTCAAGCTGGAACCTTCGGCAGTGGCGAGTCACGGGCTCGATCTTGGCCCTTGCAAGATTGCGACCTGCTAAGCGCTGCACCGCGGCCAGATTTTGACGATCCATGGTGAGAATGTGATCAAAGGTCTGGAGATCATCCGGGCAGATCTGGCGAGCCCGACCTGTCAGCACGATGCCTCGGCGATCCGCTGCCTGCTGCATCCGTTGGTCTGCTGGCTTGCCCACATGCCAGTGGCCTGTTCCCGCCGAATCCACCACAAAGGATTCCTCCAGGTGCTCGCGGGCAATCAGATGCAGGAAGCAGCCTTCCGCTGCAGCCGAACGGCAGATGTTTCCCAGACACACGAACAACACCTTGATTTTGCCGGCCGCAGCGAAATCCTGGCTTGGGCGACTCATGGGGAGGGCAGACGCGACAGCGCCAGCTTGGCGCGTAGACGCACGACCGGCACTTCTTCACTGGAGTGTTCAGCAAGGCTGCAGAGGCTTGCCACCGCCCGCGCTCGACCCTCTTCCAACTCCTGAAGACGCAGAGCCAGTTTTTCCATGGCCGTGGCCACGGCATAACGCACAACCCATTCGCCGTCGAGGCTCCCCCGCTCTAAGGCTGTCAAAGCGCGTTCCTCAATGGCATGACGCTCTGGAAGCGCCAGATCCCCTAATCGCAAAGTCCCTAGGCCAATGGCAGCTGCCCGACGCACACTCGGGCCGATGTCGTCCGAGAGGGCCTGCTCCAGCAGCTCCAACCCCCGCACGTCCCCTATCCCAGCCAGAGCCCTGACGGCCCATGCCCGCGCCCCATAATTTTGGCCATCAAGGCCTTCCAGAAGGGGAGAGACAGCGGCAGGACCACTAGCGATCAACCCCTCAACAGCTGCAACAGCGGCGCCAGGGTTGTTGAACCCAAGGATGCGGACCAAGCAGGACAGCGCAGCCTCCGGAGGAGGCCCTTGCAATGGATCTCTGCTTTGGCTTGCCAGGGCGCAGGCGAGCTCCCGAGTGGTCTGAAAGAGAAGGGCCGCCGAATCGGCTTGCTCTACAGCCGCGATCAGCGGGGTGAAAGGGTCAGAGGAGCTCATCCATGGCCTCCAGGAGAGCCTCTGAGGAGGGTTCGCCGCTGCCCCGTTCCACCAAGCCCCGCAGGGCGATCAGTTTGAGGCTGTTTTCAGCATGGGTGCGGCAAATGGGGTCTAGGGCCTGGCGCCACCCCACAGCCCCCAGATCCATCAAGGCGGCACGGCGCACCAGCAACTGAGGATGCTCCAGCAAAAGGAGAAGATGCTCGCCCCAGGCGGGATCACCCGTGAGCTGGAGCAAAGCCCGAGCGGCGGCGCTGCGAATCAGGGGCCGATCGTGCTCGATGAAGGGTTGAATGGTGCCGATCACCGCCGCTTCGGCAACGCCAATCTCCCCGAGAGCTTCGATCAGGGCTTCGCAGGGTTCCTGCAGCTTGGGGCTGTTGGGTTGACAGGCTCCCGCCCCTTGGACACCAGAGGCCAGAAGCTCGCAGAGGGGCAGCACCGCCTCCGCAGCCCTTAGTTCTCCAAGGGCCCGAGCGGCTGCCTCCCGCAGTCCGTCATCTTCATCGGCCAGGGCTGCCAGAAGCTCAGCCACTGCACTCTGATCCCCCACTTTGCCAAGCGCCCGTGCCGCATTCCGCGCCACAGCGTTGCGCTCGACGCCAGCGCCGACCTCCCTTGGCTGGCGCTGTTGCAGGGCTGCTAGCAGCAGGGGCACGGTTTCGGGATGCCGGCTGCGCATCTTGCCGAGCCACCAGGCCGCGTAGTACTGGAGCGATGGGTCAGTGCTGCGAAGGCGCCTGTGGGCTTCCGCTTCGGTGATGGGCTCACCGGCTGCGGTGAGGGGTGGATCGTTCTCAAGCACACCTGACATGGTGGGTTGCAAGCACGGAGTCAGCTGATGGCTCCCATGATCTTGCCATCGGCCTCGTCCCACGGAAGCAAAAAAAGCCCCCCGGAGGGGGGGGCTGCGGTGAAGCATCAACGGCCGGGGGCTCAAACGAGAGCGTTGATGGCGTAGTCGATGTAGTTGTTAGCGATCACGCCGGGATCACCCGAGATGCCGTGGTTGTTTTTGATGTAGGTGAGAGCTTCCACATACCAGGAAGGGGAGAGCTCGAAGGCACGGTTGATTTCATCGAGACCAGCGATCAGGTACTCATCGAGAGGACCGGTGCCACCAGCGACCAGGGAGTAGGTGATGTGACGAAGGTAGTAACCGATGTCACGGGCGCACTTGGCTTTGCCACGAGCATCAGCGGCAAAGTTGGCACCCTGCTGCTGTGTGGTGTAGGGGTACTTGTTGTACACGGCCTGGGCGGCGCCATGCACCAGGCTGTCGGCGTTGGCGGTCAGCGCCCGGGCAGCCTCAAGGGCATTCTTGGCGCGCTCGAAACGGCCGAAAGCGGCGTTCAGCTCGGTGTTGCTCAGAAACCGACCCTGGGAATCGGCGGCGGCTACGGCCTCGGTGAGGGGAGTCTTCATGGAAGGACGAAAAAGGGTGGAAAAACCGAGAATGGAAAAAAGATCAGGCGACTGCTGCTGCAGCGCGATCGAAATAGGTGCCGATTTCAGACATGAGGGCGGAGCAATCACCCTGAGTGATGCCGTTGCGATCGTTGGCAATGCCGATGGCGGCGTCCTTCATTTTGCGCACGCCTTCTGCGACGGAAGCGCCAGGCACACCCAGAGCCAGATAGGTTTCACGAAGGCCATTGAGGCAACGATCTTCCAGAACGGAAGCATCGCCGGTGAAGGTTGCGTAAGTGATGTAGCGGAGGATGATCTCCATGTCGCGCAGGCAAGCAGCCATGCGGCGATGGGTATAGGCATTGCCACCAGGAGCAAACAGGGCGGGCTGCTGCTCAAACAGGTCGCGAGCCGCATTGGTCACGATCTTGGAAGCGTTGGACGTGATGCGGTTCACAGCATCCATCCGCTTGTTGCTCTCAGCCACCATGGCGGCGAGGGCATCGATTTGACCAGCGTTGATGAATTCGCCGCGGGCATCAGCCTGAGAACCACCTCGGCAAACACGTCACATTCTGCGGAGAACGCTCTTGTCATGGGAGTCGTGAGTATTAAGGGGGTGACGCGCTGTGAAGACAGCCATCCTTTTGCAAAGAAAGAAGACCGAACTTGTTGCCCC
>JBJTWN010000139.1:0-8101 GCA_046081785.1 Cyanobium sp.
CAGGTGTCGGCCCAGAGCAGCAGCCTTCCGCCGGAGCCCTGGGGCGGGAACAGCCAGGTGGCGTGCAGCAGGCTCATGGCCGCAGGGCGGGCAGCAGGCGGAGGGCACCATGCAGCGCCAGGGCGCTGCCGATCAGGGGCAGCCAGAGCGGCAGCCAGCCGCGCAGGGCCTCCATCATCGCGGGTCGCAGGATTTCGGCCACCCCCATGGGGTCGAGGGCGGCGGCGGGGGCCGAAAGGGGCGGCAGGGGCAGGGGGGCGGCCAGGCTGCGCAGGCCACACACCGCCCCCACCAGGCCCGCCTGCAGGTGGCTGTCGTCGGGGTCGACGCGCTGCAGGTGGAAGGCGAGGAGGCCATAGAAGAAGCCGGCGGTGCCGGCGCGCAGGGCCACTTCGAGGCCGCCGGGGAGCGCGAGGAGGGCCAGGGCACCGGCGGCGGCGGCCAGCAGGGCCCAGCTGAGGGAGCGCAGGCGCAGGCGGCCGCGGTGCGCGTGGGGGGAGGCGTTGGACGCGGCGGGGGGCAAGGAAGCGCGCAGGGGGGCCATCGCCGGCCGATCATCGCCGGTCACGGGGCCGCGGTGGGAACATGAACCCTGCTCCCCGTAGCCCATGACCGCCGCGCCCGCCTCCCCCTCCGGCCGCCGCCCCCGCAGTGGCGCGGAGATCCGCGAGGCCTTCCTGCGCTTCTACGAGGAGCGGGGCCACCGGCGCATGGCCAGCGCCTCGCTGGTGCCGGACGACCCGACGGTGCTGCTGACGATCGCGGGCATGCTGCCGTTCAAGCCGGTGTTTCTGGGCCAGGCTCCGCGGCCGGCGCCGCGGGCGACGAGCAGCCAGAAGTGCATCCGCACCAACGACATCGAAAACGTGGGCCGCACGGCGCGGCACCATACGTTCTTCGAGATGCTCGGCAACTTCTCCTTCGGCGATTACTTCAAGCAGCAGGCGATCGAGTGGGCCTGGCAGCTGAGCACCGAGCTGTTCGGGCTGTCGCCGCGCAACCTGGTGGTGAGCGTGTTCCGCGAAGACCACGAGGCCGAAGCGATCTGGCGCGACGTGGTGGGGGTGAGCCCGAAGCGCATCATCCGCATGGATGAGGCCGACAACTTCTGGGCTTCCGGTCCCACCGGCCCCTGCGGGCCCTGCTCGGAGATCTACTACGACTTCAAGCCAGAACTCGGCGACGACGGTATCGATCTGGAGGACGACAGCCGTTTCATCGAGTTCTACAACCTGGTGTTCATGCAGTACAACCGTGACGCCGAGGGGAAGCTCACGCCCCTAGCCAATCGCAACATCGATACGGGCATGGGACTGGAGCGCATGGCCCAGATCCTCCAGGGCGTGGCCAACAACTATGAAACAGATCTGATCTTTCCCCTGATCGAAGCTGCCGCCAACTTGGCAAATCTCTCCTATCAGGCGGCCGATCCCCGCCAGCAAACCAGCCTCAAGGTGATCGGAGACCACAGCCGGGCCATCACCCAGCTGATCGCAGATGGTGTCACGGCCTCCAACCTCGGCCGCGGCTACATCCTGCGGCGCCTGCTGCGGCGCGTGGTGCGCCACGGCCGGCTGATTGGCATCCAAGGTCCTTTCTTGCCGGTTCTTGGCGAGGCGGCGATCCGCCTCATGGGCACGGCCTATCCCCAGCTGGTGGAGCGGCGTCCGCTGATTCTCAGTGAGTTGGAGCGGGAGGAGGCCCGTTTCCTCACCACCTTGGAGCGGGGGGAGAAGCTCCTGGCCGATGTGCTGGCTGCCCAACCACGCCAGATCAGTGGTGAGCAGGCCTTTGAGCTCTATGACACCTACGGATTCCCGTTGGAACTCACCCAAGAAATTGCCGAGGAACATGGCCTTTCGGTGGATTTGGCTGGATTTGAGGCGGCCATGGATGGCCAGCGCCAGCGGGCCAAAGCCGCCGCCGTGAGCATCGACCTCACCCTTCAGGGGGCTCTCGAGCAGGTGGCTGCCGATCTTCAGAGCACCACCTTCACCGGATACGGTGCTTTGGAGCACCCCAGTTGCGTGATGGCCCTGGTGGCCGATGGGGCGGCGGCCGAGCAGGCCGTGGCCGGGCAGATGGTGCAGATCGTGCTGGATTCCACCCCCTTTTATGGCGAGGGAGGGGGCCAGGTGGGGGATCGGGGGCTGCTTAGCAGCGGTGGGGGCGAGGTTCCCTCAGGGGGCGCGATCGTCTCGATCGATGGGGTGAGCCGCAACCGGAGTGTGTTCGTGCATAGCGGCCGCGTGGAGCGCGGGGTGCTGGCGGTGGGGGATGTGGTGAACGCCCAGGTGGATCTCTCCTGCCGGCGCCGGGCCCAAGCTCACCACACCGCCACCCACCTCCTGCAGGCGGCCCTCAAGCAGGTGGTTGATCCCTCCATCAGCCAGGCCGGATCCCTGGTCGATTTCGACCGCCTCCGCTTCGACTTCCATTGCCCTCGGGCGGTGACGGCGGAGGAAGTGGAGCAGGTGGAAGCCCTGATCAATGGCTGGATTGCTGATGCCCACACCTTGGAGGTTCACGAGATGGCTCTGGAGCGAGCCAAGGAGGCTGGGGCGGTAGCGATGTTTGGGGAGAAATATGCCGATGTGGTGCGGGTGGTGGATGTGCCTGGTGTGTCGATGGAACTCTGTGGCGGCACCCATGTGACCAACACCGCTGAGATCGGTCTGTTCAAAATTGTGGCGGAAAGTGGCGTGGCAGCTGGCATCCGGCGCATTGAGGCGATTGCGGGCGCGGCGGTGCTCGCCTACCTCAACGAGCGGGACACGGTGGTGAAGGCCCTCGCCGAGCGGTTCAAAGCCCAGCCTGGCGAGATTGTGGAGCGGGTGACGGCCCTCCAGGAGGAACTCAAGGCCAACCAGAGGGCCCTGCTGGCTGCCCGCAACGAGCTTGCCGTGGCCAAGGCGGCGGCGCTGCTTGTCCAGGCTGAGCCGGTGGCAGGTGCCTCTGGGGCCGCCTTCCAGGTGTTGGTGGCCAGGTTGGATGGGGTGGAAGGAGCTGGGCTGCAGGGGGCGGCCCAGCAGTTGCAAGAGCGTCTCGGCGAGGGGGCTGCTGTTCTTCTCGGCGGATTGCCCGAGCCAAGCGATTTGGGCAAGGTGAATCTGGTGGCTGCTTTCGGACCAGCCGTTGTGGCAGCGGGGCCCTCGGCGGGAGCGCACATCGCCGCCGTGGCCAAGCAGTGCGGCGGCGGTGGGGGCGGCCGCCCCCACCTCGCCCAGGCTGGCGGGCGAGACGGGACGGCTCTTGATGGGGCGCTGGCTGCGGCCAAGCTGGAACTCACCGCAGCGCTGGCGTGCTGAATCGCTGACGACCTTCTCGCTCAGCAGGGTCTGCCCCTGCGGGGGCGGGGGGATTGGCGCGTATAAAACTAACTTATGCGAATTCTGATGTTAAAATCAGGTAAGTGTTTGGGAGACCTGCGAATCGCTTGCTCCTTTGCAAGGCCTGCGGGCCGATAGCTACGCCCTCTGGCTTGGCTGGTTTGATCTTTGCCTTTCAGCTCAATTGCTTTTTTTGATCAATGGATCCCTTCGTCTCGGGCCAGTCACAAGCGTGCATCTGGATCCTTGATGATGATGAAGAAATGTGCTCTCTTCTCGCCCGTCAAGGCGAAAAAATTGGTTGGAAGTTGCGCTCCTATCACCATCCTCGCCAACTCCCGGATGCCCTTGATCAAAGCCATCCTGATTTGCTGATATTGGATCAATTGCTTCCAGAAAAGCACGGTCTCGACGTCTTGAAATGCTTGCGCCAGGACATCAGGCCCTTTCCAGTGGTCATCCTTTCGGCTTTGGCGGCTCCCAGTGATCGCATCGCTGGATTGGAGGCGGGAGCGGATGACTACATCTCAAAGCCCTTCCACTTCCGCGAATTGCAACTGCGCGTCGAGCGCTTGCTCCATTCTCCTGTTGCCTCTGCCGCCTCGCCTCAGCCGCCACCACACCAGCCCAACGCCTTCCTGATTGGCACGATGCGGTTCACAGCTGAACCTGAGCAAAGTCTCCTCACAGCCTCGGGGGAAAGCTATCGGCTGACCCGTGGTGAGGGCGCCCTGTTGGGGGCGTTTTGCCGCAATCCGGGGGTTGTCTTGAGTCGAGCCCAGCTGCTTCAGTTCACTGGCAGCCTGGTCAGCTCGGGCCACAGCCGCACGATTGACGTGCGGCTGTCCCGCCTGCGCAAGCTGCTCCGCCAGCTCACAGGGGGAGAGCTGATTGATCCGGTGCGGGGACAGGGATACAGGCTGGTTGGCGATGTGGTGCCCTGCGTCGATGACGAACCCCTCTCCGAGGTTTGATCGAGCTGACTGGCTGCGGTTGCTGTTGTCTCTCATCGGAGGCTGTGGTTTCGCGTTTGCCCTTTTCTGGGTTGCCCTGAACACGTTTCTGGAGCCAAAACTGGTTTCCGAAACAGCCTTGCGCACCTCTCGCAGCGTGGGTCTGGTGGAGCTTGCCCTTCATGTGATCCCCCCGGAAAAGTTGCCGCCAGGGGTGATCGTCAAGCGCTCATGGCATGGACCGGAAGGGGAAGTCAAGCCCTTGGATTCTTTTGACCGCAAAGTGCAGCAACTGATGCAGAGCCGCTATCAGACCACGCGCCAGATGCAGCGAGATGAGAGGCCTTTTGAAGACTCTTGGGGAGGGATGTGGGTGAGGTTGGAGACGTTCCACACCCCTCCGATTTGGCTGTATCAACCTGAGCGGCTGAGCACCAGCAGCGCCTGGTTTCTACCCCTGCTGCGCAGCGCGACCCTGTTCATGGGGTTGGCCATCGGCACCGTCCTCTTTTTGAAGCGGTGCGTGGAAACCCCATTCAACAAAGTGTTTTTGAAATTGCCCGATGGTTTGCCAGCCCCCCTGCCTCTGTTGCCTGAGCAGGGAATCAGCCCCCTGCGCGTGTTGAGCCTCCGCATCAACAGGCTCCTGGAACGCCTCAACAATGTGGCTGCAGAGCGGCGGGCGTTTTTGCGAGGCATTGTTCACGATCTTGCCGGTCCCCAAACCCGCATCGGTCTTCACCTCGAACTGATGTCTGATTCCCTGGCTGGCCCCCATCAGGATTCCCTTCAAGCCATGACGAGTGACCTGCGGCAGCTGGAGGGCATCACGCAACAGCTGTCCTTGCTGGCGGAGAGAGATCAGCCTGTGGTCTCTGTGCAACAGCTCGCTTTGGATGATCTGTGCATCAGGCTGGCGACAAGTTACGGCGGCCAGTCCATTCATTGCAAGGTTCCGCGCCTGCTGGTGCGGCTGGATGCCTCTGGCTTGGAGCGGAGCCTGTGCAACCTCATCGACAACGCCCTCGATCACGGCCAGCCTCCCGTGGAGATCGATGCTTGGACAACAAAGGCCACCCTGGTGCTGCAGGTGAGGGATCAAGGGGGTGCCCCCAGCCAGGCGAACTTGCTGACCATGCCTGCGAAGAGCCCGGCCCATGACAGGCAACGCCGTCGCCACAGGGGTTTGGGCTTGGCCATCGTGGAGCGTTTCTGTCGGGATCATCAGGGCAACCTCACGGTGATCCCTTCCGATCAGGGCTTCATCGTTCAGATGCATCTTGTGGCCACTCAAGAGGGGCCCGTGGTGCTTTGACCCGTTCTCAGCCTTCCAGGTAGGTGGTTTGTCCGAGGCTGGTTTCCAAGTGTTGCATCAGCCTGCGGGCTGCTTCAATCGACAGCCTGCCAGCGGCAATCGCTTCCTCACTGGCCTGTCTGAGGCGCTCCTGGAGACTTTGGGGATCGTGTTCCATGGCCTGGAGCACCTCGGCATTTGTATCCCCCCGCACGACATGCTCCACCCGGTAGCCACCCCCATCGGTGAGGCGAATGTGCACCGCATTGGTGCGGCCGAAGAGGTTGTGCAGATTCCCCATCACCTCCTGGTAGGCCCCGGCCAAAAACAGGCCCACCCAGTAGGGCTCCCCGGGTCGGAGGGCATGGAGCTCAAGCAGCGGCTTCTCTGCTCCGGGGCCAATGAAGCGCGCCAGCTTGCCATCGGAATCGCAGGTGAGGTCGGCAAAGCGCCCCAACCGATCAGGCCGCTCCGATAGACGGTGGATCGGCAGCACGGGAAAGAGTTGCTGGATGGCCCAGGTGTCTGGAGCCGAGCGAAACACCGAGAGATTGGCGTAATAGGTGCTTGCCAGGGCGGCTTGCAGCCCCCGCAGATCCTCAGGGATGGCTGTCTCGCTGGGGACATCCGCCAGACGCTGGGCAATGTTCAGGCCGCATGCCCAGTAGAGCGCTTCCGCCTGGCCCCGCTCCTGGAGCCCCAGGTAGCCCAGGCGAAAGGCGGAAAGGGCATCCTCTTTGAATTTGATCGCATCGTTCCAGGCTTCCTGGAGGGGTTCACAGCTGGCCGGGCGCGCCGGATCACAACTCTCCATCTCCGTGATCAACGCCAAGGTGTCGCGCAGGTTGCGCACGATCAGGGGCTCCTCACTCGTGGCGGAACTCACGGCTGCGGGTGGTTGGCTGCAACCGAGAACATCAAACACGAGCACGCTGAAATGGCTGGCGATGGCTCGCCCGCTCTCGCTCACCAGGGTGGGAACGGCCACGCCCTTGGGCTCGCAGCACTCCCGCACCGTGGCCACCACGTCATTGGCGTAGTTCTGCAGGGAGTAGTTGGTGGAGGCTGTGGTGGCGGTGCGGCTGCCGTCGTAATCGATCCCCAGGCCGCCGCCCACATCAAGGAATCCCATCGCTGCGCCAAGGCGGTTGAGCTCCACGTAAAGCTGGCCGGCCTCCTGAAGGGCATCTTTGAGCACGGCAATGTCGTTGATCTGGCTGCCGATGTGGAAATGAAGGAGCCTCAGATCCGAGAGCAGCCCGGCCTGGCGCAGGGACTCCACCGTGGTGAGCAGATCGGGAATCGAGAGGCCGAATTTGGCCCCCTCCCCCACCGAGCTTCCCCAGCGGCCCACGCTGCGCGCCGAAAGTTTCGCCCGCACACCGATCAGCGGCGCCGCCCCCAGGTCCTGGCTGGCGGTGATGATCCGCTCCACCTCATCCGCCTGCTCGATCACCACCAACGGCTGGCGGCCCAGCCGGCGGGCGAGGATCGCCGTTTCGATGTAGCGGCGGTCTTTGTAGCCGTTGCAGATCAGCAAGGCCTCCGGATCATCCAGCAGGGCCAAGGCGATCAGAAGTTCAGCCTTGCTGCCGGCCTCCAGGCCGAAATGCCAGCGCCTGCCTGTTTCCATCAGCTGCTCCACCACATGGCGCTGCTGATTGCATTTCACCGGAAACACCCCCTGATAGCGGCCGCTGTAGCCGTATTGAGCGATGGCGCGCCCGAAGGCGGCATGGAGCCGCTCCAGCCGGTCGTCGAGGATGTCGTCAAAGCGGATCAGCAGGGGCAAGGCCAGATCACGCCCCCGCAGCCCCTTCACCAGCTCCACCAGATCGAGGGATCCCCCCCGCTCACCCTTGGGCTGCACCATCACATGGCCCCGGGCATTCACCGAGAAATAAGGATCCCCCCAACGATCCAGACCGTAGAGGGAGGCGCTTTGGGCGGCACTCCAGGCGTCGACGCCGCTTTGGCCCATGGGGGTGCGATGAAGCAGGCGCGAATCTAGTCGGCACCCAGGCGGCTACATCCGGCTCAGCGTGGGGATGCCCAGCAGGTCCAGCCCCAGCTTCAGCGTTTCGGCGCAGAGGCGGCAGAGGGCCAGGCGGGAGCCCCGCTCCGCGGCTTCGGCCTTGAGCACCGGCACC
Organism: Cyanobium sp.; assembly: GCA_046081785.1. Lineage (GTDB taxonomy): Bacteria > Cyanobacteriota > Cyanobacteriia > PCC-6307 > Cyanobiaceae > Cyanobium. The sequence goes on from JBJTWN010000139.1 coordinate 7,727, forward strand.
TGGTCATAGAAGCGGTTGAAGCATTGGCTCAGTTCAAACAGGTAGCTGCAGAGCCGATTGGGCAGCAGATCCTCCTCCACTTCGAGGATCACGTTGTCGAACTTGAGCAGCTCGCGCACCAGGGCCCACTCCAACGGGTCGCTGAACACCAGCGGATCGGGCACGGCCTCAGCCGCAGCGGCCTCACCGCCCCGACGCAGGATGCCCGCCAGGCGCACCACCGCATAGAGCAGATAGGGAGCGGTGTTGCCCTGCAGGGCGAGCATGCGATCAAAGCTGAACTGGTAGTTGGTGATCCGGTTGGTGGCCAGGTCGGCGTATTTCACGGCGCCCAGACCCACGGCGGTGGCCACCGCCGTGATGAAGGGCTCCCCT
>JBJTWN010000140.1:0-5082 GCA_046081785.1 Cyanobium sp.
GTCGAAATCCGCGAGGGTGGCCTTGAGCCCTTGGGACAGGATGCGCTGCTGGGAGCTTCCAGGTGTGGAAGGGAGCAAACCCAGCAGGGTGCCCGCCAGACAGGTGGCCTGCAGATTCTCCAGGCGGGATGGCACCCGCCCTTGGGATGGGACCGACAGCATCGCCTGGCCAAATCCACGAGCCAACCAGAACGCCATCCCGCCCTGATGGAAGTGGTCCAGCGTGTCAGCCATGCGCACAGGATCAATCAACACCCTGTGTGGCCCTGGGCAATAGGCCACCGGCAAATCCTGATCCCCAGCCTCGGGACAGGCCACCTTCAAGCCCGCTCCCTTGGGGAGAATTGCAACGACAGGGGGCTGTTTCTGTTGAAACAGGGGGTGATTGATCCAGATGCCGCTCAAGGATTGGCTGATGGCCTCCACGGAGGCGCGATCCAAGGAAGCCGGCGATTGGGCCATCACCAAGGGCTGGGCGGCCATGGAGCAGAGCGCCAGAAGCCTGGCAACACACCTCAAGGCGCTGGACACGATCGCTGGAGCATTGGGGTGTGGGCGCACGCGCACGGAATGGGCGGCAGAGGCATTTGCTTTAGCGAGGAGGCCTGATACTCACGCTGAAATACAACCCATTATCCTGAATGTTGTCCCCCCGGCCCTCCAGGTTGATCAGAGGAGGTGCGGCATCCAGCCGAACAGCGATCTCAGGGAGAGGCGTCCAAATGATGCCGGCACCGACGCCAATCAGAAAGGTTTGCGAGGGTAGGGGGATTGGATTCCTGGGGTTGTTCCACACCTGGCCAAGATCCACGAACGGCGCCAATTGGAGGGTGGGGCGCCCTGATTTGGCCTTGAGAAGCGGGATGCGCTGTTCCGCACTGAAGCGATAGCCGTTGTCGCCAAAACGGATGTTTTGCTGATAGCCCCTCACGGAGGGTCCGCCACCGATCACAAATTGCTCAGAGGCCAGCAGTGGATTGGCCGACAGCTGCAGGTCCGCAGCCAGGATCAGCAGATTATTCCCCCAGAGCCTCTGTAGCCGCTGGGCTTGAACCAACCAGCTGAAAAATTGCGAATCAGGCAAAGGCTGGGGCCTGATCGTCGCGTCAAACAACCCCGTCCCCAGATTGAATTGCGAGCGCAATGACCAGACCCCTTGTGGATCTCTCACGAGGTAATCCGCCCCAAGGGTAAACACACTGGTGGTGTCTTGGTTCAAATCACGGGAGAGAAGTCCAAGATTTTGCAAGCCAACTTCCAATCCCTGGTCGGCGATGAAATCGGCGAATTCATCGGGAAGGCCCGTGGCATCGAGGGCCTCCAGGGGAAAGCCTTTGCGGTAGGCGAAACCTGCGGAAACAGCCACTTCCTTGAGGGGAGTCCGAATGAGGGGTTGGCGGAAACTGGCCTCGTAAAAGTCATAGTCAGAGCGGAGGGTCAGATCAACGGAATTGGTGGTCACCTCGCCCTGGTTGATCACCCGGAAAGCTTGGCTTGTGGTCGTTTGACTTCGACTGAGAAACGCCCTGGCCTCCAGGGTGCCATTCATTGGATTGAGGGGAAGGCGATAGCGCAGATCCCAGAGGCTGTTGGTGGTGTTGGTGTGCTTGTAGGACACATTGAAACCATCACCCAGGCCAAACACATTGCCGTAGCCAATCTCTCCGCCATATCTCTCTCCACCAAGGATGGGAGGTGAGAAATTGTCAGCCGTCAATTCGGTGTTGAGAGGATCGGCCTCCTTCACCGTCACCTCCAGCACACTCTCCCCCTGATCTTGTCCCGGGAGAAGCCTGGCCCGGATGGAATCCAGCAGGGGGTCATCCCTGAGGAGGATGAGCTGGTCCTCGATGCGATCCACCCGCAGGGGGGCTGCCAAGCCAAGGGCAACCCGAGACTTCACATAGTTGTGAAGCCGGAAGGCTCCATTCACCCTGAGCCCATTGGTTGCAATCCGTCCTTCCACCACCTGGATCACCACCACCCCATCTTTGATCTCCTGCTCAGCGAGCAACGCCTGAGAGGTGATGTAGCCGCGTTCAACGTATCGACGGGTGATCTCATCGGCCACAGCCCTCAACTCACTGATGCCGACAGAGGTGTTGATCAAAGGGGCCGTCAACGGCAGCCAATCCGAGGGCTTGAACACGGTGCTGCCCACAATCCGGATCTCCCGGATGGAGATCTTCGGCTCCGATGGGCCTGCGGGCGAGGAAGGAGCGGGCGGTGCAGGTTCGGGACCCTGCTGGAGCACGGGCTCGCCGCGCTTGGGCAGGGGCTTGATCTCCGGTTCACGCTGCATGAACCGGTCAGCGGGAAGCTGCTGTTGGGCTACAAGCTGGTGGAAATCCCTACGGTCATCAACCAACCCCAAACCAATCGCAAGGGACTCGCCAGGCACGCAAACACCAGAGATGGCCAAAGCAAAAGGGGTAAGTGCTCGCAGGGCTTGCCACATAGAGACGCTGGATTGGTAGGTAGAATCACCACGGAAAACAGGAGAAATCCTCCAGTCAGCGCAACGTATCACGGGATTTTTTTAATGGCCACTTCAAATGAATATTGTTAGCCTCATCACATCAGTGCTCGGTGGAGTCCGGCCATGGCGGGTCTGCAACAAGTGAAATCAGGTGGATCCGCTCTTGGGTTGGCCGTAACCTTGGCCCTTGGCTTTGGAGCAGGCCAGCCCCCCGAAGCAGCTGCGGAAGTCAGGGCCGCTGCAGACGGCCTGGGCACCCGGGTTGTGGTCAACGGCAATGAATTCACCATCACCGATGGCAAGCTCTCCGGTGCCAACCAATTTCACAGCTTTGATCACTTTGACCTGAACAGCTCCCAATCGGCCCGATTCCAGACCCCGGGCCATGTGAAGAACATCCTCGGGCGCGTTGTGAGTCCTTCCCCATCGATGATCGATGGCTTGATCCGAGTCAGTGGTGCCAATGCGAATCTTTACATCATCAACCCAATGGGCATCAGTTTTGGCCCAAACGCCCGCTTGGATGTTCCGGGCTCCTTCCATGCCTCCACCGCCCAGGCGATCCGGCTTGGTGAGGGCTGGTTTCGCGCCTCCGGGGCCAACAACACTGACGCGTTGAGTGGAGCTCCAAATGGCTTCGCCTTCCTGCACAACCAACCCGGCACGATCATCAATAGCGGCCACCTGCAGGTGCCAGCGGGAGAAACCATCACGTTGATGGGCGGAACGGTCATCAATACCGGCACCATCACCGCCCAAGGCGGAACCATCAACGTGGTGGCCGTCAATGGCGCCAAGTTGGTGGAAGTGGGCACCAGCCAGCAGCTGCTCAGCCTGGCCCTGCCCGCCGCCGATCAGCAAACCATCGCCAATGGGCTCCAACCCCTCACCCCCGCATCCCTGCCGGCGCTCCTCACCGGCGGATCCATCAGCCATGCCTCCACGATTGAGGTGGCAACCGACGGCACGGTGCGACTCCGGGACTCTGGCGCGGTGGTGCCCGGCGGACCGGGGGTGGTGATGGCCTCTGGATCTCTGGATGCTTCCGGGAAGGGCACCAATCAGGCCGTTGGCGGTCGGGTTGCGGTGTTGGCTGACGTGGTGAGCCTGAGCGACGCCACCGTGGATGTGAGCGGCACGCGGGGTGGCGGCACGGCCCTGATCGGAGGGGATCTCAAGGGCGTGGGTCCCCTCCCCACGGCGCAGCGCACCACGGTGGATGGGGGATCCAGCATCCATGCGGATGCCATTGATGCAGGTGATGGGGGCAAGGTGGTGATTTGGGCCGATGGTCCAACCCTGTTCCAGGGGCAGGTGACTGCCAGGGGCGGGCAAACCTCGGGCGATGGGGGATTTGTGGAGATCTCGGGCAAAGCCAACCTCCGCTATGACGGCAACGTCAACACGACGGCCCCGAAGGGCGCTACGGGCACCTTGCTATTGGATCCCAGAACGATCCGAATTGTGCCTGGCAGCGGCGGAACTAATGATGGTAATCTGGGTACAAAACAACTGATCACGGCAGCCGACCAGCCAGACGCAATGGTGATCAGTGAAAGCAAGATCGAGGAAGCCTCCAAAACAAACAATCTCGCCTTCGAGGCAAGCGAGGGGATCACGATTGACAAACTTCCAACAAACAACCCCAGTGACACCCTCTTCAATGGCACCTTGGACTTGACCTATGGGATCTCATTCACCTCTGGAGCTGGGGGCTTTCAGATGGATGGATCCAACACAATCGACATCAAAAACGAATTCGAGCGCTTAACTCTCAAAAGCTCAAACGGACCCATCACGCTGGGAAAGATTATAACCAATAGAGGTGATGTGAGCATTGAAGGTTCACAAATTGACCAACCAGAGGAACAAATATTTAGCACTAATCTAGGCAATCTAAAAGCAACAAGTGTGGGAAGCATCAAGATTGGCAGGATTGAGACAAAAAATTTAAAAAATTTAAACTTTGACAATAACGACAAAAACGAAGATCACCTAAGAGGAAATGTAACACTATCCTCAGAAGCTGGCAATATCATTTTAACCTCAATAGACACAAGTAATACCAATACATTTCCTGCCAGGGCAGGGAACGTGGAGGTGCTGGTCAAAAACGGGGTTTTCAGGGCCACAGGAATCACACAAGCCGGCAAAAATGTAAGCATCGATACAACAGGTAACCGGTCAGGGGAGCAACAACCCGAAACATTTGCAGATTCAGGCATTGGAAAAGTTAGTATTATTGCTAAAAGCGAAGCAAATTATTTTGTGACAGGAGCATACGTGGTAGCAAAGGAATACGGACCAGGAGATTCTGCTGTAATCATTATTGATTCTCAAAATCAAGATTTATTGAAAAATAATGACAAGATTAGTGGCTCTATCGGAGCCATAATTGGCGAAAGCAACAATGCGGTCCTCGACGCCTTTATCGATCAGCAAGGAAACAGCAATACCAACCTCTTCACGCTGAACATCAGTAAATTTCCCCCACCGCCGCCGCCCGAAAACAAAAACCAAGGGAGTGGAGAAAACCAAGGCGGGGACCGCAAAATTGAAACCTCTCAGAACATTCAGGACCTTTCCAACACCAAGCAGTTAGA
>JBJTWN010000141.1:0-11107 GCA_046081785.1 Cyanobium sp.
CCTTGCCCTTGGCCTGATCGCCCTCTTCTCCTCCTATGACCACATCATCCTCGCCGGGCGCAACCTCCCAATCCCCCAGCAGTGGGGCATCCCCCTCATCGCTGCCTCGGTGGCGATCATTTTTGTCGATGCTCAACTGGCGTCGGGATCCCGGCTACGAGCAGAGCATCGTGCTGCACGAGCAGCGGATGAAACAACTCGAGAGCGAAATCTTGCGGGTGAGGAGCGACAGCGAGCGGAGCAAAGAGAGAACGAAGCTGATCGGGAAAGAAACCGAGCAGCTGAGGCGAGAGACCGCCAGGCTGAGGCAGCTGAACGCCAAAGAAAAAGCCTTGAGCGACTCCATCAGGCGGCTGTTCTTTCCGCCCGAGTCCAGCTCGATCCCTCAACCACCAACCGCGCCCGACTCCAAACCTTCCTTGCCCTCCTGAATCACCCCCCCGGCACGGCTTCTAAACCGTGAAGCCCCACCACAAAATCCCTGATCAGCCTCATCCGGCAATTAGGTGAGAAGGGGCAACACCAGCAGATTCACGGCCATCAGCGCCGCCAGCAGCAACCAAAGGGCCCGATCGTCGAGCGGCTGCCAGCCCTACTCTGAGACAACGACACCATCCCCTCCAATGGGCACCACGATTCAGCTCGATCCAGAGATCGATGCACGGTTGGAGCGGCTGGCAAAAGCCACTGGGCGCAGCAAGGACTTTTAAGGAACTGATCCAGCAGGGTATGGAGGAGTTGGAGGAATGGGTGCTGGCCATTAGAGATCTCTGTCAGCAAGAGGGAGTGGCCTTTTTCTTTAAGCAATGGGGTGGAGTGCGCAAGAAGGCAACCGGTCGGTTGCTAGAGGGACGCACCTGGGGTCATCCGCCCCTGCCGATAGCCACCGCATGGCGCAACCCATCGCCTGCAGAGGCTTAGAGCGAAGCAGGCGGCGGAACCGGAGCATCAGGCCACTTGTCGGTGTCATTGAAGGGTGTTGGGATGATCGCGTTTTTCTCCATGCAGACAGACTCATAGATCTCAGCGTAGAGAGGAGGCACAACTGGCTGATAACGAGACGCCCTGCCGCCTGGAGAGACTTGCGCATACATGCGCGTCTCGCAATCAAAGAGCAGACGTCGATAATCCTTGCTTCGATTGTAACTTACATAAACATGTCTGGGCCTTTTATGGGAATGGTTTTGATCGGTGAAGATATAGACAGCTTCTCCAGCAGGCCCCCTTTCGTGCAGTCGACACCAGCCAACATCATTGGCACGGCTTTGACTGGATCCCTGCGAGGGTCGTTCACAGGTTCCATCAGCAAGAACAGGAGCGCGGAACACGAACAGCCCGATTCCAATGATTGCAATCATTTGCATTTTTTGCATGAGATGCACTTCTCGCCGCCAAAAAGATTTCTTGCAATTCAAGCATCAGTGATTAGTCGCTTCCAAGGCAAGAAACAAATCGTTTAACTCTTGCTACACGTGCAAGCGTGATCAGAGGCTCGCTATTCAGAGTTGGGCCAGCCGAGGCCCCCGCAATCGTGGTACTCATGGAGAGGTTGAGAAACAGAACATGGCGTTCAGCATCTGCACCCACGATTCCTGGGGAGTGGTTCCGGTTGGCGACTACCCAAGCCTGGAGGCGGCACGCGAGGTTTTTGACGCCCTCTGTCAGGATCCTTGGTACGCCGCAGACGGCACCATCAAAGGGATCGCGTTGGTGCAAACCAACCCGCAGGGCGAGCGCCAACAACTGGATTGGTTTGCCTTTCAGCCCCCACAGACCCCCCTCAAATGAAATACATCACCTGCGATTGGGCCAAGCTGTTGCGCTGATCCAGGAGATCTTGAAGGGTGGTTTGCTGCAGCAGTCGTTGGCGGCTTTGGGCCAGCGTCTCTTCCAAGCTGGCCAACACCTGGAATTCCGCTGACTGCCGGGAGGGCTCCGCCGGCGCTGGATCACCTTCCAGGCACGAGACCACCTCCGCCAGCTTCACCTGGGCCGGGGGCCTGGCCAGCTGGTAGCCGCCCTTGGGACCCCGTTGGCTGCGCAGGATCTGCGCCCGCCGCAGGCTGGTGAGCATCTGCTCGAGATAGCGGTCCGGGATCGACTGTCGCTGGGCGATCTCGCCCACCTGCAGCACGCCGCCCTGGCCGTGGATCGCCGCCAGCTCGATCAACGACACCAGGGCGTATTGGGTTTTAGCGCTGAAGGTCACAGCAATCCCCACCTCACTGGTAGGGATTGTGACAGTTGGCGGCACCGCATGGCGGGCCTCCGCCATGCGAATTGGCAACTAACCCACCGTAGAACCGTATGATCTCCGGATCCCTTCGCTGTCCCCTGGTGTTCCTGCAACGGTTTCGCTCACCCGCCTCCGCCTCCTTGGCACTGCTGCTCCTGCTTGGCCTGGCTGGCTGTGGCTCAGGGGGCGGAGCAAAAAAAGAAGGGGGCACGGAGATGCTCCTCGTGAGCTACGCGGTGACCAAAAACGCCTACGACAAGATTCTTCCTGGCTTCATTGCCGATTGGAAGGCCCGCACCGGCCAAACCCTTACGATTCGCACCAGCTACGGGGGCTCGGGCAGCCAAACCCGCGCCATCATCGACGGGCTGGAGGCCGACGTGGCCACCCTGGCCCTGGCGGGCGACATCGACAAGCTGCAAGAGGCGGGCCTCATTGATGCGGGCTGGCAGAAAGAACTGCCCTACAACAGCACCGTAACCAACTCGGTGGTGGCTCTGATCACCCGCCCGGGCAATCCGAAGGGCATCCGTACCTGGAGCGATCTGGCCCGCCCCGATGTGCAGGTGATCACCGCCAATCCCAAAACCTCCGGCGGGGCCCGCTGGAATTTCCTGGCCCTCTGGGGCTCGGTGAGCCCGGGGTCTGGCAACGAGGCCCAGGCCCGCGCATTCGTGACGAAGGTGTATCGCAACGTCGACAATCTGCCCAGGGATGCCCGCGAGGCCAGCGATGCTTTTCTTAAGCGCAACCAAGGAGATGTGTTGCTGAATTACGAAAACGAAGCCATTCTTGCCAAGCGCAAAGGAGAGCTCACCTCGCCCTTCCTGGTGCCGGACCCCAACATCCGCATTGAAGTGCCTGTGGCGGTGGTGGATCGCAACGTCGATCGCCATGGCACGCGCAAGCCGGCTGAAGCCCTTGCGGCCTATCTGCAAAGTGAGCCTGCCCAAGCCATCTTCGCCGAGGAAGGATTCAGGCCGGTGCTTCCCCAGGTGTGGAAGAAGGTGGAGGGGGAGTTCACCCCGGTGAAAACTCTGGTCAGCGTGGCGGCGTTCGGCGGCTGGCCCCAGGTGGATCGCACCTTTTTTGCCACGGGCAGCGGGCTCTGGGATCAACTCTTTCGCCAGAGCCGCTGAGCGCGCCAGATAGCATTAGCACACGCGCAATTCGGTGAGGCGTGCGCCCTCCGGGTTACGGGCTGGGCGACGGGGGAGCGGGCACCGACCGACGCTCATCCCCCGACGCGTTGCCGCAGAGGTCGAGCACGATCTGCTGGCCGACGGAGCGAGGGGCCGGGATGCTCCAGGCTTCCCAGGCTTCCTTCACCCGCCAGTTGTGCCGCAGGGTGGAGCAATCGACGGCGATGGCGGTGGCCTGCGCTCGCGTTTCACCCACATCCTTGGCTGCCGCCTGCACCAGCGTGTAGCGCACCCCATCGGGCAGCCGTTTCCAGCCTCCCCAATCCACCACGGTGTCCCCGTAAAAGCGCCAACGGCCACGGCTGGGCGACTCCGTTCGCTCGGGGGACGAGGGGGTGTCTGCGAGCAAGGGAGGACGGGGCGCGGGGCTGGTGGTGGCTGGTGCGGTTTCGGGGGCAGGAGTGGGAGCTTTGACGGCGGGGGGTGGAGCTTTGGCTGCAGGCGCAGAAGCGGGAGCCTTCGCTGCAGGAGCTGGAGCTTTGGCTGCTGGTGTGGAATGGCCTGCGGAGGAGGGGAGACGCAGGGTGCTGCCCACCTTGAGGTTGTTGGGTTGGATGCCGGGATTGGCTTTTTGCAGGGCCGCCACGGTGGTCTGGTGGGCCTTGGCGATGGATTCGAGGGTGTCGCCACTCTTCACCGCCACCACCCCCTTGCGGGGTGGGACGGGCAGACGCAGGGTTTGGCCAACCTGCAGCAAATCGGCATCTTTAAGGCTGTTGACCCGCTTGAGTTCAGCCACCGACACCCCGTAGCGCTGCGCAATCCCCTCCAGGGTGTCGCCGCTTTTCACCGTGATCGTGCGGGGTGGAGCCGGGCTGGCTTGGCCAAAGGTGGAAGCCGGAGCAACCAGGCTGGCGGCCACCATCGCAGCGAACACACCGATGCAGAAGGGCTGAAGGACCGCCCGGGGCAACGGCTGGGGAACTCGCCGCAAGAGAGGAGACAGAGAAAACGCCTTCAACTCACCCATCTCCGCACGCGTTGCGCAACCTTAAACCGCAAGGATTTCAGAGGGGAGCTTCGTTGCATACGCTGATACAAGTCTCAATTCATCACCAAAGCCGGCCAGCAATTGCACGAGCAAATCAATCACAAGAAAGCCCACCTGCTGCGACAAACCAGCCGCAAGCGGGCAGATGGCAAGACAGATCAGCGGCTCGTTCACGCTGCACCTGTTCGTGGCGTATTGAGGTGAAAGTCTCAGCAACTTGACCATGCAGGGCAACTTAACCGGAACCATTCCCCCCAACGAGAACCATGGGAAGGCAAGAACCATCAGAAACTTGAGGAGAGGCGGAGCGCGCCTGACGGCAACCTGCGTTCCCAGCGCTGACTCCCACGCCCCGCCAAATGATGCCAACCAGGTTCCAGCTGTGACGTTTACGACGAGCCGCCCTGCCACCCCCCTGCAAGCCCCACCAACAGAGATCGATCGGGAGGCGCTGCTGCTGGCCGCCCGCGAGAGTCCAGACGCCCTCCTGCAGCGTCTCAACACCAGTCCTGACGGGCTGAGCGGGCTGCAATCGCGGCTGCGGCTGGAGCACGTCGGTGCCAATGCCATCGCCCACGAACAACCTGTGGCCTGGCCCAAGCAACTGCTGCGCACCTTCGCCAACCCCCTGGTGCTCTTGCTGGCCGCCCTGGCTGCCCTCTCCAGCCTGACGGGCGACAGCAAAGCGGCGTTGATCATCGCCACAATGATTGTGTTCAGCGTGGCGCTGCGCTTCTCCCAGGAGATGCGCTCCATCCAGGCAGCTGCAGCCCTGCGCCGGCTGGTGCACACCACGGCCACGGTGAAACGCCACGATGCCCACCGCGACATCACTCCAGCCCTGGCAGCGGATCTGGGCCTGGAGCTGGGGGCGGAGGCCCCCGGCATCCAGGAGGTGCCCCTGGAGCAGATCGTGCCCGGTGATGTGGTGCTGCTGAGCGCTGGCGACATGGTGCCTGCGGACGGGCGCATTCTGGAATCGAAAGATCTTTTTGTGTCCCAGGGAGCCCTCAGCGGCGAATCCCTGCCTGTGGAGAAGCACGCCAGCCTCTCTGACAGCCAGCAGGCGCTCGATGATCCCCTGGAGCTGGCGACGCTCTGCTTTCTGGGCACCACCGTGGTGAGCGGCTCCGCCACCGCCGTGGTGGTGGCCACAGGGGATCGCACCGTGCTCGGCACCATCGCCAACAGCGTGACCGGGGTGCAGAAGACCACCAGCTTCGAGCGGGGCATCAACCAGGTGAGCCTGCTTCTGCTGCGCTGCATGGCGGTGATGGCACCAACGGTGTTTGTCATCAACGGGGTGAGCAAGGGCAACTGGGGGGAAGCCTTCTTCTTTGCCCTGTCTGTGGCCGTGGGGCTGACACCGGAAATGCTGCCGATGATTGTCACCGCAAATCTCTCGCGGGGGGCTATTGCCATGGCCCGCCAAAAAGTGATCGTGAAAAACATCGACGCCATCCAAAACTTTGGCGCCATGGATGTGCTGTGCACCGACAAGACCGGCACTCTCACCCAAGATCGAATCGTGTTGATGAAACACCTGGATTGGCAGGGGAGGGAGAGTGAGGAGGTGTTGCAGATGGCGTTTCTGAACAGCTACTACCAGACCGGGTTAAAGAGCTTGCTGGATGTGGCTGTGCTGGAGCATATCGAGATTAAATCTGCTCTGCAATTGGAGGAAAGTTTCAAAAAGATCGATGAGATTCCCTTTGACTTTCAAAGGCGGCGTCTCTCGGTGGTGGTGGAGGAGGCCAGCCACCACCACGAGCTGATTTGCAAAGGCGCGGTGGAGGAAACCCTGGCGATCTGCACCCGCCTGCGGGATGGCCGCGCCGTGCGACCGCTGCTGGACGCCACACGAGAGGCGGTGTTGCGTCTCAATGCCGATCTGAACAACGATGGCCTGCGGGTGATCGCCGTGGCTTACAAGGAGGTCCCTCTGCAAGCTGGTCCCTATGGGCTGGCTGATGAAACGGATCTGATCTTGGTGGGCCTGATCGCCTTCCTGGATCCGCCGAAGGATTCCGCCGCTGAAGCCCTGCGCTTGCTCAGGGGTGGCCAAGTGGAGGTGAAGGTGCTCACCGGCGACAATCCTGTGATCGCCCAGAAAACCTGTCGCGATGTGGGGCTGGAGGTGGAGGGGGTGCTCCTGGGCAGCGAGGTGGAGGCCATGGATGATGACAGCCTGGCCCGACAGGTGGAGATCACCACCATCTTTGCCAAGCTCTCGCCGTTGGAGAAAGCGCGCATCATTCGCCTCCTGCGTCGCCAGGGGCATGTGGTGGGCTTCCTCGGCGATGGCATCAACGACGCCGCTGCCCTGAGGGAAGCGGATATCGGTCTATCGGTGGACACCGCCGTTGACATCGCCAAGGAATCGGCGGATATCGTGCTCCTGGAGAAGAATCTGTTGGTGCTTCACGCGGGCGTGCGCGAAGGGCGGCGCACCTTTGGCAACATCAGCAAATACATCAAGATGGGCACCAGTTCGGCCTTCGGAAATATGTTCAGCATGCTCGGCGCAAGCATCCTTTTGCCTTTTTTGCCGATGCTACCGCTGCAGATTCTGCTCAATAATCTCCTCTACGACTTCTCGCAGACAGGCATTCCCTTCGACCGAGTTGACCCTGAATATCTCAGCCGACCGCGCCAATGGAAACTCCCCCAACTGCGTCGCTTCATGCTGATTCTTGGACCGGTCAGCTCGGTTTTTGATTACATCACATTTGCCGTGCTCTGGTTTGTGTTTGGAGCCAATTCGCCAGACCAGCAAAGCCTGTTTCAGAGCGGCTGGTTTTTGGAAAGCCTGCTCACACAGACGCTGATTGTTTACATCATCCGCACGGCTCGCATCCCATTCCTGCAGAGCAACCCCGAGCCTTTGATGGCTCTGATCACCCTGGTGGTGATGGCCATTGGCATCAGCATCCCCTTCACGCCCATCGGCGCGGGACTCGGCCTGGTGCCGCTGCCGGCCGCCTACTTCGGCTGGCTGCTCCTGATCCTGCTGGCCTATGCCTGCCTCACCCAGCTGGTGAAGAGCTGGTTTGTGCGCCGTTTCGGCGACGATTGAGGCCGCCACGTCTCAACCTGGCACGAGCCGATCCAAAGCCAGGCGGGCCGCGCCGAGACGGCCGGCGCCATTGCCCAGGGCACAGCGCTCGATCACCAGCCCCTCCCGGCTGGGCAGCAACACCCGCGCTTCAATCTCCCGCCAGGCCGCCGGCAGAAAGAGGGGAAACGCACCACTCAGCCCGCCGCCGATCAACACCCGCTCCGGCGTGAGCACGTAGATCAACGAACTCAGCCCGATCCCCAACCAGCGGCCATAGCGCTCCCATACGGCAAGGGCTGGTCCATCCCCCGCCTCGGCCCTCCGGCACAGCTCCACCGGATCGAGGGGACTCAACCGTGCCAAGGCAGCGATGCTGCAGTGCTGTTCCAGGGAGCCCCGATTGCCGCTGCGGCACGGCGGCCCCTCGGGATCCACGGCGATCAAACCCAATTCGCCAGCGGCACCGGCGGGGCCGGTGTAGAGCGCGCCATCCAGCCAGATGCCACCCCCCACCCCGGTGCCCAGGGTGAGCAGGATCGCATGGCGGCAGCCTCGGGCGGCCCCCAGCCAGGCCTCGCCCACCATGGCGCAGTTGGCATCGTTCGCCAGGGTGACCGGCCGCTCCAGCTCGGGCTCCAGCCAATCCGCCAGGGGCACCTCCTGCCAGCCCTCCAGATTGATGGCGAGGCGCGCCACCCGCCCGGCCGCATCCGTGGGGCCGGGCAAACCGATGCCCACCCGGTCGGCCAGGCGCTTGGGATCGAGCTGTTCAACCGCCTCAGCGATGGCCACCGCCACCGCGCCAGGCACGGAGGGCTGCGGTGTGGGCACATCCAACTCCGCCAACACCATGCCGTGGCGATCAAAGCGCCCCAGCTTGATGGCCGTTCCCCCCAGGTCAACCCCGATCAGCTGGGAACCTGGAGCCCGCTCCGGGGAAGCTGTAGCCGCAGCGATCATCCAGGCCCCGGGTGGTGCAGGCACAAGGCGCCATGCTCCCATGCCAAGGGACGCCCTCAGAAGCGAATCAACAGCCGCAGCTGGGTGCCCCAGGCGCCGAGCGTATCGACAAAGGTCTCCAGATTGAGGGCCTCGGAGGCCTTGTAGTTGAGCGTGACCTGGGGTGCCACATCGGAGCGGTTTGGCGCGGCCAGCACCGAGAGATTGAGCCGGTCGGTGATGTCCACCCCCACCTCCGCCCCCAACACCAGCTGGGGGGGCAGCCGGCGGGATTGGCGCACGGAGGCATTGGCGATCTCAGGATTGATGTAGGTGGGGTAGAGCGCCAGGCTCACCCGTTGCCCCAGGGCATCGCTCAAGCCACTCAGCAGTGGGGAGAGCAGTGACTGGCCCACCACGGTGGCCAGGGCCGTGCCGGCCCCTCCCTGGCTCAGACCCGCCAGGGTGTTGCCGCCGATCAGGGCCACGAGTCGCTCCTGGGGGAGGGGCGGATTGCTCGAAAGGCGGATGGAGTCGGCGATGCGATCCGCCGGCCCGCTGACGCTCATCGTCACCAGGATCAAATTGAGCTGGCGCAGGGAGGAAAAACCACTCTCGGGAACACCGGCGGCCAGGCCTGTGGCCAGGCTCCCGCCGGTTTGGGATTCGCCGAAACCGCTGGGCGCCACGAGCCCGAGGTTGTCGGCAATGCGGGTGCGCAGGGCGATGTCCAGGTAGGGCATCAGCCCCAGGGATGGGGTGAACACCGCCACGTTGGGCGCATCGGGATCGAGGCTGAAACTGGTGGTGAAGAGATTCAGGCGGCCGGAGAGGAGCCGCACCACCCCACTGGCCCGCAGGCTGGGATCGAGGCGGCCGCTGATCCGCACCGCGCCGCCGGTGTTGAAGCTCGCCACATTGGGCACCACCACCCGCAGATCGGGGCCAAAGCGCAGCTGCAGGCCCTGAAAGCTGAGCCAGGGGAGCCGGGGGATGGCCTCCTCCATCCGCACGGCGCCCACCGATTCGATCTGCGGGCCCAGGAGCACCAGGGGCTCCTGGAAATCCCATTTCTGTTCCAACAGCTGGGCCAGGGAGCGCGGCTGGGCCGGGCTGTTCGACACCGGTTCGGTGGCGGAGAGCTGGCCGGGCTGGGCATTGATCTTGCCGCGGCTGATGGTGAGCTCCCCTCCGAGCACCGGTGCGCCCAGACTGCCGCCAAGCGTGAGCCGTCCATCGCTGCGGGCCGCGATGCGGCTCATGGCAAAGGGCACCTCCTTGAGCTGCAGCGCCAGGGTGGGCTCGGCACTGAGCTGGCGCCACAGGCCGATGCGACCCTCCGCCTGGATCACCCCCCGCCGCCCAGCCCGCGCCCGCAGCTCCTGCACCAACACCTGCTCGAAATCAAACAACACCGTCGCCTCCACATCGGAAAGGGTCTGGCCCACGAGCTGGTATTCCCCTCCGCGCAATCGGATGAAGCCGTTGGCGATGGGATTGCTCAAGCTGCCCCGCACGAGCAATTGCAGATCGGTGCTGCCGCGCTTCCAGGCGATCGACTCCCCCGCCAGCTGGGTCAACACCCGCAGCCCATCCCCCCGGCTGGCGACACGGAGTTCCAGCCCCCCACTGCGAGGATTGAGAGGGATGGTGCCCACCAGGGTGACCGCATTGGCCGCGCCTCCACCCCTGGCCGCCAGATTCACCTTCACCGTGCCCTGCTCCAGGGTCACCTCGCCCCGCTCCAGCGTCAGCGGTGCCGGGCCGATGGCCCCATCGACCAGAGCAAGGGCCACCTCCAGCCTGGGCTTTGACCCCAGCCGGTAGCGGCCGCTCAGGGCCAGCTGGCCCCGCAAGGTCTCTGGAACAGGGGTGAGCAGGGCCAAGAGGCCAAGGGGCAAGCCTCCCAGTTGGAAGCTGCCGCTCCCCCCCCGCAGCGGTCCTTCCAGCCGCACCGCGAAGGGAGTGCTGGTGAGCGCCTGATCCCGATCTGGAAGACCCACCCAAAGGTGGCCGTTCCCCTGGAGATTCACCTGGGCGCGCTGCCAATCCGGCCCTTGCACCGTGAGGTCCGCATCCACGCTGGTTTGCAAGGCGGCCAGAAGCGAGGCGATTCCCACCGGACGGTTCAGGGCCTGGTTGCGTTGCCGGGTGATCTCCTTGGCGCGATCGAGGGCCAGCAACTGAGCATCGAGGCTGTCGCCGAGGGTGTCCCACACCAAACGGCCCAAATCCTCCGCCATGCCCCAGCGGCGGGCTTGGCCGGCACGGCTCTTGCCGGAAACCGCAAGCAGGTCGCGGAAGATTTGGGCATCGAGTTGGCGGGCTTGGAAGCGGGCACGAAAGGGGCCCTGCCAGCGGCCCTCCAGGCTCATGTCGATGCTGCCAGCCCCCAGGGGCTCGGCGATGCCGCGCAGCCGGTAGGCGCGGTCGGCGTAGGAGACCCGGGCCTGCACCCGTCGGCCCGCCAATCCAACAAAGCGAGGCTGGCTCAGCACCACATCGCCTTGGAAGGCCAGGGGTTGGAAGCCGAGGGTCCCCTTGCCGTCCAGCACGCCCTGGAGGGTCTCCAGCCGTTGTTGCCCCAGGGCCAACACCATGCCTTGCAGGGGCATGCGGCTCGCCTGCCAGCGATAGCTGCGCGGGTCCCCCCCCAAGGGGGGACACCCCCCCTTCCCCTC